>JBCLBO010000035.1:0-31211 GCA_038916785.1 Candidatus Hydrogenedentales bacterium | reverse complement strand
ACGTAGTCCTCGGAGAAATCGTTGTCCATGTCGAGTTCCGCGTCGCGCAGAATCTTGAACTCGAAGGCTTCGATCTCCTTGTAATCAAAAATGTAGAACACGTCGTCCAGCGAATGGCGGATGACATCGTCGATATACATGAAGTCGCCCGTGGGCAACGCCACGAAGCGCCCAAGCTCGGTCGGGATGCGCAGGATCGCGTAGCGCGGCACGTCGCCCCGCATCTTCACGGCGAAGTACAGCTCGCCGTCCATGAGCTGCGGGAAATCATGGCTCTCGTCGATCAGCAGCGGCACGAGGCTGGGCAAGATTCCCTGGCGGAAGTGGTCTCGCAGCCAGGCGTCCAGCTCGGAGCCTTTCTTGATGTCGCGCTCGGTGAGCAGGCGGATGCCTTCGCGCGCGAGCGCCTTGATGATGGTGTTGTACGCCGCCTGGAACCGCTGATCGAGTTCGTGCGAGCGCTGCGCGATCACCTCGAGCACGCGGTTCTTGTCTTGGTGCCCGATCTCGAGCATCCGGTGCGCGCTGGCCACGCGCACCTTGTAAAACTCGTCCATGTTCGACGAGTAGATGCCGAGAAATCGCACGCGCTCCATCAGCGGGTTGCGCTCGTCCTCCGCTTCCTGCAACACGCGCTCGTTAAAGGAAAGCGCCGAGATGTCGCGGTCTTGCCACAGGCGCTTGATCGGGCGTTTGGTCGTCATGGCGTTGCGGCCCATAAAAAAGCGGGCCGGCCGCTTATCGCAGGGCCAGCCCGCACGTGGCTCCCGTGGTCACTCGTCGCCCGTGGTCTGCGTCTTCTTCGGCATGCTAAATGTGTTCGGCAGCGTCTGCAGGATCGCCGGGTGCACGCTGTCCACCGCGTCGTCAAACTTGCCCACGACGCGGCCGTGCTCGACCTTGAGCCCGAGCTTCTCGTCTGTGAGCACGACGTGCGACCAGGTCGTGAGCATCTCGTTCTCCGTCCACGGACCGTAGGTCACGGCCTTGGTCGGATCCACCGCTTCGGGATTGTTCGACGTATTGTCCCAAAACGCATGGACGTGATACTTCGTCCCCTGCGGCACTTGCACCGGCTCCGCCAGTTCGTAGTTCGACTGCCAGTTCCAATCATAGCGCGGGACGTCGGCGATCAGCTTCTGCGTGCCGTCCGGCAGGATCACCGACGTGGTGTAGGCATTGCCGCGCGTGTGCATATGCGCGCCGCTCGACAAGATCGTCATCGGGAAATTGAGCGTCACCTCGGTGTCCATCGTAAAGGTGCCGTTCGGCTCGATCTTGATTGCGTAGTCGTCCGTCCCGCAGGTGCGCACGATCTGGTCGACGCGCCCCTGGGCAAGCCTGACGCCGAAACGCAGACGGTCTGTAATCGGCTGGTCCTGCCCCACGTAGTGGACCTGAATCTGGATATTGCTCCCTGCCGGGATGCGCAGCGCCGTGCCCGCGGGGTAGCGCATCGGACGCCCGCCGGGCAGGTAGCTGCCGATGTAGTCTCCGCCCTTCATCACCGCCTGGCCGATGCCGACCGGCTGCAACTCGACCGGCGCCCGCACAAGATTGGCGTGGTGCACGGACTTGCGATTCGACGGGAGAATTTCCCACTCGGTGATGTACAGGTCCTCGGTCACTTGCGGCGAAAGATGGATACTCTGATACTCAATATTCTGTTCGCCGGCGGGCACTTCGAATTCGCGCGTCGACTCGAACACGAGATCCGGCTCGCCCATCGCCCACGAGTCGTTGAACTTCGGCGCGGCGGGCAAGTCCGCCGGATCGCCCTGCTTGGCGCCCTGATCGATCCACGCGATGATCGTGTCGACATTCGCCTGCTTAAGGCTGCGGTCGTTCAGGAAGCGGGTCTTTGACGAATCCGCATGCCACGGCGGCATCTTGCGCTCGGCAACGAATTGCCGGATGCTCTTGGCCCAAGGCCGCGCCGACTCGTAGTCGAGCAAGCTGAACGGCCCAATCTCGCCTGGCCGGTGGCACGACGCGCAATTGGCGAAGACGATCGGCGCCACGTCTTTGTTAAACGTGACCGGCTTGTCCGCCGCCCATACGGGACCAGAGACAGCCGCGATAACGGCAGGTACAACGCGCAGAAATTGGTGCATGATGAAGGCCTCCCAGCCGAAGGCTGAAAAATCCGTTGAAACCAGCGCCATTCTAGTCCGCCGTCGCACCGGATATCCAAACGATGGGCCCCGTGCGCCATAGGCTCCCCGGTCTCATTGAAATGACGCGCGTTTGGTGCGTCCCGGAGCGACGCGCTGATCCATTGCTCTGGATATGATCGCTACGGGACGGTGAACTCGTTGCACCCCAGAAAGCGCAACGCAGGACCCATGCTTTCCGAATCGCAGTGGGCCTTGTTCAAGCAGTTATCGGCGCCCATCACTTTTCATCGGTGGACAAATTGCCCTACGGCGCTGGCGCGGCGGCCCACTCGGGCATGGACCCGAGATCGATGTTGAATACATATAAGCCGACGAGATACATGATCGAAGTCACGGTGAACACGCCGAGCAGATCGACCAGGAATCCGGCACGCGCCATCTGCGGCACCGAGATGCGGCCCGCGCCAAAGACGATGGCGTTCGGCGGGGTGGCGGCGGGGAGCATGAACCCGCAGGAGATGGCCATGCTGGCGGGGAACATGAGCAGCACAGGATGGATCCCCAGTTCCGGCGCGACCGCGCCGAGGATCGGCATCATGATGGCCGCGGTGGCCGTGTTCGACATGACCTCGCCGGAGAAGGCCAGCAGCGTGGACACGATGAGCACGACGAGCAGCGGCGGCATACCCTCGAGCAGCGCGAACTTCCCGCCGACCCACTCGAGCAGGCCCGTAGTCCGGAAGGCCTCGGCCATTGCCAGTCCGCCGCCGAACAGCAGCAGGACCTCCCAGGGAATGCGCTTGGCCCACTCCCAGTCCAGCGCGAACTCGCCCTTGCGCAGATCGACCGGGATAAAAAACAGCAGGACCGCGCCGGTAATCGCGATCGTCCCGTCGTTCACCCATTTCGGCTCCGCCAGAATCCGCGTCCACCCGGGAACCGTGAACGAGCCCAGCACGAGGTCCTCGCGGAATATCCACGCCAGCGCGGTCAGCGCCCAGACGGCGAGCACGATGCGCTCCCCGCGGACCATGGGGCCGAGCTCGGCGAGACGCGCGCGGATCTCCTCGCGCGCGGCGGGAAACGACACGGATTTAAAGCTGAACAGCACGCGGGTGAGCAGCAGCCAGGTCAGCGGTAACATGATGGCCACGACCGGCACGCCGACGAGCATCCACTGGAAAAACGTGATCGGCGGCGCATCGGGGAATCGACCCGCGTAGTTCGTCAGAAATATGCCGTTGGGCGGGGAGCCGATCGGCGTGCCCATGCCGCCAATGCTGGCCGCGTACGCGATGCTGAGCAGCAGCGCGGTGGCGAAATTCTTCACCCCGGGGTAGTTGCGCTTTTCCATCTGGCTGATGATCGCGATCGCGATCGGCAACATCATCACGGCCGTGGCCGTGTTCGACATCCACATCGATATAAATCCCGTCCCGAGCATGAACCCGAGCACAAGCTGGCCGGGATCGGTGCCGGTGCGCGAGACGATCATGAGCGCGATGCGCTCGTGCAGGTTCCACTTTTGCATCGCCATCGCGATGAAGAACCCGCCCATGAATAGAAAGATGTTCGAATCGCCGAAGGCCTTGGTGACCTCCACGGCCGGGAGCACATGGAGCGGCGGATACAGCGCGATCGGTAACAGCGAAGTGGCGGCGATCGGCAGCGCCTCGGTGATCCACCAGATCGCCATCAGCGCGGCGACCGCCGCGGCCTTGCGCGCCTCGGGCGTCATCCCCTCGGGCGTCGGCGCGGCCAGCACGCCCGCAAACGCGATCAAGCCCGCGGCCAACCCAATCTTTTTGTATAGGGGATACGCTTCCGCCACCCTTCGCCCTCGCCGTCAGCCCAGGATTATCGTTTTGTTGCGATACCGTATCACGCGGTGCTCGATGTACGCCCGGATCGCGTTCGCCAGCGCCGCGCGCTCGAGCTCGCGGCCTTTCTGCCGCAGGTCCTCCACCGAATCCTTGTGACTCACCGGTCCGACGACCTGCTCGATGATCGGCCCCTCGTCGAGATCCGTCGTCGCGAAGTGCGCCGTCGCGCCGATGATCTTTACGCCGCGATCGTAGGCCTGGCGATAGGGATCCGCCCCTTTGAACGACGGCAAAAAACTGTGGTGAATGTTGATCACGTCCTTGCCGTAAGCGCGCAGAAAGTCCGCGCTGAGCACCTGCATGTAGCGCGCGAGCACCAGGAAATCGCTCGCGCCGCGCAACAGAGTGAGCAACCGCGCCTCTTGTCCGCCCCGCGTGTCGACTGCCACCGGCACGTGGTGGAATGGAATGCCGTGTCCCTCGACCAACTCGCGCGCGGTATTGTGATTGCTCACCACCAGCGGCACCTCGACGCGCAGTTCGCCGCTGCGCACGCGGTAGAGCAGGTCCGCCAGGCAGTGGTCGTAGCGCGAGACGGCAATGGCCATGCGCAGCACCCGCCCGGCGTAGTACAGCCCCCACTCCGCCTCCAGTTCCTGCGCGGCGTGCGCAAGCGCCGTCTCCAGGTACTCGCGCGTATACAGATCTTCGTCGAAGACGAACTCGATACGAATGAAGAAGCGGCCCTTCTCGGGATCGCTGGTATATTGATCCGAACTCAGAATGTTTCCCGTGTGCTCGAAAAGCAATCCGGAGAGACGCGCGATGATCCCCGGCTGATCGGGGCATTGCCACAGCAGCACCGCGCGCTGGTTCACTGAATCTCCCTCTCGCTTCGCAGCGCGGGATTGAGGCGCGGGTCATTGTAGGCCTTGTGCTGGCGGTACAGCTTGAAGTGCCGCCGGCCCGCCGCAACGTCGGCATACAATTGTTCGAGGCAGCGGGCGAGATCGACGCGTTGCGCTGTCAACTGTGCGGCCTTCTCCCGGCATTCCTCTGCCAGCTTCGGATCCGCGGCGTCCGCCGCATACCGGCACATGTACCAGACTTTCAGCGCGAGGATCGAAAGTCTATCAATCATCGTCCCGGCGGTCTCCGAATGCAACGCGGCGCGCGACGTGTCGATGCCGGCGAACTCCGCGAGCAGCGCGCGATCGATGCGCTCGACGAGGTCGTTTCGCTGCTGGTTCCAGCGATCAATCGATCGTTTCACCTCGGCGATGACCGCGTCGGTGACGTCGCGCCGCCGGGCCTCGTCTTCGAGGCCCCAGAGTGAGAAATTGGAAAAGTGCTGCGCGAGAACAAGTGATTCGAAGGAGCCGCCCGGCTCGACCGCGTGAGGCGGCGCGGCGCTCCATGCGCGCAGCGCCGCGTCGTGCAGCCCCGTTAGTTCGGCTGCAGCGAGGCCGGCGACGACGTTGCGGGTCGGATGCACGCTTCCTCCAGCAGGCCGCGGACGGCCTCGTATGCCTCGGCGACTGGGACCGCAGCGACAACCCCGGGCTGTCGCCGCTTGCTCACACCGGCGCGGTGCGCGCCGTCCGCGCGCAGCGCGCGCGAGGGCACCGGCGGCAGCGGCGAATCGGTGCGCGGAAGCGCCGGCCCGGTGAACGTCGCGGTGGGCACGCCCTGCATCCACGCCATGTGCATCGCCGCCGTGTTTGCGCCAATGAACGCGCGAAACTCCGCGAGCATCGCCATCAATTCCGGCAGGCGCGTCCGCGGCGAGAGCATACAGGCCGGCCCGGTCCGAGCGACAACCTCGCGCGAGAGCGCCTCTTCAGCCGGTCCCCAAAACACCACCGATCGCACGCCGTCCGCGCCGAGCCGCTTGAGCAGCTCGACCCATTTTTCCACGGGCCAGCGGTGGTACGCCGCCTGGTTTGCGCTCGAGCCGAGGAACGCGGCAAGGGGCGGCCGGCCGATCTCGGCGTACCACGCGGCGGCGCGATCGCGCTCGCCGGCCTCGATCGGCAGACCCAAGTCGCTCGGGTCGTAGTCCGCGGCGCAGCCAAGCGGCTCGAGCAGGTGCAGGAAACGGAGCACGCGGTTTTCGAGCGGGTCCGCAAGAGTGACGTGGTGGTTCGTGAACCATTGATTCCACTCGGTGCACTGGCCCTTCGGGTAGCCGAGGCGCCAGCGAGCACCCGAACAGCGGGTCACGACTCCGCTCTTGAACCGGCCATGAAAATCTAGCGCGGCATCGTAGCGGGCCGCGCGAAGCTCACCCGAGAACCGGCGCCATTCGGCCAAGGCGCGCGTAGCGCCGGCGCGCAGCTCGGCGCGGCGCAGCACGTGAAAAGTGTCAACGTTTGGATTCGCGGCCAGCAGCGGATGCACCCAGTCTTCGACGGCCCACCCAATGCGCGCGCGCGGCCGATCGCGCCGGAGCCGCCGCACGGCGGGACACACGCGCAGCGCGTCGCCGAGCGCGCCCAGCCGGACGACAAGAAACGAATCGGCTTCTGTGAGTGACTGCGCCACGGCGCCCGAAATTCCCCGCTGGAATCCTTGGTGGTGGGATGTTCACAGCCTAGAGGAAGCAGCGACGCGGGTCAACTCGCGGAACGAATCGCCAACCAGTTCAGCGCACCCGCAGCGATTCAGGCGCCTCGCGGGGAGTCCGCCCGCCGCTCGACATTGGAAACGCCTACCATCAAGGCCGCGGGGCCGCGTTGCACTCGCCGCACAGGCCATAAATAAAAACTTCGTGCGTCTCCATTTTGAATCCGTCGGGCACCATCGTCTCAAGGCCCGTCGGGCATCCCTCCACCTCGAAGGTGCCGCCGCACTGGCTGCAATTGAAGTGATGATGGTGCCCCTTGCCCGCGCACTCGTAGCGCTGCGGCTCGCCGGGCATTTCCACCGGCGCCAGCCAGCCCTCGTCCGTCAGCCCGCGCACCGTGCGGTATACCGTCGCCAGCCCCATGCGCGGCACATCCTCGCGCGCTGCGGCCAGCAATTCGCGCGGGCTCATCGGGCGGCCGGATTGCTGCAAAATCCGGCGAATGGCGCGGCGTTGGGGGGTATCGCGATCCATAGTCTAGACGGGCTTTCTTATTTCTTGAGAATGCGTTATCATTAAGAAACAGCCTCAATCCGTTCTCGCTCCTTGACCATAGGACATCGCGTGAGACCCTTCAAATTCCCCGTGGCCGCCGGTCGCGCCTATATATACGCGGGCAGCGCGCTCGCGTGCTTCGCCCTCGCCGCGGGTTGCCGCCCCGGCTCGCCTGCGCCGGAAACGCAGGACGCGAAGCCGATTTTCGTCGTGACCATCCCGCCACTCGGCGCGTTCCTTCGGCCGATCGTCGACGGGCGCGCGGAGGTCGTCGTGCTCGTCCCGCCGGGCGCGTCGGAGCACACCTACGAACTCAATCCCGCCGGCGCGCGCGCGGCGTCCAAAGCAAGCGCGGTGATCTACCTGGACGACTCGCTCGATGGATGGGCCGCGCGGCTCGACGCGCCGGCGCGCCTGCGTCTCATCGAATCTTTTCCGCCGGATCTACTCCGGCATTACGACGATGATAACGGCGCGCTCGATCCGCATGTGTGGCTCGATCCGAACGCCATGCGCGCGGCATTGCTGAAGACCGTTGCCGCGCTCTCAAAGCTCGACCCGGACGGCGCGGAAATCTACCGGCGCAACGCCGAAGCGTTTTCAATCGAATTGACGCGGCTGGATGAAGAGCTCGCGCAGACCCTCGCGCCCTTGCGAGGCAAGTCCGTCATCCAGTTTCACCCCTCGCTCTACTATTTCCTCGAGCGTTACGGCATCCGCACGGCGGGCGTCATCGAGACGATCGCCGGACAGGAGCCCTCGCCCAAAGCGATCAAGGGACTCGCCGATCTCGTCCGCGCGGAGAATGTCGAGGTCATCGTGACCGAGCCGCAGCTCGCCGATGCGCCGGTACGCGCGCTCGCCGAAGCGGCCGGCGTGCGCATCGCGCACTTGGACCCCCTCGGCGGCGTGCCGGGGCGCGAGACCTATGCCGAGTTGCTCCGCTACAACGCGCGTGCGCTGATCGAGGCCTTCCCGTGAGCGCGCCGGCCATCGAAGCGCGCGGGGTCTCCGTCAAATTCGGCGATTTTGAGGCCCTCGCCCCGCTCGACGTGGCGATTGCGCCCGGCAGCTACGTCGCCGTGATCGGGCCGAACGGCTCGGGTAAGAGCACGCTGCTCAGTGCCTTTCTCGGCGTGCAGCCACCCACCAGCGGAACGGTGCGCCTCTTTGGTCATGCCCCCGAAGAGGCGCCGGCGAGCGCGATCGGCTATCTGCCGCAACTCAAGACGCTTGATCGCACCTTCCCCGCGATCGCGCTGGAACTGGTTGTCTCCGGCATTCGCCAGTCGTGGCCCTGGCGCATTCGCCCGGCCGAACGCGAGCAAGCCCTCGCCGCGATGGCGCTCACCGGTGTCGCCGATCTCGCCAGCCGCCCCATCGCCGCGCTCTCAGGCGGCCAACTCCAGCGCGCCTACCTCGCGCGCAGTCTCGTGCACCGGCCCAAGCTGCTGCTGCTCGACGAGCCCGGCGCCGGCATGGACGTCACGGGCGAGGCGGGCATGTACCACCTGCTCGAGGACTACCAGCGCGAGACCGGCGCGACGGTCGTCATGGTCACGCACGACTGGGAGGGCGCGCGCACGCACGCCACGCACGCGCTGCTCGTCAACCGCGGCCTCGTCGCCTACGGCCCCGCCGCGGAAGTTGCGCAGCCGCAAACCCTGCTCGAACTCTTCGGCCACGCGGGCCACGTCGGCGCGACCCATGGAGATCGCGGCCGTGCTTGAACCGTTCACGCTCCCCTTCATGCAGCGCGCGCTAATCGGCGGGCTGATGGTCAGCCTGCTCGCGGGCTACTTCGGCCCCTTCATCGTGCAGCGGCGCCTCGCGTTTCTAGGCAGCGGCCTGGCGCACGCGGCCTTCGGCGGGGTCGCGCTCGGGCTGCTCCTCGGCACGCAACCCCTCTGGACCGCGCTGCCCTTCACCGTGGCCGTCGCGCTCGGCATCGTGTGGCTGCGCGACCGCGCCGGCCTCGCCTCCGACACGACCATCGGCGTCTTCTTCTCGATCTCGATGGCGCTCGGCATCGTCTTCCTCTCGCTGAAGAAGACCTACTCGGCCGACGCCTTCACCTACCTCTTCGGCTCGCTGCTCGCCATCGACCGCGCGGACCTCTGGCTCGCCGGCGCGATACTCGCGCTCTCCGCCACGACGATCCCGCTCTGGGGCCGCTGGGCCTACGCCACCTTCGACCCCGCCCTCGCGCGCGCCGACCGCCTCCCCGTCCAGCGTGACGACTACCTGCTCACCGTCGCGATCGCGGTGGTCATCGTCGTCGCAATCAAACTCGTCGGCATCGTGCTCATCGCGGCCTTCCTCGTGATGCCTGCCGCCTGCGCGCGCGTCTTCGCCAAAACCTTCGCCGGCATGAGCCTGCTCTCGGTGCTCATCTCCGCAGCAACCCTCGCCGCAGGCTTGTACATCTCATACTTCGCAAGCCTCCCCAGCGGCCCCGCAATCATCCTCACGCAAGCCGTGCTACTCGGCATCGGCCTCATCGCGCGCCGCCGGTGAACCGGGGAGAGTCGCGCTCCCGCGCTCAGGTGTGCGTCGAGCTTGCTCCGGTACGTGGCCGGCTGCTCGGAAGTCGCGGCCGGCTTTGTTAAAATATTGCTCCGTTGAAAACCCCAATCTAAACCGTCATTGCGAGGAGCGTGGTTGCGACGAAGCAATCTCGCTAACCTGAGGCTTCTATGATTCGAGAGCGGCATCGGACCCGAATCCGTCCAAGTGGGGGACCATTTCAACAAAGCATTAGAGTGTCTTAATGCGGATATTCCGGAAGCTCGCGCGGTTTCCGTGGTCGGAGATGCAGATGAAACCCTCGCGCAGGCGGTACTTTAGTTCCGGGTTTTTGTCGAAATCGAGGTCCTGGATGACCACGCCATTCAGAGTCGCATGGTACATCGATCCACTAAGATAGACCTCAATCTGGTTCCACTCGCCTTCCGGCTTCGTCGCGTTTACCTTCGGCGGCGCCACGCCGTAGACCGACCCCGTGCTGTTTTTGTCCGGCTTCTTGCCGTAATCCCCGAACACCTGGAACTCGAAACCCATCTTCGATTCGCGGTTCGCGCGCGGCGCGCGGAAGTACATGCCGTTGTTCGCACCCGGCGCATACAGCTTCCACTCTGCGCGCAGGATAAAGTTGCCGTAGCGATCGCGCGATTGCAATTTGCGGCCGCCGCCGGCCACCCACGAAATCATTCCGTCCTTGGACTCGAAACCCTTCTTGTTGTCACCGACGATCGACCACCCGTCCAGCGATTTTCCGTCGTAGAGCGAAATCCAGCCGTCGTTGCGCTCCTCGAAGCTCAGGCCGACGGTGGAGGGCTGCCACGCCACGCGCTCCGCCGGCTGGCGGTTGAATTCCTCGAGCGCCTCGTACGACGCCGGGTCGTCCGGCAGGATGCAATGACGCAGCGCGCCGCTCTTCGCTGGAAGCGCGCCCAACAGAAGCGCCGGGCCGTTCTCGCGGGCGTCCTTGGCGTCCGTCACCAGTTGCACATCGCCGCCCGCCGCCGCGAGCACGGTAAGTTTCGGCGCTCGATCTTTCAGTTCTTTGGCAAGCTCCTCGCTCTTCGGTCCATCGATCCAGTAAAGCACGCTCCACACATCCCCAAAAAACGTCGCCGCCGTGCGCACGGCATTAAGCCGCGTCTCGTCGTCCGCATCGCGCAACGCGCCGAGCACATGGACCACGGTCGGCATCCAGCGATAATTCGCCGCATCCTTAAGTCTGTACGCCGCCTTCGCGTGCGCGGGATCCAACGCCGTGCCGTCGGCGCTAAATCCGCCAAGCTCAAAGCAAAGCGCCGTGCCGCCCACTTCGGAGACGCGGATAAAGGCCTTGATCAGTTCCTCATCCGTCAGGCCCGGTTTGCACAGCCCCGTCTGCTGCACGGCGAGCACGGCCTTCGGGTCCTTACCGCGATGGATCGAGCCGTTCTTAATCGTGAGGCGGTCCGAGGCTTTGTCCTTGTCGCCTTCCGCCAGCGCGACCGTCGCCGACAAAAGAATCGCCGTCCCCGCCCAAATCGCCCGCATGTATACGCCCTCCGTCCGCAGAGTACCCCGCGACTCTAACAAATTCCGCGGTGTGGCGGCACCCGTTGTGGCGGCACTCGTTGTGGCGGGTCTCGACTATCGGCGTGATATTCGTTATCGTAGCGAGACGGTGCACAGAAGGATCGCGATGCGATATTCGATGCTGATACTGGCGGGGCTGACGGCCTGCGCTACTACGTTCGCCGAAGACAAGACCCAAGACCTCACCATCGGCGGCGTCGCGTGGACGAAGTCCGTGATCACGCCCTACGACGATTCCTCCAAAGAGGCGCGCGACGAGACCTACAAGGTCTACACGCACCTCATGGACTTCGCCGGCAAGGAACCCATCACGAAGGGCGGCGGCGGGCAGTACCCGCACCATCGCGGTCTGTTCATCGGCTGGCGCGAGACCACCGTCGGCGGCACGAAATTCGACACCTGGCACATGACGGACTGCTACCAGCAGTTCACGGGAAAGATGAGCCTGGATCGCGCACCGGAGCACGACATTCAAACGCTCGGCATCGAGTGGAACGGAAACGACGGCACGCCGATCCTCGACGAGCAACGCACCATCGCCGTGCGGCCGGGGGCCGATGGCATGCGCATCGTCGATTTCACCAGCGTGCTTAGCTCGCAGGCCGACGTGACCCTGCGAGGCGATTCGCACCACGCCGGGATGCAGGTGCGCCTGTCGAACGAAGTCGCGGAAGATCCTGACGCGACGGTGTATATCCTGCCCGAAGGCGCGAAACGGCTCGAGAACGACGAGGTCTCGGGCGCGTGGTGGGCGGTGTGCAATTCCGAGATCGGCGGGAAGAAGTATTGGGTGATGCACATGACGCCGCCCGGCAATCCGACCGTGCTCAAGCTCTATTCGCTCCGGCCCTATGCGCGCTTTGGCGCGTTCTTCGAGCCCGATCTGAAAAAAGGCCAGCCGCTAACGCTGACGTTTAGAATCATCGTCTCGGAATCGCCGATCGATCAGGCAAAGGCGAATGCGCTGTATCAGGAGTACGCCGCGCCGAATCGGAACTAAATTGGTGGCCCGTCATCTATCAGAATCGCCTCTATCCTAAAGGAGTGCTCGTATGCGAACCGTTGGATTGACGATCTTCCTCGCCGTCATATCGCTCTGCGCCCTTGCGCAGCCCGCCAAGCTCGAAGGAAGCACTTTCACCCTCGACTTGGCCGAGAGCGGACGCACTGTTCCGTTCACGTTGACCGTTGTTCCGGGCACTGCGGAAAGCCCCGCGCTGATCGCCGAAGAGGAAGGGACGGGACTGACCATTCCCTTACAGATGACCCACTGGCGTCTCGATGGGATCCTTCCCGCGACGACGTTGGCGGGCAAGCACACGTTTACGATCAAACCGGGTAAACCGGATGATTCTCCGGCGGTCCAAGTGACGAAGCGCGACAAGCAAAGCGCGATGGACGTCCGGATCGGCGGCGAACTCCTGACGGCCTATCACTTCGACGAGAAGGAGCACAAACCGTATCTCTGGCCGCTGCTCGGCGAGGGCGGCGTCTCGATGACGCGCGACTGGCCGTCCAGCGGAAAGGACGGTAAGACGAAAGACCATCCGCACCACGTGTCGTTCTGGACCGCCCACGGCGACGTGAACGGCGGCGATTTCTGGCAATTCAGCGAACAGGCCGGCTGGCAGTCGGTAGGCAGCGTTCAGTCCATTTCCGGGCCGGTGATGGGCGCGATCACGTCGCACGATGTCTGGAAAGACAAGGACCGCAAACCCGTCATCGACGAAGAGCGCACCTATCGCTTTTTCAATACTCCCGCGAACGCACGCCTGATGGACGTCGAAGTGAAATTCACCGCAACCTACGGCGATGCGAAATTCGGCGATACGAAAGAGGGCGGCATTGTTTCCCTTCGCATGAACGACGATCTGCGCGAGACCGGCGGCACCGGGAAGATCACGACGAGCGAAGGCGCGGTGGGCGAGAAGGCCGCGTGGGGCAAGCCGGCCGCCTGGTGCGACTACTCCGGCACGCTCGAGGGTTTCGGCGCGCGCGGCATTACCGTGATGGACAGCCCGCGGAGTTTCCGGTATCCCGTGCATTGGCACGTGCGCGGCTACGGCCTGATGGGTGCGAACCCTTTCGGGTATCACGACTTTTACAGTGGCGCGAAGAACGGCGATCACACCCTGCCCAAAGGCGAATCCATCACCTTTTCGTATCGCATCTATCTCCACACAGGCGACGCGGCGGCCGCCGATGTCGCCGGTCACTACAAGGATTTCGCAAGTCCACCCGTGGCGAAGTGGGTCGAGTGACCGGCGATCGCCCGGAGCCTACTTGAACAGGATTGATTGTAGTTTCTCTCGATCGATCAAGAGATGATCCGCGATCTCTCTAACGATTGAATGGAGTGTTCCAACCCTAAGCGCCGCGCGGTTTGGAATGGTCACGTGGTGCTCGCCATTGACGGAGCGCGTGAGTCAGACGTGGCTTCCAGTTTGTCGGGTGACGTGGTAGTCAAGCTGTTGCAGCGCCCGAACTAGGTCTCGCGCGGAGAAGTCGCGCGGAAGTTTCACAAAGCAAAGACCTCATCGCGGACGTGATGCATCCGGATCACGCGCGGGGCCTTGGAGGAATCGTTGTAGTGGCATTTCACGGCGTCCCGGATGTTCTCCCGCAAGTCGGCGAGCTTCGAGCCCTGAGGGCAGTTCCGCGTAAGCCGCACCAGACATTGGCCCGAATCGGCCCGTTTCTGCGGTGATGGGCGTGCCGAAAAACCGTTGCTTATTGCCAATGTTTCCAGTAAACTGCAAACGCGTTATCAGGCCGGGTCTGGGAGTGTCCCCAGTGGCCCCGGTCATCTGTCGCAATTGGGGACAGGTCGAGACCCGTTCACCGGGCGATGAAGCATGAAGGAGAAGGCAAGTGGCGATCGGTATCGTAAAGTGGTTCAACAGCGAGAAGGGCTATGGGTTCATCACGCCGGACGGCGGCGGGAAGGACCTCTTCGTCCACTTCTCCAACATCGTCGGTGAGGGCTATCGCAGCCTTCAGGACAACCAGAAGGTCGAGTTTGAGGAGCGGCAAGGCCGCAAGGGTCCCGAGGCCGCCAACGTCCGGCCGATGTAATTCGGGCCCCACACCTATCGAGACCGGCCCCGGCGTGGGAACGCGCCGGGGCTTCTCATTTCTGGAGCGGCACACTTCGACGCTATACTCTCCCTCGACGGCGCAGCTTCAATCGGCGCGTCGAAACTGCGTTCCCATAGGTCCTATAAGTCCTATAGGTCCCATCAAATTCCGAAAAATAATAGGCGGCCATGTTTTTCAGCGGCATCGGTGACGAAGCGGGCAAGGACATCCACACGCAGATTCGCGCGCAACGCGAACTCGGCTGGACGCAGCTCGAGATCCGTATGGTCGACGGCGTGAACATCACGCAATCCGACGACAACGCTTTCGCGCGCGTGGCTGGCGCGATTGACGAATCCGGCCTGAAGATTTCCTGCCTCGGCAGCGCGATCGCCAACTGGGCGAGACCCATTACCTGCGACGCGCAGATCGATCGCGATGATCTCAAGCGCGCAATCCCACGCATGAAGCGGCTCAAGTGTCCGCTGATCCGGGTGATGAGTTATCCAAACCGCACCGAAGAGCCCATCGCCGAGCGCGAGTGGCGGCGCGAAGCCATCGCCCGCATGAAATACCTGGCCGGCATGGCGGAAGACGCCGGCATCACGCTCGTGCACGAGAATTGCTCGGGCTGGGGCGGCTTGAGCGCGGAGAACAGCGTCGTGCTGCTCGGAGAAGTCGCCAGCCCGGCGCTCAAACTCGTGTTCGACACCGGCAATCCGGTCGAGTACGGCCAGGACACCTGGGAGTATTACCGCCGCGTACTGCCGGACATCGCCTATGTCCACGTCAAAGACGGCCGCCGCGTGAACGGCGATCTGCAATACTGTTACCCCGGCGAGGGCGATGGCTGCGTACGCGAAGTGCTCGCAGACTTGCGCGAGCGTGGGTACACGGGCGGTGTCTCCATCGAGCCGCACCTGACCGCCATCATCCACACCGGCAAAGCCGCCGACGATACCGCGCAGCAGTATCGTTTTTACGTCGAGTATGGCCACCGGCTCGCGCAGCTCGCCGCTGCTGCGGCGCCCTCGCGCGCCGGCTGACGCGGGGAATTGCCGCGCGTGCCGCCACTCTCAGGGACGTGACGCATGGCGCGCTCAACCGAGCCGTCGTTGACCAGCCGCCGCGGTCGTCCATGGGAGTGGATCACCGACCTGCTGCTCGTGGCGGGTTTCGTTGCTGTGATCCTGCATCCTTTGGTGTTCACCGCTCAATCGCTGAACGCAAACGCAGACTGGCGCGACCTGAACACGCTCACCCAGCCGACCCTCACCTACACGGGTCAGGCCCTGGCGAAGGGCGAACTGCCCCTGTGGAACCCGTACTGGTTTGCGGGATACCCGCACATGGCGATGCCCAGCGCCGGCGTGTTCTACCCCACAACGATTCTCTTCGGCTTTTTCTCTTTCGAAGTCGCGGTCAAGATCGTCGTGCTGTTGCATTGCTACCTCGCCGGCGCGTTCAGCTATCTGTTGGGCCGCAACACCTTCGGCCGTCGATTGCCCGCGCTTTACCTCGCTTTCACCGCGATCGCCGGCGACCTCGTAATCCCCGCCGTGCGCGCGTCGCACGTGTGGAGCCTGCAAACGCTGGCCTGGTTCCCGCTCGCGTTTCTCTTCGTCGATCGCGTGTGCCGGGGCCGAGGTTGGGGATCCGCGCTCGGTCTTTCGCTCACGGTTGCGCTGATGATCTTTGGAGGCGATCCCCAGGCGTGCGCCTTCGGCTTGTACTTTCTCGCCGCATACACAGTGGCATTCTTCATCATTGCGCGGTTCTCCGGGCGCCTTGCCCTCCGTGACGTGTTGCTTCGCGGGCCTGTGGCCGGAGTGGCCGTCGCACTCGGTCTCGCGATCGCTGCGATTCAGCTGATTCCCAGCCGCGAACTGTTCGCCGAGTCCGTGCGGGCGCACGGCGTTTCGTATGAACATGTCAGCTTCTTTCTCGAGCCCAAAGCAAAGGTCGTCGAAAGTTGGTTGAAGGACGACGACCACTGGAAGGCGTCCGCGGCCACGCGTACAACAATCGCACTGGCTCTCGCCGGCCTTCTCTTCGCGCGGCGCGCCGCCGCGTGGCCGGTGTTTCTGGCCGCTGCGCCGTGCGTGCTCTACGCCTTCATGCCGCGCTGGTTTTTCGACGCGGTGATCCAGCATTTGCCCGTGTACAACGGCGTCCGGGGCTCCATAAGAATGGCCGCCGTTGCGTGGTGGGCGGTGGCGTATCTGGGCGCCTTCGGCATGGCGGAGTGGACTTCCGGCGCCGCCCCGGACCGCGCGCGCCGGGGATGGATGGCCGCGGTCACGCTCGCCGCATTGGCCGTGATGACGGCCTTGCCCGCACTGCTGGGCGATCCGCTTCCGATCGGCCGGCTGATGGCGTGCGCGGCCGGTATACTGGGAGTGATTGTTGCCCTCGCGGCGCGTGGGCGTCCTCGTGTGTGGCTGGCCGGCGCAGGCGTGCTCATTGCGGCTGCCACCTTCGAGCTGGCCTGGAAGGTGAACACGGCAGACAACTGGGGCGGCGACAATTTTTACCGCGTCAATCCCGAGTTCGAGACGTTCTCCGCATCGCGCAAGGACATGGATCGTGTCGCGCTTGTGTTCAACCCGTTCGCGCTGCGGCACGGGGCCGCGGTCGGGATGCTCACCGGCGATCGGGTACTTCAGGGGTATCACGGGCTCGTCCTCGCGCGGTATGCCCGCATCCTGGACGAGGTCGGTGGCATTCACCTTGCGCCGCTCGACGCCCGCGGCCGGCTGCGGGACACGCAGAACTTCCCGGACGATTGGATCTCGCCGAAGATGCTTCCTCTGATCGATCTGTTCAATGTCCGCTACATCGTTCGCGTGAATCGTCGCGCGGGGTTCTCCAGTCTTGCGCCGTGGCAAGCGCAGCGATTCAAGCAGATCGCAGACGGAGAGGTCGATGTCTACGAGAATTCGTCCGTGTTGCCGCCGGTCTACGCGATCCACGACGTGATCGTTTGTGCCAACGACGAGGACGCGATTGCGCTGCTGCGCGCCGGCCGCGTCGATATCCGAAAGCAGATCACGGTGACCGGCGCCTTCGACGGGGCGGGCCTGAGCGCGCCCACTGCTCCCGAGCCGATCACGATTCGGGAGTATTTGCCCGAGCGGATCGTCGTCGATGTAGATCTTTCCACGCCGGCGGTGGTGGTCTTCTCCGAGATGTTTTATCCCGGGTGGCATGTGTTCGTCGACGGCGTGGAACGCGACATCCTCTGTGTCAACACCGCGTTTCGGGGCGTGCGCGTGGAGGCTGGGCGTCACACGATCGAGATGCGCTATGCCCCGGCCTCGCTGCGCATCGGAGCAGCGGTCAGCGGCGGATCGGTGTTGATAGTCCTCGCTATATCTATGGGGGTCTTGTTGCACTCCCGGCGCCGGGCGCGGAGCGAGAGCGCGGTCACTTCGGCTTGACGCCGACGATGATCAGGCTGTTGTGCGTGTGGAAGGGCACCCGCTCGGCGATGCGGATGATCGGCATCAGGAACTCGAATAGCCGCATCTGACCGGTGGAAAGCGTCGTCTTGCGCAGGATTTTTCCGGAGATGCGCCACCCGGCGCCGCCCGCGCGGTTGAATCCCCAACAGTCCTCGACGCTGAAACCGGCTTCTTGCATCGTCGCGCGCAGCGTCTCCGGCGTGTAGCGGCGGACGTGGCCCAGCGTGCGATCCACGCCCGAGTAGAGCGCGGGGTCGTTCGGCACCAGAATGATCACCCGGCCGCCGGGCTTGAGCACCGAGTAGAAATTGCGCAGCGCGCCGACGTGGTCCTCGATGTGCTCGAGGACGTTCACGCAGAACGCGCTGTCGAAGGGGCCGCCGGAGGCCGCGCTCTGCATGTCGGCCGCGTTCGTGATGTCCGCCGGCTGAATCTTGATGTTCACGAGGCTGCCGTAGGTGTTGCGGATGCGGTCGATGTAGAGCGGGTCGATGTCGACGCAGACGAGCCGCTTTTTACGGAGCACGAATTGCGTGAGGTTGCCGATGCCGCAGCCGGCCTCGAGGACTTCGTCGCCCAGGTAGCGCTCGAACTGGCCCATGAGCCAGCGGTTGAAGCGCGGCGCGCGCTGGACCGCCTGCAAGATGAGGAAGCCGTCGTGCGTGCAGTAGTGCGGGTCGAAGAAGCGGTAGCGTACCAGCGCCAGCAGCGCCCAGAAGGCGTCCTTCGTGCGGATTTTCTTGCCTTCCATGTAGGTCCGGCCGCGATAGGAAATCGGCACTTCGTAGATTCGCGCGCCCCACCGGGCGAGCTTGATGCTGAGTTCCGGCTCGATATCGAAACCCGAGCTGCGGATCACCAGCATCTTGAGGATGTCCGCCCGCACCAGCTTGTAGCAGGTCTCCATGTCCGTCAGGTTCAGGCCGGAGAAGAGATTGGTGAACAGCGTCAGCACCTTGTTCGCCAGCATGTGCCAGAAGTAGAGCGCGCGGCGATACTCGCCCATCGCAAAGCGCGACCCAAAGACGGCGTCCGCGATGCCGAGCATGGCGGGCTTGAGGAGCTTCGGGTATTCGCCGGGATCGTATTCGAGATCCGCGTCCTGGATGATCGCCCAGTCCCCGCTCATGTGCTTGATCGCCGTGCGAATGGCCGAGCCCTTGCCCTGGTTGCGCGAGTGCAACACCAGGCGTACCTCCGCGTGCTCCCGCGCGAAGGCCTCGAGGAACTCGCGGCTCCCGTCCGTCGATCCGTCATCCACGATGACCAGCTCGCGCGCGCACGGCAACTCGACCTCCAGCACCCGCCGCAGCAGGCGCTCGAGCGTCATCGCCTCGTTGTACACGGGGATGAGGATGCTCAGTTTCGTGACCGGAGCGGCCGTCGGCGCGGTCGATACCATGGGCTACGCACTACCCTCGCAAGTCGGACAAGGCGGGGAGTATACGAAATTTCCGGCGGCAGGCACTCCCCGGGCGCGTAGGGGCGGCCCCCCGTGGCCGCCCACTCCTAGACTTCACCAACCCGCGCCGCCGGTTCAGCCCAGGGCGACCACGGGGGGTCGCCCCTACGATCGCCTCGTTCCCGCCACGGGTCTCCTATAGATAGGGAGTCTGTTGCACTCGGGGGAAATACGCGGGTGCGAGACGAGGTTGTTTATGGTTTGTTGCAGAAAACTCATTATTATTCGTGGTTGTGCATTCGCATGCCGATGCCTCGATGGGTTCGCCATGCGGAAGAAGTTACGCGATACTGTCCCTTGGACGGCTGTCCCTAATTTCACTCTCCCGCTACGAAGGAGGTAGCACCATGACGCCGGGGAATTATCACGATTGTTCCTTGACCGGTCAAGGAACAATCGTGATAATTCCCTAGTTTCCTCTAGTTTCCTCTAGTTTCCTCTCCATCACCTTGAGCCTCACCCTATTCTCCCCAAACTTCCTCGGCGATGGCCTGCGCGACGCGCTAGATCCAAGGGCGAGCCGGAACTAATGCAAGCAGTTCGAATCGCGTTCAAAGCAGTGATACTCTTTGGTTCGGATACTGAATCGTTAGGGAACGGACTGAATGGGCACTAGGGCACACAAGAACAGACTATACGTTCTCGGCTCCCATCCGAAAGCGATTGAACTCACGCGCGAACGCGCTGCGAGCTACGGCGGATCGAGGAAGCCTCGATTTATATCGCTCTTTAGTGGGGCAATGGGTCTCGATCTTGGTCTGGAAGCCGCTGGTTTCGAGACCATCGGCTGCCTCGATCAAGACAAGTGGGCGTGCGAGACAATCCGTCGCAACCGGCCCGAGGTCAACTTAATCCAAGACGACATTCGGAATTGGTCGTCTAAAGA
Source organism: Candidatus Hydrogenedentales bacterium (assembly GCA_038916785.1). GTDB lineage: Bacteria > Hydrogenedentota > Hydrogenedentia > Hydrogenedentales > VFKU01. The sequence continues at coordinate 11,168 of JBCLBO010000035.1, read as the reverse complement.
GTTGCTCGCTAAATTCGGCTGCCGTAGAGACGAAGTTGACCTGATTGTTGGAGGCCCTCCATGCCCGTCATTCAGCACAGCCGGGCGCCGAAAGTCTTTTCAGGACCCTCGCGGACAGGTCATGTTCGATTTTCTCCGAATCGTGGAAGACATCCGGCCAGCATTCTTCTTGATGGAAAATGTACGGGGAATACTCTCCGCCTCAATCGAGCATGTCCCGCTTACGCATCGCACGCGTAACGGCGCGATCCCAAAACCCGAGCAAGAGCGCGGAAGCGTCTTGCGCCATCTCCACGCTGTATTCAAGAAGATGCGATACGTGGTTACAGTGCAGCTCGTAAACGCGGCCGATTACGGAGTGCCGCAGAAGCGAGAGCGTGTTGTGTTTCTCGGAAGTCGCGATGGCTTCCAGGTGACCATGCCCCCCGGTGATTTCAGAGAAAAAGGTGGAATATTCGAGAGACCGTGGCGAACATTGGGCGATGCTATCGGAGACCTCAGTGAAAAGAAACCGGAATATCTTCCCTTTTCGAAATCCAGGGAGAAATACCTACGGCTCCTGTCGGAAGGACAGAATTGGCGCGATCTACCCAAGGACTTGATTCGCGACGCGATGGGTGGCGCCTATGAATCGGGCGGCGGCAAGGTAGGGTTCTATCGGCGGCTGAATTTCGATCGACCATGCCCAACAGTCCCCACCAGTCCAATCCAAAAAAGTACGTGTTTATGTCATCCAAGAGAACTTCGGCCACTCTCCGTTAAGGAGTACGCCCGCGTCCAGCAATTCCCGGATGATTGGGCGTTTAGTGGTTCGCTCACCAAAAAATATATGCAGATCGGCAATGCCGTACCGGTCGGCCTTGGGTTCGTTATCGGCAAGACGGTTCTGAGGCACCTTGAGAACTACCGGAACCTTGACCTGTGACTCCGAGTAAACTTAAGCGTGTAGTCTCGGACTGTCTCGACGAATTCTATCGCAGGCGCATAAAAGTCCTTTCGTCGCTCGAACTTGAAAAGACACTCAAGCGCAAGAACCCTTACCTCTTTCGCGCCATCGGAATGCAAGACGCAAGCGAGATTGTCTCAAGCCTCTTGAGCGCCTATACATCATCCTCGGATGAGGGTATCTTCGGAGACGCTTTCTTCGAACCCCTTGCGAAGGCTGTGTCTGGCGGTAAAGTCGCCCCGAGTGAAGGTGTTGATGTTGCCATCGAGGATTCGACCACCTATCGCGCGATTGCCGTAAAGTCCGGCCCGTCGGTATTCAATTCCCAGAGCCGAAGACGACAAATGCAGGACTTCCAGTCCCTGCGCAGCAGGTTGACCAAACTGCGCAAACATTTCGATGCGCTGGTCGGTTACTCCTACGGAAACAAGAACTCGCCCGCGACCACCGACAAGATCTTCCGAGAGCTCGCAGGACAGGAATTCTGGGCTGAGATCACCGGAGACGAAGACTTCTATCTCCATATCATCTCGGCCATGGAGAGCAAGCCGACGGAGCACAAAGCGAAATACATTCAAGAGTGGGACAAGGCGAAGAACCGGTTTGTGAGAGAGTTCGCCGAAAAGTATTGCCTTGCCGATGGCTCCATCGATTGGGGAAAAATCTTGAAACTCAATAGCGGGCGGAAGCCCAAGGCCAAGAGGCGCACTAAATAATTTGTGGAACGAATACTTCGGCAACAACTAAAGGGCGGGGCGTTCAGAAAAGTCCCAGAAACACGCTCGCGAACGATGAGCGCGATCAAAAGTCGCGGCAATAAATCCACTGAAGTCCCATTTCGTATGGCGCTGGTACGCGCATCGGTTCGAGGGTGGCTCACTCACTCCAGTCACATCACCGGGTGTCCGGACATCTACTTCCCGCGCCAACAGGTCGCGGTTTTCTTCGATGGCTGCTTCTGGCACGGCTGTCCGAAATGCGGCCACATTCCCAAAACGAACCGAAAATTCTGGAAGATGAAAATATTCCGGAATCGTAAGCGTGACGCAAACAAGCGAGCACTATTAAGAAAACAGGGAATCCAGGTTCTACGTTTCTGGGAACACCAAATCCAGGGAGATCTCGACCGTTGTGTCTCGCGTGTACGAATGGCGATCCGGCGCCAAACAAAGTAGCAGCAAGCGAGGCGCTCCTGTTGCATTTCCACGCCAAATTCCGCACGATCCACACAGGTGTCAGCCAATTCACCCTTGTCCCGCGCCCGCACTTTCTCGCTAGGGGGTTTCGCCAGTGCAACAAATTCGCACCATCTATAGAGAGCGTCGCCGGGAGGGTCGCGCTCCCGCGCGACCGATGGGGCTTCTTCGTGCTCTTCGTGTCCTTCGTGGTGAAAAGGGGTTATGGCCCTTCTTGAAGTAGACAACCTCCGCGCCTATTTCCACACCCGCGAGGGCGTCGTCCGCGCGGTGGACGGCGTGTCGTATGCCGTCGAGCCCGGCGAGACCCTCGGCATCGTCGGCGAATCCGGCTCGGGCAAGTCCGTCTCGTGTTACGCGCTGCTCGGCTTGATCCCGCGCCCCACGGGCCGCATCGAGGGTGGCACCGCCCGCTTCGGCGATCGCGACCTGCTGCATTGCACCGCGCGCCAACTCCGCGGCATCCGTGGCAAGCGCATCTCGATGATCTTCCAGGACCCGATGACCGCGCTGAACCCCTACCACACCATCGGCGCGCAGATTGTCGAGCCGCTCGTGCGCCACGAAGGCCTCTCGCGCCGCGCCGCGCGCCGCCGCGTCCTCGACATGCTCACCGCCGTCGGCATCCAGGACGCCGAGCGCCGCCTGCACGCCTACCCGCACCAGTTCTCCGGCGGCATGCGCCAGCGCGTCATGATCGCGATGGCGCTCATCACGCGGCCCGAACTGCTCATCGCCGACGAACCCACCACCGCGCTCGACGTCACCGTGCAGGCGCAAATCCTCGAACTCATCCGCCAGATGCAGCGCGAAATCGGTATGGCCGTCATCCTCGTCACGCACGACATGGGCGTCGTCGCCGGCACCTGCCAGCGCGTCCTCGTCATGTACGCCGGCCGCATCATCGAGTCCGCGCCCGTCGACGAACTCTTCGCGCGCCCGCGCCACCCCTACACCGAAGCGCTCCTGCAAAGCCTGCCCGCGGCGAACACCACCCCCGGCCAGCCGCTACGCACCATCCCCGGCCAGCCGCCCGACCTCGCGCAAGTATTCCCCGGCTGCCCCTTCGCCCCGCGCTGCAGCTACACGAAGGACGACTGCAACACGACGCCCACACTCCTAAAACCGCTTACGCCCACCCACGCCTCCGCCTGCCTCCGAGTTCAGCGAGGGGATCTCGAATGACTAACCCCGCCATCGCGAGTTCCACACGAGGATGTACCGACGTTTGCAGAAAGAAAACGCGCCCTTTGGTGGCATCGGCTTCCAGCCGATGCGGAGTGCGCCGCGATCTTCGTTCGCTGAAAGCCACGTGTCGCCCTTTTTCCCGCGCTAAGTGCAGCCCGCATGGGCTGGAAGCCCATGCCACCAAAGCCCTACACGCGCACCAAGCGCCACGCGAACTTCTAAAGAAAATAGAGAATGAATCAGTGGGGCGGGCGTCCTCGCCCGCCTTTGTTCCATCATTCCCATACCTCCCATCACTCCCATCGAGCCCCCGCCCATGACCACCCCCCTCCTAACCCTCACCGACGTAAAAACCCACTTCCCCGTGCGCGAAGGCTTCCTCTTCGCGCGCCACGTCGGCTACGTGCGCGCGGTGGACGGCGTCTCGCTTACGCTCAACCGCGGCGACGTCCTCGGCCTGGTCGGCGAATCCGGCTGTGGCAAGTCCACTCTCGCGCGCACCATCCTCCGCCTCGTCCCGCTCACCGCCGGCACGGTCGTGCTCAACGGCAAAAACCTCGGCGATCTCTCCCCGCGCGAACTCCGCCGCATCCGCCCCGAAGCGCAAATGATCTTCCAGGATCCCTACGCCTCGCTGAACCCGCGCATGACCGTCTTCGACGCGATCGCCGAGCCGCTCCGCGTCCACCGCAAGGCCAAGCGCCGCGACCTCACCCAGCGCGTCTCGGAGCTGATGGAAATGGTCGGGCTCGCCCCGCGCTTCATGCGCAAATACCCCCACGAATTCAGCGGCGGCCAGCGCCAACGCATCGCGATTGCGCGCACGCTCGCGCTCGAACCCGAACTCATCATCGCCGACGAGCCCGTCTCCGCGCTCGACGTCTCCGTGCAGGCGCAAATCCTCAACCTCATCGCCGAGCTCTGCCGCACGCGCGGCCTCACGCTCATCTTCATCACGCACGACCTCGCCGTCGTGCGCCACGTCGCCAAGCGCATCGCCGTCATGTACCTCGGCCGCATCGTCGAAGAAGGCCCCGCGCAAACCGTGCTCGACGCCCCGCTCCACCCCTACACCCAGGCGCTGCTGAGCGCCGTGCCCGTGCCCGACCCGGAAATCGAGCGCACCCGCCGCCGCATCCTCCTCAAAGGCGACCCGCCCTCGCCGCTCAACCCGCCCTCCGGCTGCCCCTTCCACCCCCGCTGCCCCATCGCCATCCCCGAGTGTGCAACAAAAATCCCACCATTAGAGGAGAAGTTCACAGCACACAGGGCGGCGTGCATTAGGGTGTGAGACTAAGTGACCTATAAGCGCTAGCTGCCGGACAGCTAATGTGGTACCCTTTGCCGTCTAGAGTTAGCATGCTCGTAGCTGTGCCGGGAGCCACTACCGTGGACAAGAACGTTGATGTCCCTTTTATCGCGATGACTCTTGGGGTCGTCAGTTTTCTAATCGTTTTTTTTGTCTACCTCTTCCAAATGAGCGCAGACATTCCCAGGTTTTACGTGATACCGCTGACAGGATTGGCCGCACTCGCGTTCGGAAGTCTGATCGGCTTTCTGTATGCAAATTTTGGTGACGAAACCGAGCGGTTCGGAGCCGCGCTCAAGGCGGTCAACGGGTTAATAGCGGGCTTTACTCTTGCAGATGCGACGCAGACGGATGGAATAATCCGGACCGTTCTTCGTAGTATTTCATATGCTGCGGGACTCAACGGCCAGCGCGGCTTAATTCTTGTCGTCATCATTGCCTGCGCGAGCGCAGGTATTCTCTTTATGTATCAATTTAAGCGGCTCTACCTGAATCGTGCTCAGGCCGAGGTGGATCATAGAATCGAGGAAGAAACGACCTACAACGCAAACGATCCGAGTGTTGTCGGTCGATTGCAAGAGTATTGGAAACCTAGCGGTCAGGAAAGCACGCAAGCGACTAATGACATTCGAAAATGGCTGGATTCGCATGCGCTAGATACGGTGGCGGTGCCAACGTTCATAAATGGATCGTACGCAGCAGAAAGGGCCCAGTGCGTGGCGGATCTGAAGATTTCGTGATCGTACGTTGGAAACAGTGATATAATCGCAGCAAGCAATTTCGAGGTGAAAATTATGATAGCGCCAAAACAGATCATAAGGGACATCCCAAAAGAAAAGCTTGATGCTGTGCGTCAAGACTTCCAAGATGCGGGCTTTGACGTTGAAACGAAACAGCAACCCAATGGAACTTTCACCGTGATTGCAACGGTTGCCGTTCGAGTCTGTTAGCTGCTTGCGTCATTGACCGCGGCGTACTCCGTCGTCGAGTGGCTTTTCAAGTCGTGCGCCACAAACCTCGGTAGTACCTCTCCATCGCGCTACCTCCGGCTCACGCGATCGATCGGCTCCGGACGCGGCGCGCGCTTCGCTGGATTCGCCTCGAGCAGACGCAGGCACTCCGCGACGGCGCGCTCTAGCTGCGGGTCGCGGCCCGCGGCGACGTCCTGCGGGTTAATCTCGACTTCGATGTCCGGCGCGACGCCTTCGTTCTCGAGGATCCATTGCGGGTTGTCCGGGTCGGTCGAGTAGCCAGCGAAGCTGGGCGCGGTGGTGTAGGCGCCGTCCATCAGCACGGGGTATCCCGACGTGCCGATGAGCCCGCCCCAGGTGCGCTTGCCGATGAGCGGGCCGACGCCGCGCTGCTTGAATGCCCAGGGCAGGTAGTCGCCGCCGGAGCTCGCCCACTCGTTGATGATCATCACCTTCGGCCCGAAGATCGCCGCGCCCGGCGAGGTGAACGTGCGCCCGTTGCGGCTGGCCCAGTTGCTCATCAGCGGCCGGTCGAGGAACTCGACGATGTAATCCGCCTCTTTGCCGCCGCCGTTGAACCGCTCGTCGATCACCGCGCCGAGCTTGTCCTGCTGCGCGTAGTAATACCTGTTGAAGTTCCTGTAACCCGGCCACGACGTGTCCGGCAGATATACGTACGCCAAGCGGCCGCCGGACAACTCCCCGACCTTCTTCCTGTTGTCTTCCATCCATTGCCGCTCGCGCAGCGGGCTCTCGCTCGGCACAGGCACTACCGTCACGTCGCGCGCGCCCTTGCCATTCGCGTTCTTACTCACGCGGATCACGGTCTGCTTGTTCGCCGTGCCCTCGAAGTAAGGGTACAACTCGCCGCCGTCGATCGCGCGGCCATTCACGGCGAGCAGGTAATCGCCCTCGGTCACGTCGATTCCGGGCGCGCTCAGCGGCGCGCGCAGGTCCGGGTTCCAGTTTTCACCGTGCAGAATGCGCGCGATGCGGAACTCGCCATCCTCGATTGCGAAATCCGCGCCCAGAAGGCCCACCTGCACCATCGGTGCCTCGGGCATGTCGCCGCCGCCCATGTACGTGTGCGACGAGGCCACCTCGGCCAGCATGAGCGTGCTCAGATAGGTCAACTCGCTGCGGTGATGCACGCTCGGCAGCCACGCGTGATACTTCTCATAGATCGCCGGCCAGTCGGCGCCGTGCAGCTTCTCGTCGTAGAAGAAGTCGCGCATGATCCGCCAGGTATCGCGGAACATTTCCTCCCACTCCGCCGCGGGCTCGACCCGCGCCTCGAGGCCGTCCAGCTTGAGCGCGCCGTCGCCCACTTTGGCGTTGTCCTTGCTCGTCTCCACGATCCCCAGCGACTTCTCCGCGCGATACAGCAGCTTCTTGCCGTCCGCGGAGATATCGAAACTATCGATCCCGCTCAGGAACACATCGACCTTGCGCTTCTTGGCGTCGTACTTATGTAGATTCAGCTTTTGCCCAACCGATTCCGCGTAGAACAGCGCGCCCTCTGGCCCCGCGGCCAGTCGCGTATAGTTCCTCGCCGGCACGTCCAGCGCGAGAATCCGTTGATCGATGTGGTCCGGATCGAACTTAACCGTGACCGTCTTTTTTTCATCTTTCTTGGCGTCGTCCTTCTTGTCCTTCTCGTCCTTCTTCTCCTCACCCGGTTTTTCCTCGTCGCTCTCCGGCAGAAGCGGCGACGGGTCGTCCTTGCTCAGCACCGCGAGATAGAGCCCGCGCGTGATGTAGCGGCCGTAGCTCGTCATGTCCATCCAGCTCACGTTCAGCGCGAAGTCGGTGCTCGCCAGGAAGTACAAGTATTTGCCATCCGGATCGAAGGTGGGCTGGATCGCGTCCGAGAGGCCGTCGGTAATCTGAAAACTGCTCCCGTCCTTCAGCGAATACATGAACACCGCGCTAAATCTGCTCTCCAATTGCCGCGAGTACGCAATCCACTTCGAATCCGGCGACCACACGAGAGACTGCGGGCGTAGCAGGTTGGCGCGTTGCGGTGGGCCGTAGAGGTCCGTGTCCACTTTGATCGGCTTGCCCTTCTCGACGTCCATGTACCACAGGTTCAGGTAGTTGTCCGTGAACACGATCAGTTTCGAGTCCGGCGACCACACGGGCGCATAGAAGAACGTGCGGTCGAGCACCGGCACGGACTTTGGCGCGCTCAGCCCGTCCTCGTCCGCAAGCATCAACGTGTACTCGCCCGTCGCGTCCGAGAACCAGGCGACGCGCTTGCCGTCGGGCGACCACGCGGGAGTGCGGTCGTTCGCCGCGGGGCTGTTGCTCAGGTTGCGCGGATCGCCCTTCTCCGCCGGCACGGTGAATATCTCGCCGCGCGCCTCGACCACGGCGCGCGCGCCGGTCGGAGAAAGCCGCGCGCTGCGGATCGCCTCGCCCACTTTTTTCAGCGTTGGTCGCATCCACGGGAAATCGCCCTGGACCTCGATGTCGATGCGGCGCGATTTTCCCGTTGCTGGATCGAAGTGATGCAGATATCCTCCCTGCTCGTAGACAATCGTCTTGCCGTCGGTCCCCGCGCTTTGGATGTCGAAATCGTCGTGGTTCGTCACGCGCCGGACGCTGGCGCCGTCGAAGACGAACAGGTTCATCGTGTGGTCGCGGTCGGACAGGAAATACAGCGTCTCGCCGATCCACATCGGGAAATGGTCGTTGCTGTTCTCGCGCGGCACGTCTGCCACGGTCAGGTCCTTGAGATTCACAATGCGAATGCGGCTCGTGCGGCCGCCACGGTAGTGCCGCCAGCCGTCATGCGAGTTCGAGCCGGGCCAGGGCTGAAAGGCCGGCGTCGTCGGCACGAAAGCCAGCCGCGCACCGTCGGGCGAATAGGCCCCGTCGCCGGCTGCGTAGATCGGAAGCACCTCGGGCATGCCGCCCGCCACGGGCACCGTCCACAAGCGCTCGTTGAACGCCGGCGGATTCATCCGGCCCGAGGTGAATAGCAGCCGCGATCCGTCCGGCGTCCAATCGCGCACGATATCCACATCGGGGTGATGCGTCACGCGCCGGGGCTCTCCGCCCTCCGCCGGCACCACGTACACATCCTCGCTGCTGTCGTATTGGCCCGTGAAGGCGATCTGCGCGCCGTCCGGCGAGAATCGCGGCGTCATCTCGATACCCCCCGAGGTCGTCAGCCGCCGCGCGCCGCCGCCATTCACCGACGCGATCCACAAGTCGCCGCCATGCCGGAAGGCCACCTGATCGCCGTGGATGTCCGGCTGCATCAACAGCCGCGTGGGTTCAGCGTCACTCGCGCCCGCGAGCACACAGGCGGTCGAGAGTAGGATCAGGCCACAAACGGACTTCGTGCGCATCGCGATTTTCCCTCCGCAAAGTAATCCGCTAGCCTACCAAATGGCCCCACATGACGCCAGTCCTCCGCCTTCGCCAAGCGTCGAACCGATCCAATACAATGTCCGCATGCTCACCCGCCCGGATCGCGGATTCGCCGTATGAATCGTTCCGAAGCGCCCATCCTTTCCGTCCGCGGATTGCAGACCTATTTTTTCACTGACGCCGGCGTCGCGTGCGCGGTGGACGGCGTGTCCTTTGATGTGTATCCCGGCCGCATGCTTGCGCTCGTCGGCGAGAGCGGCTGCGGCAAGAGCGTCACCGCGCTCTCGATCCTGCGGCTCATCCCAGAGCCGCCGGGCCGAATCGTCGGCGGCTCGGTCCTCTTCGAAGGCCGCGACCTGCTCATGGCGAACCAGCGCGACATGCGCGCGCTGCGCGGCAATTCCATCAGCATGATCTTTCAGGAGCCGATGACCTCGCTCAACCCCGTCTTTCGCGTCGGCGATCAGATCGGCGCGGTCCTACGATTGCACCGCGGCCTCTCAAAGGCGCAGGCGCACAAGGCCGTCGTCGATCTCCTCGCGCAAGTCGGCATCCCGGCGCCGGAGGAGCGTGTGGGCAATTACCCGCACCAGATGTCCGGCGGGATGCGCCAGCGTGTGATGATCGCGATGGCGCTCGCCTGCGACCCGAAGGTCCTCATCGCCGACGAGCCGACCACCGCGCTCGACGTGACCATCCAGGCACAGATCCTCGATCTCCTGCGCAAACTCCAGCGCGAGCGCGGCATGGCCATTGTTCTCATCACACACGACCTCGGCGTCGTCGCGGAATCGGCGGACGACGTGGCGATCATGTACGCGGGCCGCATCATCGAGCAGGCGCCTGTGCGCGAGCTTTTCGCCAATCGCAGCCACCCCTACACGCAAGGTCTCTTCGACTCGCTGCCCGAAGTCGGCGCAGCGCGCGCGCGCCTCAAGGCGATCAGCGGCAGTGTGCCCCCGGCCACTCAATTCCCCAGCGGTTGCCGCTTCCACCCGCGCTGCCCGCACGCGATGGCTGTCTGCGCGAGCGAGGAACCCACGCAGTTCAACGTCGGCGCGAATCACACGGCGGCGTGCTGGCTTCACGATCCCCGCACGATGGCGGATCGGTCGCGATCGTCGAAACTGCAGGGCGCGGCGGTGTCATGAGCGCGGACGTCGAACCCCTTCTGAGCGTCGACGATCTGGCGGTGCATTTCCCCGTGCGCAAGGGCGTGTTCTCGCGCGTGCATGGGCAGGTCCGCGCGGTGGACGGCGTGTCCTTCACCATTCCGCGCGGCAAATCGCTCAGCCTGGTCGGCGAGAGCGGCAGCGGTAAGACCACCGTCGGCCGTGCGATTCTGCGGCTCATCGAGCCGACCCGTGGCCGCATCGTGTTCAATGGCCTCGACCTCGGCTCGCTCACGCGCGGGGCGCTCCGCCGCGAGCGCAAGCGCATGCAGCTCATCTTTCAGGACCCCTACGGCTCGCTGAATCCCCGCATGACCGTGCATTCCGTGATCGCCGAGGCGCTCGCCGAGCACCGCATCGTCCCGCGCGCCCAGCGCCGCGATCGCGTCCATGAGCTGCTGCGGATGGTCGGCCTGTCGCCCGCTGCGGCCGATCGTTACCCGAACGAATTCAGCGGTGGCCAGCGCCAGCGCATCGGCATCGCGCGCGCGCTCGCGGTCGAACCCGAACTCATCGTCGCGGACGAGCCCATCTCCGCGCTTGACGTCTCGATTCAGGCGCAGATCATGAATCTCTTGCAAGACCTCCAGGCGAAACTCGGCTTGACCTATCTGTTCATCGCGCACGACCTCGCGGTCGTCCGCCACATCTCGGACTACGTCGCCGTCATGTACCTCGGCCGGATCGTCGAGATCGGCACGACGGACGACGTCTTCAAAAACCCGACACACCCCTACACCCGCGCGCTGCTCTCCGCCGTGCCGGTGCCCGATCCCGCCGCGCGCCAGCAGCGCCAAATCCTTCACGGCGACATCCCCAGCCCGCTCAACCCGCCGCCCGGCTGCCACTTCCACCCGCGCTGCCCCGACTGCATCGACGTCTGCCGCAAAGAGACGCCTCATCTGGTCGCGCTGAACTCTACGCACCGCGCCTCGTGCCATGTACATGCGCCGAATTCGAAATCAGAGATGAACGCATGAACTCCTGATTGACGTAATAATGCGGACA
>JBCLBO010000034.1:0-31327 GCA_038916785.1 Candidatus Hydrogenedentales bacterium | reverse complement strand
CACTCTACGAATTGTACATGAGAAGGCTCGTGTATGGCGCGGTGAACGACCGGCGATGGTCAGAGGATCCAGCACCGTGACAGCGGCGGACGAATTGCTCACGCTGGTAATCTCCGTTGGCAAATCAGGGTAGCGATTTCTTCCAGGTAGAATGTGATCGCCCGCGCGACCGTTGCAGAATGACTAAACGCGACTTTTGGGAGGAGTAGATCATGAGCGGAGTGCGGGTGTTGGTCGGGAGCGCAAGGGCGCGTTCGTGTTGACGTCGGACGGGAAGCGGGCGAAGTGGGACGTGAGCGGGGCCGCACTTTGCCGGGTGGGAGATATACCACCTCAAGGGTTCGCCGCTGGACCCGAACCGGATTTATGCGTCGCAGTCGAGCGGGTGGTTTGGTCAGGTGATTCAACGCTCGGACGATGGCGGGAAGTCGTGGCACCAGCCGGGGACGCCGGCGGGCCAGCCGGCGGCAACGCCCGAGGCCATTCCCATGGGCGAAAGCAACAAGTTCGTGTACGACACGTCGGACAAGTCCGGCAAGCTGCTGACGACGCACCAGTGGTACGACGGCTCGCAGCATCCCTGGGAGTTTAAGCGCGTCTGGCACATCGAACCCTCCTTGACGGAGCCGGACACGGCCTACGCGGGCGTCGAAGACGCGGCGCTCTTCAAGACGACCGACGGCGGCAAAACGTGGAGCGAGCTTTCGGGCCTGAGCGGGCATGGCACGGGGCGATTTCGTTGACTCTCGGCGACTCTCCTGGCCGCCTCGCGTGTTTCGTCGTCTCGACACGCTGCGCGTCTCGTCGCCTCAGTACGCTGCGCACTCCGCGTCTCCGCGTGAGATGAAGGTTCTACCCGTCCAGCCGGTAGACGCCCGTCTGCCATTCCCAGAAGTCGCGGGCTTGGAGACGGAGGATGTCGGCGGTGAGGCGGTCCAGCCAGAAAACTACGGGGCAGGCGAACCAGGCTTTCCAGCGGTGGGCGGAGGCGTTCAGGCCGGCGAGGAGCGCGGCGCGGTCGATGTTGGCGCTGAGCGCGTCGTCGAGGCCGGCGATGAAGAGCGCGTCCTTGGGCGCGCGCGAGCTCGCGGCGTGGACGTGTTCGAAGACGTCGCGCTCGTAGGGCCAGAGCGCCGTGACTTCGACGTCGGGGAAGGCCTCGCGGAGCTGCTGGACGATGAGGCTGCGGAGCGAGGTGTCGTCGCAGATGGCGAGGTTGAGCGAGAACTGGCGCGGGTTTTGGCCGACGAGTTCGCGCAGGGCTTCGACCTCGGCGACTTGGTAACGGTACCGGTCCGGTATCGCGTCCATGGGGGGACTATACAGGAAGTGGGAAGAGCGGAAGGGCGTCGACAGGATTTACATGATTAGCAGGATTTCAGGATCTGAGATTCGTTTCTTCCAAAGAACGAGGACATGATTGGGGACTGAATAACTGAAATGTAGTTGATGTAATCGGCATCCGTTTGTATTCAGATGTGGTTGAAAGCTCTATCTTGTAAATCATGTGAATCCTGTCAAATGGATTCACGGCGGGCGGGGACGCCCGCCGCCACTGGTGGGGGGAGTGGGCGCTGGTGTTGATTTTTGGGTGGCCGGGAATTACGCTGTGCCGTTGAATTGTCCTGTCATTAGCTGCGGGCTCTTCGCTGGCCCGGCCCACCGAGGAAGGAAACCGAATCATGGCACGTGAAGCCGTTGTCGTATCGCACGCCCGCACTGCGCTGGCGAAGTCGCACCGGGGCTCGTTCAACCAGACCCGGCCGGACGACCTCGCCGCGCATGCTATCCGCGAGGCGGTGAAGAAATTGCCGGCGCTGAATCCCGCGGAAATTGACGACGTAATCCTCGGCTGCGGCTACCCCGAGGGGCAGTCGGGCATGAATGTTGCCCGCATCGCGGCCATCGTCGCGGGGCTGCCGGTGTCCGTCGCGGCGACCACCGTAAACCGCTTCTGTTCGTCGGGCTTGCAGGCGGTCGCGATGGCCGCGGCGCAGATTTACGAGGGCGCGGACGTGGCGATCGGCGGCGGGGTCGAGAGCATCTCGGCGATGAAGCCCAAGGCCGAGCCCAACGCGATCGCGATGGAGAAAAGGCCGGGGCTGTACATGGCGATGGGCGCGACGGCCGAAGTGGTGGCCAAGCGCTACCACATCTCGCGCGAGGCGCAGGACGAGTATTCGCTCCTCAGCCAGCAGCGCACGGCGGCCGCGCAGGCGCGCGGGTTCTTCAACGAAGAGATCGCGCCGATGAAGGCGAGCATGGGACTTTTCAACAAGGCGACGAAACAGATCGAAGGCTCGAAGGAAGTGATCTGCGACAAGGACGAATGCAATCGCGCGGACACGACGCTCGAGGGTCTCGCCTCCCTGCCGCCGTACTTCGATCCCACCAGCGGCCAGGGCAGCGTCACCGCGGGCAACGCCTCGCAGCTCTCGGACGGCGCGTCAGCCTGCGTGCTGATGGAGCGCAAGCGCGCGGAGGCGCTTGGCATCAAGCCGAAAATTATTTTCCGCGGCTTCGCGGTCGCCGGCTGCGAGCCGGACGAGATGGGCATCGGGCCGGTCTACGCCGTGCCCAAGCTGCTCAAGCGCCACGGCCTCAAGGTCAGCGACATCGACCTGTGGGAATTGAACGAGGCCTTCGCCGTGCAGGTGCTCTACTGCCGCGACAAACTGGGCATCGACCAGAACAAGCTCAACATCAACGGCGGCTCGATCTCGATCGGCCACCCCTTCGGCATGACCGGCTCGCGCATGGTCGGCACGCTCGCCAACCAAATGATCGAGCGCAACGCGCGCTACGGCGTCATCACCATGTGCATCGGCGGCGGCCAGGGCGCCGCCGGGCTCTTCGAACTCGCGCAGTAATCGCTAGAGACGGAAACTCGACCGCGCCGATCCGCCGAGGATCGGTGCGGTTATTCTTTGCTCGCGCGGGGCCTTCTCCCGTTGACGATGTAGCCACACATGAGAACTGACGGAGGGTGAACCATGGAGGGTGGGTCGTATCGTGGAAAGCAAGCAGAGCAGGACAAATTCAGGCTGTGATCCCTAAGATGAGAACAGGAATATCAATATCGGAGACGCCGCGTTTGTCCAAATCCCAAGCGAACTGTTCAAAATAGGAGACCCCAGTGGACATCTCATCGGCGAGTTCTTTTACAGGCACAATCTCGACTCCCGCGTTGATATATCCCAAGTTTTTGAATATCGTCATCTTCGCGCAAACGTTGTAGACCATGAATGCGTACTTGCCCAGTTGAACTTCCACGCCCAACCTGTCCTTGAGGAAGTCCATTTCCCGAAACGCGCCTTTGCGCAACGGCGGTGGGGAATAGAAGTCAACGTAATGGTTCGTCGGGTAATCGCACGGGACACGAATCGTTCTCCATTGGCGCGCGCCGAATTCCCTCTTGAATTGTTTATTCATGCCGGGCGGACTAAAGAGTTTCCGATTTCGCATCGTCTTTTCCTTGCTTTTCTTCTTCGGAAGCGAATGCGCATCGATAACGGAAAGTACTTCTTCTATTTCAGCCAGCAACTGCGGGTATTTCCTGCCGATGACTTCACTACCGTTGTTGAACGAGTATCGGGCGACAATCTTCATCCGAACATCTCTTTTTGTTGACCGTGTATCCATTCCCCGGGCACTTGAGCGACCTTCTCGCGCCCTGTCGGCTGATGAACGGGCTTTCCTAGGGGCCTGATTTTTAGCCTACCCTCGTAGTATCGAGAGATTCTTTCGATTCCCTCACTCACGTATTTGTCCTGCGTCTCGAATCCGATGGCTCGTCGTCCATGCATGAGGGCGCCAATCAATGTCGAAGCAACACCTGCGTACGGGTCGAGCACCCAATCATTCTCGTCTGTGAGGGCGAGCACACAGCGCTGGACGAGCTCAATCGGGAATTGACAAGGATGTATGGACTTCTCCGGATGATTCGACTTTACGTTCGGGATATCCCAAACCTCGTTTTCCCAATCTTCTTGTATTACGTCCCAGAGATCGCTTGGATTCTTCCCCAGTGGATTGCCAGACGGTAACCCCTTTTTCGGCCCCTTGTATGCCCTCTTGCCGGGGTACTTAGAAGGGACGCGAATAGGGTCGAGGTTAAACGTGTAATTGTCAGTCTTGGTGAACCAAAGTATTACTTCGTACCGGCCGGAGAGCCTTTTGGAGCAATGGAGACCATGGTTAAATCTCCAGATAATTCGATTGCGGAGTTTCAGCCCTCGCTTCTTGAATTCCGGATAGAAGAACATGTCAAGGGGAAAGACTTCTCCATCATCAACAAAGTTGCCCACTTCCCAACAGATACTTCCCTTCGGGTGTAGAACTCTGCAAAGCTCGTCGAGTGTCCCGCTCATGTCGCCCAAGTACGCGGTCAAGTCCTTTCGCTTCTCGTAGTCCTTGCCAATGTTGTATGGAGGGGAACTGACGACAAGTTTGATGCTCTCATCCGGCACGCGACGAATTGCTTTCTGTACATCATCGCATGCGAAGACAGCTTTCGCCTTCGGATCAAACTGACCATAGATTGTTGGCGCTTCAAGGAATGCCATCGAACCCTCATATTTTCTCGTGCGGAGCGTTGGCGCTCCGATTATCGCACATACTTGACGCACGTAACATTCGCTTGTTGAGCGGTGGACGGCCAAGCGGTGCCTGGCGCTGATGCCGAGCATCCTGCTGGCAGCATCCGCCGATTCTGCCAGACGCGCCCCAACAAATGCGGCCTCGGCTAGTCATTTTCTTCCACTTCTGCGCGAGGGAACAAACTATATAAGTCCCAGAAATTCCACCTTGACAAATCGAAGGATTATGGTCATAATCCATACAATTCAGGGCTATTCTTGAGCTTTTTCTGGAGGTTCTGGCCATGGCTACCGTCCGCGACGAAACCGGGAACTGGCAGAAGACGGCGTGCATCCTGTGTAGCGTCAATTGCGGGATCGAGGTGCTGGTCGAGGACGGGCGGATCGCGAAAATTAAGGGCGACAAGTCGCATCCTTCGTCCGAGGGCTACGCCTGCCAGAAGGCGCAGCGGCTGGACTACTACCAAAACGACAAGCACCGGCTGACCTCGCCCCTGCGCCGGCGCGCGGATGGGACGCACGAAGAAGTGTCGTGGGAGACGGCGATCGCGGAGATTGCCGCGAAGCTGAAGTCGATCCGCGACACGCATGGCGGGCACACGCTCGCCTACTTCGGCGGCGGCGGCCAGGGCAACCACCTCGGCGGCGTCTACGGCACTGCCTTTCGCGCGGCGCTCGGCACGCGCTACATCTACACCTCGCTCGCGCAGGAAAAAACCGGCGGCTTCTGGATCGACGGCAAACTCTTCGGCAAGCAGAATTGCCATCCGACCGAAGACGCGCATCACGCGGACTACCTGCTCGTGATCGGATCGAACCCCTGGCAGTCGCATGGCATGGCGCAGGCGCGCACGCTGATCCAGAACATCGCCAAAGACCCCAAGCGCACGCTCGTCGTCGTCGATCCGATTCGCACGGAGACGGCGGAGAAGGCGGACGTGTTTCTCCAGGTGCGGCCCGGCGGTGACGCGCATTTGATGTTGGCGATGCTCGGGACAATCGTGCAGGAAAGTCTCGAAGACAAAAAATTTCTCGCGGATCGCTGCGTGGGCTGGGACGAGGTGCGCGCGCTGCTCGCGTCGATCCCGGTGGAGGACTACGCGCGCGAGGCGGGCCTCGATCCGGCGCAGGTGCGCGAGGTGGCGCGGGACTACGCGCGCGCGGAAAAGGCCTGCATTCGAACGGATTTGGGCCTCGAACACACGCTGCACAGCACGCTGAACAACTATCTCGCGCGGTTGCTGTACTTGGTCACGGGGCACTTTGGAAAAGTAGAGACGAACGTCTTCCACACGGCTTTCTTGCCGCTGATCGGCCACTCGGAAGAACCGGAGCACGGCGGCGTACCCACGCGCGTGACCGGCACGCGCGAGATCGGCAAGCTGTATCCGCCCAACGTGCTCCCGCTCGAGATCGACTCGGACCACAAAGATCGCGTGCGCGGGTTGGTCGTCGATAGCGGCAACCCGGCGCTGACCGGCGCGGACTCGCGCGCGTATCGCCGGGCCTTCGAGAAACTCGAACTGCTCGTCGTGATCGACGTGGCGATGACCGAGACCGCGCGCCTGGCGCACTACGTGCTCCCGGCGAGTTCGCAGTACGAGAAATATGAAGCGACTTTTTTCAATTTATATTTCCCCAAAAACTACTTCCACCTGCGCAAACCGATCCTGCCGCCGCTCGAAGGCACCTTGCCGGAACCGGAGATTTATCGCCGGCTCGTGGTGGCGATGGGCGAATTGCCCGAGCGCTTCCCCGTGCTGGAGGCGGTCGCGCGCATTGACCGGAAAATCCCGAAGCTGCGCCTCTTCCCCGCGGCGCTGGGGATGATGCTCAAGCGCAACCCGAAGCTAGAAAAGCTCGCGTCGCTCGTGCTGTATTCAACGCTGGGCAAGGCGCTGCCGGAGGGCGCGCAGGCGGCCGCCGTGCTGTGGACGGCGTGCCAGATGTACGCCGCGAAATACGGCAAGGAAATCGCCCGCGCGGGTATCCAGGACGAGGGCGCGGGCCTGGGCGAGGCGCTGTTCACGCGGGTGCTGACCTGCGAAGGCACGGTGCTGAGCGAGCATACGTATGAGGACACGTGGAAATTCATGAGGCACAAGGACGGAAAGATCCACCTGCCGATTCCGGAAATGTTCGACGAAATCCGCGCGCTCGATTCGGAATCGCGCGATGCGGCCTTCCCCTTCATCCTGCAGGCGGGCGAGCGCCGATCGTACAACGCAAACCAGATTTTCCGCAGCGGCGCCTGGCGCAAGAATGACGCGGACGGCGCATTGAAGATTCATCCGGACGACGCGGCGGAGCTTGGCTTGGCCGACGGCGATGCCGCGCGCGTCGAATCGCGGCGGGGCGCAGTCGAGGTGCGGGTGGCCGTGACCGGCGAGGTGCGCCGCGGACTCGTCTCGCTGCCGCACGGTTACGGCATGGTCGAGGGCACGGGGAGCGGCGCGAAGCAGATCGGGCCCAATGTGAACGACCTGACGGACTTGGACCATTGCGATGCGATCGCGAAGACGCCCTTTCACAAATACGTGCCGGTCCGCGTGAGCGCGCGGGCCGCGGCGGTGGCGAAGTAGCGCGATGACCAAGGAAGAGACGCGGCAGAAAATCATCGGGGTGGCGTCGCGGATGTTCCGCGAGCGCGGCGAACGCGCCACGACGGTTCCGGACGTGATGCAGGCCTGCGGGCTGACCGTGGGCGGGTTCTACAAGCATTTCGAGTCGAAGGACGACCTGTTTCGCGCGGCGGTGGGCGATGCGTTGCGCACGCGCTTCGGCCGGTTGGACCCGGGTCTGCGCGGCGAGGCGTGGCGGCGCGTGGTGGCGGACCTCTACCTGACGGAATTGCACCGCGACAATCCCGGCGGCGGCTGCGCGTTTGCCGCGCTGTGCGGCGACTTGCAGCGGGCCGGCGAAGACTCGCGCCGCTGGTTTCAGGCGGGGCTCGAGGAAGTGGTCGGGATATTCGCCGGGCGCATGGAAGGCGAGACCGAGGCCCAGCGGCGCGCGCAGGCCTGGCAATTCTTCGCGGGGCTGCTCGGCGGGCTGATCCTGTCGCGCAGCGTGGCGGACGCGGAGGCCTCGGTTGAAATACTCGAAGCGTGCCGCGCGATCGATCCCTCGTCGGCGGACGAGCAGGGCTGAGCCGTCGACATACCGCGGCTCACGCGGACACGCGGAGTGGAAAATTCAGCAGGACCCGATGGTTTTCTACCGCGTTCATGTTGAAGTGGACGCTTTCACACTCTTGCTTCGGCATTAACAAGCAACGGCGCGGGCGCCGGATCCGTCCGGCGCCCGCGACCGTTGTGGCTGGAAGATTCGCTGCGTGGTGTGCGGTCACGCGGTGAAGACGATGTCGCCTTTGAATTCTTCGTCCTTCACGAAATCGCCGAGGGGGCCGAACACGCGCTCGCACTCGGTGCGGAACTTCTCCATCTGGGCGGCGTGGAGTATTTCCAACAAGATTTCGGGGGATTCGTTCGCGTTCATGGTCAACGTAGACCTCATGGTTGATTCGCTTCCTTCCGGGAAACTCTTGACAACCGTCTAGCAACCGATGTGCCGATCGGGAACGCGCGCGAAAATACCTGCGGGGATTGAAGATCGTGCGCGCGGAGCGCCGGGCGTCGCGCCCGAAATTGTTATGAAGCCTCTACCGCGTCCAGAAATGTGCGGCGAATGGAATGCTTTGTTTACCTCACCGGGCGCTGCCGTAGCATCGGCCTCCGGCCGATGGAGAACTTCCGATTACGCGGGTAAACGTGCGTGAGTCGTCGGGCTCATTCTTCATCGGCCGGAGGCCGATGCTACGGGCGCGCTCAGCGATGGAAGTGGTGGATGTGGCCGACGCCGAATACGACACCGACCGGCGGGTAGTCGCGATTGCGCATCGCATCGAGGCGCGCGGCGCGGGTGGCGTCCGCCTCGTTCTTAAGCGAGAGGTATTGCGCATCGGTCAATTGGCCCGCGGCTTTCGCCGTTTCGATTTCCTGCATGCGCAACTCGTACCACTTCTTTGAGCCGGGATCGGGCGGGGCGTTAGGGTTCGTCGCGCAGGCGGAAAAAAGCGATGCGCACACCGCGACAATCACAGGCCAGCACAACGACAAAGGCGCGCGACTCATGTTTTCGATCATAACATGGCCTGGATTGGGCGTCTACGTTCGTGTTCCGTCCACCTCAATCTGCGTACACTATAGAGGAATCATGTTGGAGTGCCGGTCATGTCGGAATTTGTAGAGGCCTTTCGAAAGCTCGGCGATCCCGAAGATCGTTTCGATATCGACTATTGGCAGAAGCAGGGTCCCGAAGCGATCTTCGAGGCCGCGCTCGGGTTGATTATGGATGCCCAGCTCCTGAAAGAGGGCCATGCTGACGAACCGCGACTTCAAAGAACTGTCGAGCACTTTCAAAGACTATGAAGTGCGGTTTCTGGTCGTCGGTGGCTACGCCGTCATGCGGTACGCCGAGCCGCGCGCCACGAAAGCTCTTGATTTGTGGGTCGGCACGGATCCTGAAAATGCGCGGCGCACTTACGAGGCCCTCAAATCCTTTGGGGCGCCGCTCGCCGGCCTTCACGCGGCTGACTTCGCCGATTCGAAGTGTTTTTATCAAATGGGCAAGCCGCCTTTCCGGGTGAATATCAGTAGTGTCCGGTTAAAAATCGAATAGATTCAACTGGTTTGAGAGGTCGTGTGTTTCGTCGGTGGAGGTGTGTTCGGAGAAGGCCTGTAAAATGGGGGTTTTCTCGAAGAGGCCTACGCTTAGAATTTGTAGAATGGTGTAGAGGCTTTGGTCCAGGGCGCAGACCGTGTTGTCCAACTCGACACCGAAGTCCTCGCCGGCGTACAACTCGCGCGCTTGGGCCATGAGTACTTGGGCGAAGTCGGCGTAGATGCGCCAATCGCGTTTCTCGTTGGCATCGGCCAGTGTGCTGCGCGACACGGCGCCGCGAATGCCCGCATGAAAGAGCTTTGCCTTGAGGACCTGCAAGCAGGTGACGACGTCGCGCAAACTCTCGCGGTACGTCAGTTGCCCGAAGGCCATGCACAAAAAGTGCGTGTGACACGAGAAACTCCGATGGCGACAGTCGCCTCCATAACGCCGCACGCAGCAACTGAACTCGTGCGCCGGGGGAAAATCCATCAGTTGCGAAAAGACGAAACGCCCCGTATGCATCGGCCACCTCGCTACGTATCCAAACGCAACGAGCATGACCACAACGGCGAAGAAAGTTGAAATCGAAAACGCCAACCATGCAGCCTAAGTCATTACACCCCAGTAATTTGCAAAAGCCCTGTGAGTCCTCAACCGGACACTACTGGGTGGATATCATGTTTTTCCTGACGGGACTGGAATTTGAGCAGGCTTGGACCAACCGGGAAGTCGTCTTGATCAATGGTCTTGAAGTACCTTTTATTTCGCTGATCGATCTGATCGCCGCGAAGAGAGCATTGGGGAGGCCGCAGGATCTGTTGGACCTGACCAATCTCGAAAAAGCGCAGCGCCGCTAGAAACTACACGAAACGCAGAATGAGCGGATAGCGGAAGCGCTCGCCGTCGTAGGCGCGGATCGCGCCGACGACCGTGCCGCCGAGTTGGGCGATGAGGATGAGTCCGGGGACCCAGAAGAGGAGCTTGCCGATGACGATGAGCTTGAGTACGAAGATGATCGCGACGGCGGCGAGTCCGAGCAGCGCCATGGTGACTTGGAAGTTGACGGCCTCGCGGCCTTGGACGTCGATGTAGGGGTGGTCGTTGCGCTTGGCGTACCACACGATGAAGGGGATCACGACGTTTGCGGCGGGAATCACCGGCAGAAATAGGCTCACGAGCCCGCCCAAGTGGGACAGCATCGCCCATTTGCGCGCTTCCGCATCCGGTATATCGCGATCCAGTTCAAACGTCATCGAAGTCACCACGGCCCGCCGGGGCCATTATGCCGTATTTCGCTTCCCGCCGACAGGGGGCAAGTCTGTCCAGCCGGTTTTCGCCATTGCTTAGACCGGCCGCCACGCCTGCCGGTTTCCGTGTTTCTACTGATCCAGACGCGATTTCGGGCGCGCTATTCCCTCAGCAGCACGTCGGCCCCTAAGCGCAGGGTGTGCAACAGCTTACGAAAGGGGGCGTTCCGCTTCGCCAGCGCCCGCAGCCGGATGATCGCCTTGCGCTGGAGACGGTAGCGGTCTAGCTTTTGATTCTTGGGCGCGAAGGCCGTGCCCGCCACGGCCTCCATCGGCGTCCAGATTTCCGCCGCCGGGTAGCCTAGCGCCTCGAGGTCGGCGGGATCGAGATTCCGGATTGTCTTCTCCATGAGCGCGCGTTTGCCGGCGTCCATCGAGAGTTCCTCGACCCATTTGTTGAGCGAGGCGGTCGAGGGCCGGGTGTGCTGCTGGACGCCGATGGGATCGCCCAGGCCCTTGGCGGTTTCCGTCGCGCGCGGCTTTTCGCCGTAGTTCACCGTATCGCGCTCGAAAGGCACGCCGATGTAGGCGTAAATTTTTTCCATCCAGAGTTCCGGATCGGAGACGAGGTCCTCGTACTTGATGTGAAAGAAGGGGACGTCTCTCTGACGGAGGAATTTCGCCATCGCGGGAACGTAGCGCTGCAAGAGCGGATTAAAATCCATCGCGGTCTGATAGTCGCCGTCGAAGAAAGAATTCGCATACGACGAGAAGGTCGCGAGCGGGTGCCGCGTGAGAACGACGTATTTCGCGTCCGGAAAAACCTTCGCCATGAAGGGAAGAATCAGCGCGTAGGCGGGCGTCTTGTCCAGACCTATCTTCTTGCCGCTGCCTTCGAGAAAGCGGCCGTAGAGCGTGTCGCAGTACGCGCGGCATGCGTCCCAATAGTCCTGTTCCTTGCGCGGCAGGCGATCGACGAAGAGTTTCTGGGACTCCGCGGCGAGCACGTGATCGTAGGGGGCTTTGTCCACCTGGTCCCACACGCCGAGGTGGGCCAGCGGCGTGAGCAGGTGCGGCTCGGGTCCCCCGAGTATCTGCGAGTGGGACTCGAGTATCCGCTCGAGCATGGTGCTGCCGGAGCGCGGTGAACTAATCACAAATAGCATCGGAACGGGCACAAAGGCTCCCTTGATTCACAAAACAGCTCCGGATTATGCCAGATGCCAGGCGCGGCGGGCGAGTCTCATGCCGCTGGCGGCGTACAAGGACGGCGGCGGCCGATGCGGCCAAGGTGAGCACGGGAAACGCGAGCACGGTGATGAGCAGCTTAGCGGACTTGTCGGACTGCCCCGGGCCGGGGCCGAAGGCGTGCGCGGCCACGGGCCACAACAACACGGCGGCCGCTACCCAGAACTTTCGGCTGGAGTAGCGGCCGCTCATAGATGGGTACGTAATCGCGCTACGCGCCGTGCGCGGGGGCGCCGTCGAGCGCGACGGGTTTGTAGCCGCCGCGCGCGCGGAAGTAGGCGATGAGAATCAGATAACTCACCAGCATGATGCCGGGGAAGATCGCCATGGTGCCGAGCGCGCCTTTCTTGGCGTCGTCCGTGATCGTGGAGACCGCGGCCTGCTCTTCTTCCGGAAGCGTCTTCACTTTCTCCTGATCGACCGCGTGGTATTTTCCGAAGACGCTGGTCTTCTCGTCGCCGAGCACCTTGGCGTGGATCGCCGGGTTTTCTTTTTCGAGCGTGGACACGATGCGGTTGTCCTGGATCGCGCCGATGAACACGTTGCCGACGATACCCACGCCGATCATGCCGACACCGGCGATCGTGTTCAGCGTGAGCGCGCCGCCTTTGGGGAACTGCTCTGCGACGATGCCCAGCGTCGTCGGCCAGAAGAAGCTCTTGCCCATGCCGTACAAGGTAGCCGCAGCGAAGATCATCGCGCCTTCGGCTTTGGAGAGGAAGAACAGCCCGATGATGCCGAGCACGCTGGAGACGGCCAGCAGGCCGAGCGGCTGGATGCGGTGGACAATCGGCCCGGCCGAAAAGCGCAGGACCATCATGATGGCCGAGGTGTAGACGAGGACCCAGCCGGCGTTCATGCCCATCTCTTTGGCGGCGGGCGTGAGCAGGTCGGTGATCCATCCGTCGGTGCCGAGCTCGGTCGTGGCGAGCGGCAGCATCACGAGCATCAGGAAAATCAGCAGCGGCCGGCCCAGCGAGCGCACGTAAGCGCCGTAGGCCAAAACGACCGCCGCGAGAATCGCCAACTGCGCGGTCAGCCCGAAGCCGAAGACGGTGCCGAGTTCGCGGATCATCAGCGCGCCGATGATCAGCACGCCGAGCGCGCCGAGTTCCTTGAGCATGTCGCGGTAGGAAACGCCGGCGGCGACGCGCTCGGAGATTGGGAATTTTTGGCGGAAGAGCATGATGCCGTAAATCGCGGTGGGGATGAGGAGCAGGCCCACCTTCCAGCGCCAGTCGGTGGTGCCCATGGTCATGGCGAAGATGCCTCCGACGACGAGTCCGCCCGGCCATCCGGCGTGCAGGATGTTGAGCCATTTCACTTTGTTCTTCGTGAACATCGTGGCGACGACGGGATTGATGACGGCCTCAACGGCGCCATTGCCGAGGGCGGCGACGATCGTGCCGATGTAGAGCATGGTGAAGTTCGTGGCGGTGACGGTGAGAATGACGGAGGTGACGTGGCAAATCCAGGCAAACGCCATCGCGCGGCCGTAGCCAATCTTGTCGATGATCAGGCTGAACAGAACAATCGTGAACGCGAAGGGCCACAGGCCCGCGCCGCCGAGGCGGCCGAGCTGCGTGTTGTCCAGGTTAAATTCCGCGCCCAATTCCTTCAGGATCTGCGCGCGCACGATGAACACGAAGGCCGTGGCCACCAACGCGACCCAACAGGCCCAAAACAAGTACTGCGGCTTCACCCCCGCCATGGAATCGCCCGATTGCGCTTCATTCATTGTTCTCGCCCTCTCCCGCCCCTAGTTTCGTTAGGCCCCGCGGACATCGACCCGAAACCCGCGCGGCGGGCCTTGCTATAGCACGCCGGTGAACTCGGGTCAAGGAGCCGGGGACAGGTCCTTCGTGTGCAACTGCGCGCGAGTGTCCAGCTCGTGCCCCTTTCGTCCGCCGCGCCGGCGTCGACCCATCCGTCCTCTGCCATGATGGCCTCCCGGGTGCGACGGCGCTGACCAAGAACTGGACCGCGCCGTCTCGGATGGCAGGACAGACCCAGTCAGCCATTCAGTCGGTCTACGCGGTGGCGCCGCCATTTGGTGGCGCCGTCCCTTGGTGGCATCGGCTTCCAGCCGATGAGGGTTGAGCTTGCGGCATTGCTTCCCGCCATAGTCCGGTCCTCGCATTCCAGAAGAGGGCCTCCCGCCGCATGGGCTGGAAGCCCACGCCACCAAAATACGGTGCGGCCCGGCGCGCGAATGTGTTAGCCTTCCCCGATCGAACTCTACGTTTCCGCAACAGTCCCACAACGTCGTGAAAGGTGGTAAATGAAGCACGTTATTTTCTTTCTCCTTCGGCTCTGCGTGGTCGCGCTGTTGTTCGCTGCACTTTTTTATCCGCGCCTCCTCGGGATACCGGAAGACGTTTTCAAGGGTGTCACGTTCAAAGAACTCGGCGATGTGATTTCGTCGCTGGATGCGGGGACGGCGCTGTTTTGGATTGCGTTTGCCGTGGTGATGCGCATCGGCGGCATTTGCTGCGGCGTGTTGCGCTGGCGCCTGCTGCTGCTGGGGCAGGGCATCCGGCTGCCGGTGTTGTATTTGGCCCGGTGCTGGTTCATGGGCCGCGCGATCGGCCTCTTCTTGCCGGGGACCATCGGCCTGGATGGCTATCGATTGGTGGAGTCCGCCACGTACACGGGCCAGCCGATCAAGTGCGCGACGGTGGTGGCGGTCGAAAAACTGATCGGGTTCATTGCATTATTTCTTCTCGTCTTTCTCACGCTGCCGCTTGGCGCGCGGATGTTTTCGTTTAATCCCGCAATGCTGGGCGTGGTGCTGCTGATTCTGGGCAGCTTCATCTCGACGGCCTTCCTCTTACTGCTTAATCCGCGCATCGCGCAGGTGCTGGTGGCGGCGTTGCCCGTGCCGGGGCGCATCCGCCATCAGGTGAATACGCTGGGCGCGGCGGTCACCGCGTATTCCGGTCAGCGCACGCTGCTGATGGGCGCGGTGGTGCTGGGTCTGGGCGTGCATTTGGCGATCTGCATGATCTACTTCGGATCGGCGATGGCCATTAGCGGTGGCGCCGCCAACGTGCTCGACGTGCTCTTCGCCAGCCCGCTCACGATTGTGGGGACGGTGATCGCGCCGACCGTCGGCGGCGTCGGCGTGCGCGAGGCGGTGCAGACGGCGCTGCTCGGCGCCAAATACGGCGCGGAGCAGGCCTTCCTCTTCGGCAATCTGAATTACTGGATCGGCGAGGCGTTGCCCTTCCTCGTGAGCATCCCGCTGCTGATTTTCTGGGGACGGCCCAATCGCGACAAGCTCGTGGCGGACATCGCCGCCGTGCGAAAGGAAACAGGCGGGCGCGGCGAGGGCGTGCATCTCTCGCCGGAGGTGATCGCGGACTACCGCAATAAGCTGACCGGCGCGATTGGCGCCGGGCTCTTCGGCGGGATTCTGGGCGCGGCGGCGATCGGCCTGGCGGAATCCATCGTCCACATGCGCAACCTCGGCGCGATCACGGACTCCATCGCGTACTGGTGGGGGCCTCTCGTATACGGGATCGCGTTCAGCCCGGTCGGCCTGGGCATTGCCGCGGGGCTCGTGTTTCTCTATCTCTTGTTCGACAAATTCCCGCCGGCGAAGACGACCTTCGCGCTGTGCCTCGCGGGCACCGTCGGCGCGCTCGGACTCATGATTGGCCTCTTCCGCTACCGGCGCGACGTGCTGCATGAGGCGGCGATGCAGGGCGGCGACTTCGCCAAAGTTTTCGGCGGGGTCGCGGCGGTGGTGGCGATCGCGTTTGTCGCGGGGTTCTTCCTGTCGCGCGTGGTCCGCGGCGGGCGCATCCTGCACGCCGCGGCCGGGACCGCCGGATACTTGGCGCTCGTGATCGCCGGCGTTGCGCTGGCGGCGGCGGACCGTCCGGCGGGGGCTACGCCGGCCTTCCAGGCGAAGGGGCTCTCCGCTCCGAACATTGTCCTGATTGTCGTCGATACGCTGCGCGCGGATTTCTTGCAGGCCTACAAGCAAGATGCGCTGCCGAAGACGCCGAATGTGTCGGCGTTGGCGGCGGACTCCGTCGTGTTCCAGAACACCTTCGCGCAGTCCTCGTGGACGAAGGCCTCCTTCGGCACGATTTTCTCCGGAATGTACCCCGAGGCACACCAGGCGACGAGCAAAGTGTCCGCGCTGCCGGAGGATGTGGTGACCTTCGCGGAAGTCCTGCGCGACGGCGGCTACTACACGCGCGGGTTTTCGAATAACCCGAACATCACCAGCATTTTCAACTACAACCAGGGCTTCATCGATTACACCGACCTCAAGCCGAATCTCTACTTCGGCGCGAAGGGCTCCTGCGAAAAACTCGTGGGCTACGACATCCTGCGAAAGGTCGTGCAGATGTTCAACGCGAAAATCCTGCGCGGGCGCATGGTTATCACGGACTTCTATCAGCCTGCGGCGCCCGTGACGGACATCGGTCTTGGATGGCTCGACAGCGCCGCGCGGCCCAAGGACGCTCCGTTCTTTTTGTTCCTTCATTACATGGATCCGCACGACCCGAACCCTGACCCCGATCGCCCCGGCAAGGGTTTTGCCCGCGTGCAGACGCCGAACCCCGACCCGGAGAAATGGTTACAACCGATGATCAAGGCCTACGCCGCCGAGATCGAATACATGGACGGGCACATCGGCCGCCTGATCGACGGCCTCAAACAGCGCGGGCTATATGACAACGCGCTGATCGTGTTCACCGCGGACCACGGCGAGGAATTCCAGGAGCACCACGGCTGGTGGCACGGCCTCTCGCTCTACGACGAGCAGATCAAGATCCCGCTCATGCTCAAGCTGCCGGGCAACCAGGCGAAAGGGACCTACGTCAGCGATCTCGCGCGGCACGTGGACATCGCGCCGACGGTGGCGAAGTTCGCCGGGCTCGCGCCGCCGGAAAAGTGGCAAGGGCAGCCGCTGCTAAAGGACGACCTCGCATCGAACAACGGAACGGTCGGCTTCGTGCACAGTCATCTCGACTTCGAGGGCATACAGCTTAAGTCGTTGCGCAGCCGCGACGTTAAATTCATCACCGCCAACGAAGGCAACAAGCGCCACTACGCGCCCGAGGAATTGTATGACCTACGCAGCGATCCCGGCGAGCAGACTAACCTCGCCGGCACCGCCGATCGCGCCGCGGAACTCGCGCTCTTCAAAAACAATCTGACGAAGACGGACAAATCCATCGAAGCGGGTGCGGTGCCTAAGGCGGAGTTCAGCACCGACGATTTGCCCCCGGAACTCAAGGAACTGCTCGAGTCGATCGGCTACGGCAAGGCGGAGAAGTAGCGGCTTCGGTCACGCTGACGCTCTGTTGAAACCCCCGCCTAAACCGTCATTGTGAGGAGCGCGGTCGACCCCAACGTCATCACGAGGATCGCGGTTGCGACGAAGCAATCTCGTCAACCGGAGACTTCTATGATTCGAGAGAGGCATCGGATCTGAATCCGTCCAAGTGGCGGGACCATTTCAACAGAGAATCACGCTGAGAAAACCGCAAGAAGACTTTTGGCTTTCGGGCTGCACACGTCCGGGTGATTGAACGATACTACGCTTCGGCAGCGCCGGTCGTCTCAAAGACGATCTTATTTACATCCAAATCAGGCGCGCGCGACGACAGGTGCAGAATCTCGATACCGACTACCTGATTTTTGTCATTGAAATCGAGCACGATGCCCGGCGACACCTCTTCCGACTCGACGACGGGAGAGTCGTCGAGCCTGAGGTAAAGTGCGTCAGCTTCGCGATCTACATGCAGTTTCATAGTTTTCGCCTCATTCGGCGATCAAAGAATACGCTTACTACGCGCTCAGGTTCAACGGACACATTCACAACCACCCGAAGCACGCGATCACCATACGCGGGAATTCGAAGATACCGCCGTTCGATCTGCGGATCGTCGGGATCGGGTTCACGCAACTGGGGGGTGTCCAGGGTCTGCTCCAGCCAATCCAATCGGATTCCACGTTCGGCCAGGACCTCAGACGCGTGTTGGCTCAGCGTGTATCGCACTTTCTTGCTCCATGATGGGCACTAGAGAACCCTACAGCTTCCACCCTTTGCAATACTCGCGCCGCAGAAATTGCGCAGCGTCGGGCGCGTTTTTGAAGCGGAGTCCGGCGGCGTCCCACTCGAGTTTCTTGCCAGCCTTGATGGCGGCGTTTCCGATGAGGACGCTCTCGGTCACCAGTCCCGCCATCTGGAAATTCGCGCCCGCCTTCGGCCCGCCGGCGATCGCGCGGGCCCATTCCTCCCAATGCCCCGGGGAGCGCTCCAGCGTCGGCGCGGGCGGCGTGTAGTCTTTCACTTCGCCCGCGGGCAGCAGGATGCGGTCGGGCTTCTCGTCGACGTGGTCGCCGCGGAAGAGCACGCCCTTCTCGCCCACGTAGTACATGCCGGTCGGCGCGAGCTCCTCGCCTTCGGGTAGGCCGGCGGGCTTGGGCGGTTTGTTGCCGCCGTCGTACCAGGTCAGCGTGCAGGCCGGCCACGCGCCGCGCGCGGCGAATTCATACTTGATCGTCGTGTCGAGCGGATAGGTCTCGCTGTTGAACGGCGCGCTCGTGGCCTCGACCGTGAGCGGCGCGCCGAGTTCGATCGCGTAGAACACCGGGAAGAACATGTGGCAGCCCATGTCGCCGAGCGCGCCCGTGCCGAAGTCCCACCAGCCGCGCCACTTGAAGGGGTGATACGCCGCGCTATACCGCCGCTTCGGCGCCGCGCCGAGCCAGAGGTCCCAGTCGATATCCTCGTGCGGCGTCTCCGCGGCCGTGGGCCGCTCGATGCCCTGCGGCCAAATCGGCCGGTCGGTCCACAGATGCACCTCGCGCACGGGACCGATCGCGCCCGATCGCAGAATCTCCGCCGTCACCCGCACGAGGTCGTCCGCCTGCCCCTGATTGCCCATCTGCGTGGCGACGCCGGCCTTGGACGCGGCCTCGGCGATCATGCGCGCTTCGTAGATCGAGTGCGTCAGCGGCTTCTCGCAATAGACGTGCTTGCCGTGACCCAGCGCCGCCATCGTCGCAAACGCATGGTGATGGTCCGGCGTCGCGATGACGACCGCGTCGATGTCCTTCTGCTTGTCGAGCATCTTGCGATAGTCGCGCCATTGCTTCGCCTTCGGATACGCCCCGAAGATCGATCCCGCCATGCGCCAGTCGGCGTCGCAGATCGCCACAATGTTGTGGCCCTGATGCACTACGCTGCGCAAATCGCCCTTGCCCTGCCCGCCCACGCCGATCACGGCGACGTTCACCTTGTCGTTCGCAGCCAGCGCGCGCCCGCCGCGCGGCAGTCCCGCCGCCAACGCCGCGCCGCCGGCCGCAGCCAGGAAACGTCTGCGCGTGATGATGTTCATCGTGCGCCTCTCGGAGTTACGCCTATCATACAAATGTGATTAAATTACCGACGAGCAATCAAGGAGAGCGAGCTGCTACTCAAGCGCTTTCCGTATCTGCTCACGTAGGCGCGCCACGTTCCAAGCAATTCGCTCTTCGGTTTCACTCTTGAAACCCACCTCTATATGCCGAACGTGCTTATCTCTACCAAGGACGATCGTGGTTGGGTAGCCCCCAAATCCCTCGATACCCGTCACCACACGCTCGACATTGTCTGAATCCGGCAGACCGCCAAAAAGGATCGTGTAGTCAAGATGTTTGTCCAGCACGTACTGCCTCAAAACATCGACGGCTTGAACGTCATCTTCTTTCTCGAACGCAATTCCGATAACTTCGAGCCCGTCGTCCTTGAACTCTCGCTGCAATTCGGCCAGGTGCGGCGCCTCGTATTGGCAACCGCCGCACCAGGTGCCCCAGAAATTGATCAGGACTACTCTGTTGGCAAACCGCTCATCGTCCAGAGAAACTATCGTACCCTCGAGATCAGGCAGCTCGAAGGAGACCACGCCTGTCGGTACTGTTGGCACGTGAAGCAGGGTCCAAAAATCGCCGTACGTATCCCACTCGGGCGGTAACTGCACTGCGTCGTCCTCCCTGAGCTCGAGGACCCGCTCGACGCGGGGTGTCAGATCTCTCCAAATGGCGGCACGGTCTTCTGACAGGATCAGGATGACGGTGGCACTCTCTCCCGAAGGAACTCTCGCGGCGCGAAATTCGCCGTTCGCATTGGTCCTGGGAAACTCCTTCATATACCGGAGCTCGTTGAGCGACTCGGAAAGCACAAGATACTTGTGGCGAACAACGGGATCTCCGGCGGCATTCACGATTCGCCCCGAGACGAGGGCTACCGCGCTCGCGGCCTGTGCGGGCTTCTCTCCGCCACACCCCGCGAAGAGAACAACTACCAAGGCCGCTCCGCCAGCCGCCAGGAAACGTCTGCGCGTGATGATATTCATCGTGCGCCTCTCCGAATTAGGCCTATCATACCAGTGCGATCTGAAAGTCGACGAGCAAGCGGGAAGGACGCTCGCCCTCCCACGCCGATCATGCACCCGTAGCGTGGGTGGCAGCGGTGCCTTCTTCGTCGAGGTGCGCGGCGCAGGCGAGGGTGCTGACGTCCCAGCCGGCGTCCGGCGAGTAGTCTGCAATGGTAAGACAGGAATTGCGCCAGGTGGACACTTCGAGGTGATCGCGGCCGAGGCAGATGTGCATGAAACCCCGCAGGAACATGCCGTGCGTGACGAGCGCGACGCGGCGGTTGCGCTCGCCTTCGAGTTCGACGATTCGATCCATCGCGCGGCGCACGCGATCGAGGAACACCACGACGCCTTCTCCGTTCGGGGGGATGTAGGGCAGTTCGGTGAAGAAAGCGCGCGCTTCTTCGTAGCTGAGGTCGGAGAGGTCGCCGGGGTTTCGCTCGCGGTAGAGCGGGTCGTAGGTGATCGGCGCGCGCGTGTGCGCGGCGAGGATTTCCGCGGTCATCTGCGTGCGGCGCAGGTCGCTCGCGTAAATATGGTCCAGCGCGGTCTCCGCCGCGACGCGCCGCGCCAGCCGCGTCACCTGGTCGATGCCGGTGGCGTTCAGCGGCACGGGGCCGTGTCCCTGCACGCGCTGGGTGCGGTTGTGTTCGGTCTCGCCGTGTCGAATCAAATATAGCCGCACGTGGGCGCTCCGATGATCAGGGGCGAATTTTCGCATGCGGCGTATCGCGCCAGCAAAGGCGGAACTTCGGCGGGCGGGGCCGCCCGCCCCACTAGTGCGCGCGCGGTCTCGAAACAAGTCCTTAGCTTTGAGAGACTTCCAATTCTTTAGTGGCGCGGGCGTCCTCGCCCGCGAAGAGCTTCCCGGCGCCGCGCATAGACTCCGGGGCAGACGCCGCCCGAAGTCTATGCTAGGATGCCGCGCGGGAAAGCAGGAGGCACGCCTATGCTCGCGATCCGCGGTCCCCGACCCGGCTTCAGCCTGATTGAAGTGCTGGTCGTCCTGGCAATCATCATGGTGCTGCTCACGCTGCTCGTGCCGGTGCTCACGCGGGCGCTACGCATGGCCAAGCGCACCGCCGCCGCCGAGGAAATGCACTCCGAGCAGGTCGGCGAGATGGCGACGGCCATCCACGAAGGCGGCCCGGAAAAACTCACGCCGGAGCAGGCGGTGCTCCAGGCGCGCCCTATTTTCGCCGCGAGGGCCAGGCCGGCCAGAAAAAAATTGTGTCGCATCTGCTTTTTGCCGTACAGGATGACGACGAATTCCGGGCGTACTGGAACACGCTGTTGAATCCCTCGAACGCGGCGTTGCCGGAATTCACGCGCGGCGGGCAGCTCATCGCCACGACGCCCGAGGGCCACCGCTACGAGCTGCCGCCGGCCGACTCCGAAATGCGAGGGCCGGCGCGCATCGCCAAGTGGGATTTCCTTTCGACGCGGCTGGAGGAGACCGGCCGCATGGACCTTGGCGGCAACGTCGTGTATACCGACGGCCGGGTGCAATACGTGCCATACCCCAGGGAATTCCCGATGTCTCGGCAGGTGGCCGAATTGTCGCATCGGTTCTATATGGAAGTCGTCAACTAAGGAGATAAAAACATGACGTCGTGGCCCCTTCGAATGACTCGGGTGGCCGTCGCGGCCGCACTGGCGCTGTCGTGGACTGCCCTCTGGGCAGCCGCGGAAGACAGCGGCGCGCTCGCGCGGCAGGTGACCATTCGCCGGACGGATTACGGCGTGCCGCACATCCTGGCGGAGAACTACCGGGCGGCAGGTTTTGGCTTCGCCTATGCCCAGGCGGAGGACCACCTGCACAACATCGTGCGGCTAATCCTTACGGTGCGCGGCGAACTCGCGTAGAATTTCGGCGCGGGCGAGAAGGACGCGAACATCACGTCTGACTTCGAGAATTTGCGCTATCGATACCATGCGCGGGCGGAAGAGTCCTTCGACCAACTGAATCCGGATCTGCGCGAGGTCATCGAGGGATTCGCCGCCGGGCTGAATTACTACATCGCGCAGCATCGCGCCGGGCTGGAGGAGTGGATTCAACCGGTGACGCCAGTCGACGTGCACGCCCACGGCATCGCCGGCGTCGCGCGTTTCGCCTTCGATCGCGGCAACATCGTCGACAAGTTCGTCAAGGCGCTCGCGAAGGGTGGCGACGTGGTCCTCGAGCCGGAGCCGGAGGACCTCGGCTCGAACCTCTGGGCCTTCGACGGCACCCGCACGGCCTCGGGCAAGGCCATCCTCATGGGCAATCCGCACCAACCCTGGCAGCCGGTATCGACGTACTACGAGGCGCAGGTTACCGTCCCCGGCAAGTACAACATGTACGGCTCGACCTACATCGGCCGGCCGATCCTCACCAGCGGGTTCAACGACAACCTCGGCTGGACGCACACGGTCAACTACCCCGACCTCGAGGAGATCTACGCGCTCGATCTCGATCCCGCGCGGCCGATCATTATCTCTTTGACGGCGAGGCCGTGCCGATCGATCGCGTCGAGATTTCGGTGGCCGTGCGCGAAGTCGTGCATGTCGAGGAGCCGGTCGTGACGGCGCTGGGCAATGACGCAGTCCCGAAAACCGGGGGCCGAGTGCTGTCCGGCGCGGAGGCGGCGCTCCCGCCGCAGGTGAAGGAATTCGACGCGCCACGGTTGCGCGAGATAAAACGCAGCTACGAGTACACTCCCCTCGGGCCGGTCGTGCATCGCACGGCCACGCAGATTTTCGTGCTCAAATCCGTCACCTGGGACCAGTTCCGCCCGATCGAGCAATGGTTCGATCTCGGCCATGCGAAGAACCTCGCGGAGTTCCGCGCCGCGTATGACAATGCGCGCGTGCCGATGTTCAACGTCGGCTATGCGGACCGCGAGGGCAACATCTACTACCTATTCGGAGGCACCGTGCCGCGGATGCCGCACGACAACCACGAGGCGGTGGCCGTACACGCGCGGGGCGCGGCGGAGGTGTGGAGCGGCATTCACGCGACGGCGGACCTACCGCAATTGCTCAATCCCAAGGGCGGCTACGTGATGAATTCGAACAGCCCGCCCTACTTCACAAATCTCCAAGCGCCGATCGATCGCGCGGTCTTCCCGCGCTATTTCAATGACAACGCGCTCAGCCTGCGCTCGCAACATTCGTTGATGCTGGTCAACAACGACCGGAAAATGAGCCTCGAGGATGTGGTGAAGCTCAAGTACGACCAGCGCGCCGTGCTCGCCGATCGCGTGCGCGACGACCTCGTGCGCGTCGTGCGCGAGTCGCACCCAACGGGCGATGTGCTGGATGCGATGAACGTGATCGCCGCGTGGGACGGCACGACGGCCCGCGAGAGCCGCGGTGGCGTCCTCTTCGAGCATTGGTGGCGGCTGTATTCGAAGGCCCTCGACGGCCGCGCGGACCCGCTGGGCGCCGCGGACTTCGCGCAGCGTTGGCTCAGTTCCGACCCTATTTCCACGCCGCGCGGACTGCGCGATGAAGCCAAAGCGCTCGCGACCTTCCAGAAGGCCGCCGCCGAAGTGAAAAAACGCGACGGCGCGCTCGACGCGAAGTGGGGCGACGTGCACCGCCTCCGCCTCGCCGACGGCACCGACCTGCCCATCGGCGGCTCGACCAACGGCATGGGATCCTTCCGCATCCTCGAATACAAAGACGCCCCCGACGGCAAACGCGTCGCCAACTCCGGCGACGGCTGGGTCTTCGCCGTCGAATTCGGCGATACGCCCCGCGCGTATTCGGTAATCGCCTACGGCGAATCCGAATATGCGAACTCACCCCACATGGGCGACCAAGCCAAACTCTTCGCGAATGAAGAAATGAAACCGGTCCGCTTCAGCGAAACGGACATCAAGGCGAATCTCGCGGCGGCATATCAGCCGGGGCAGGAAAAGAACCGCCAGCGCGAACGAACAGATTGACGAGCAAGGTGGTATCGAATCGCGGATTCAAAGTCTACGTGCACCAACTCCGGGGGTAAATGGGGGGTAAATGGGGTAAATGGGGACAGCCACCTATTTAGGAATAGAACAGACGTGTCAGTAAATAGGTGGCTGTCCCCATTTATCCACTCGCGCAACGCGGGCGCGGCCAAGGTCTTCGCCGGCCGGCACCCCACGCGCCGCGTCCGGTAACGCCGCTGCGCGTTCACCGCGGTATAGCGCCCCGAGGGGGCCGCGTTACGCCGCAGCTCGCGCGATACCGTGCTCTTTGAGCGCCCCAACCGGGCCGCCAACTCCGTCACCGACAGGCCAAAAGGTAGCAGCGCTTCCAGGGTGACACGCTCCGATGGGCTAAGATGGAATCCGGGCACCGTGGGGCCTCCTGCGTAAGTTGAAGTCGTCAAGAAACTCCATCTTACCGGTCGGGCCCTGCGGCGCCTTGCCTACACCCTCAAAGAAGCACCGCTTCCAATCACGGAGTTGTTGCACGTAGACTTTGAATCCGCGGGGCGTAAATGCTTCGATCGAGTATTTTGACCCTACGGGGTTCCCCGCTAGAACACGAGCCGCACCCCCATTCGGACGCGCAGAGAGAATCGTTCGGAGACGAGGCGAAAAGGTCGCAGAGACGTACCCTGGCTCCTCTGGCACACTCGGATCGCCGCGAACGGCGGGCCTGCCGGGAGATTAAGAAGGGCACACGATGAAGTGTAATAATATACTAGTTTAATGGCGGAGAGGGTGGGATTCGAACCCACGGTACGGCTTTTGACCGTACAACGCCTTAGCAGGGCGCCACCTTCGACCGGCTCGGTCACCTCTCCGAAGGAAGACAGACAAGATAGCATGTGGCGGCAGGAGGGCGCAATGCTGGCGCGGCCGGCGCGAGCGCCGGCGCCCCAAGCGATTGCGGCGCGAGGCCGGGTGCGCGAGATTAAAATGGCGTTATACCCAATCCCGTGTTAACCTCGGAGGGTCTTGCGGCCGATTCGCGGGATATATGGACAGCGCGCGTTACTCGGGCCGCCCGGAGGAATACACGCACTATGGCCACGCACACCTTGGATGTCGTCGTCACCGAAGAGCAGAAGCGTCAGTATCGGGAGCAGGGCTTCATCGTCGTGAAAAACGTCCTGGGCCACGAGCAGGTCGAGCGGTACAAGAAGCGCGCCACGCAGATCGCCCACGGCGACATCCCGCCGGGCGGTGAGAAGATGATCGTCAAGGACGTGCGCGTGGCGAAGGGCCTATACAAGCCAGACGATCCCGAGAAGGGCCTTTGGAAGTTGCTCCAGCCGGACCATTTCGATCCGGCCTTTGCGGATTTTCCGACGTCCAAAAAAATGCTGGACGTGGTCGAGCAGATCCTCGGTCCCGACCTCAAGTGTTTTCTGACGATGATGATCTACAAGCCGCCGTGCCTCGAAGAAGTCCATCATCCGTGGCACCAGGACAAGATGTACTTCAATTTCGGTCCGGCGGACGAGATCATGGGCATGTGGATCGCGCTCGATGCCACCGACAAAGATAACGGCACGATGGTGTTCATCCCCGGGTCGCACCGGCAGCAGGTCGAGCACGAGTACGACTCGAGCCCGACGCAGAATTTCGGCATCATGTACGCCAAGGGGTACTCCATCCCGTATCCCGGCGAGGTCGCGGTCGATCTCGGGCCGGGTGACGGCGTCTTCTTTCACTCGCTGCTGCTTCACCGGACCGGCCCGAATGTCACCGAGCGGCACCGCCGCGTGCTGACGATGCATTGCGCCGGTTGCAAGTGCCGCATGCAGGGCGAATTGCTCGGCCAGATGAAAATGCGGCTCGTCCGCGGCCGTGAATATGAGGGCTGCATTTAAGCGCGCGATGCGGGGAGCGTCACGGGTACTTGCGGCGCCGGGGTCTTTCCGGCGCCGTTTCGCTTTGCCCCGCCACGGGTCGGCGCGACAGGAATCCCGCGGGCCTGCGCCGGTGTTCTATACTATGAGGCGGGACTCGGCGCGGATCGCATCGGCGCCGCCACCCGTCCTTGGAGGACTACACGGTGCCGAAAACTTCGACTCTTTCTCACGCCCTGATCGGGGCAGTGGCCGCGCTGTTGGCGGGCGGACTCGCGCGGACGGCCTCGGCGGCGGACGCGGCGAAGGTGCTCAAGGAGGCCAGTGCCGCGATCGCCGCGCAGCAGTCCTTTTCCTTCGGCGCGACGATCGAGTACCGAGGGAAATTTCAAGGCAGCGAAGAGGAGCTCGACACCAGCTACGCCATCGCCTTCGACCGCGCCAATGGGCTCTCGGTGCACGTCGAGAATGCAGACAGCGAAATCTATTTTTACCGCAGCGACGCCGAATACACGCGTTACATCCCCGCCTTCCACCAGTACGTAACCGACACGCCCGAACAAAGCGCGGAGGAACTCGTGGTCGCCAGCGGCTTCGAGTTGATCGAACCCGCCATGCGCGCCGTGGCCACGTTCGTAAACGGCGAGCCTTTCTCCGGCGCCTTCGCACCCGAGGGCCTGAGCTACGTTGGCTCGGAGCAGCAGGCCGGCCGCGCCTGCGACCGCATCCGCTTCTCCGCCGCCGGCTACACCTACGACCTGTGGATCGAGGAGGCGCCCGGCCGGCTCGTCCGGCGCATCGAGCCCGACATGGCCCCGCTCGAGGAAAAGTTCGGCGCGCAATACGGCACGGAGTTCGATTTTCAGGTCGCCGCGATCATCGACACCTGGGAGGCGGGCACCGACGTAAGAGAGGCGATCAAATTCTCCGCGCCCGACGGCGTGGAGAAGGTCGCGCAATTCATGCCGCCGCGGCCCGTCGCCGAGGCGGAGAAGATGGCAGGGTCACCCGCGCCGGATTTCACGCTGGCCTTGCTATCGGGCGGCGAGTTCACGCTCTCGAAGGAGAAAGGCAGCACGATCATTCTGGATTTCTGGGCCACGTGGTGCGGGCCCTGCCGCGTGGCGATGCCCGCGCTGCACCAAGTGGCCAAGGAATTCGCCGAGAAGGGCGTCAAGCTCTACAGCATCGATCAAGCGGAAGATCCCGAGCAGGTCAAGGAGTTTCTCGCCCAGATGGGACTCGAGGACATGCCCGTCGCACTCGACGCGGAAATGAAGGTAGCGGAACTATACAAGGTGGACGGCATCCCGCAGACGGTGATCATCGACGCGAAGGGCGTCATCCGCGTGGTGCACGTGGGCCTGTGGGCCATGCCAACGGGGGAAATGGCAGCGACACCCGAGGAACAAGAGAAGCAGTTCCACAAAGCCCTCGCCGATTCGCTGCGCGAGGAACTCTCCGCGATAGTCGCCGCGCCATAGCGAGTCAATCCGAAGGGCTGAAACGCAGCCACGGATTTGACCGATTCAACGGATCGATCTTTTGAGTGCTGAAAGGTCCGGGGGCGTCGAATGGAGTGCTGAAAATGACGCCGCTATCGAAGATCGTGACAGGAAGCTGATCTCGGGTTCATTCCCGATACTTATCCGTCAAATCCGTTCAGTCTGTGGCTAATCCGCTCGTAAACTTCTAACGGTTTCTCTCTGCTTACTTTCTTTTGTTCTCCGCGGACAATCACAGCAAGTGCGACAGCCGAGGGGCATCGAAGGCGCTGTTCGTTGAACTGGATTTGTCGAAGGACCAGAACGGACAGCAGGACCTACGATGCCCTGCCACCCTCTTGCCCGAACGGAGCGTGACGTGTTGTATCGTCTCAAGGCGCAAGCAATGGGTCTGCGGGCGATTGGGGAAGACGGAGGAGGCATGCTCATGGCCGGCCACGACGCGCATGGTGATCCCGACGACATCGTGCCCCTGCTCGGCCAACATCGCGGCCGCGGTGCACGAGTCCACCCCGCCGCTCATCGCGACGAGGATTTTGGAGTGAAGATTTGGGATTTCGCTGGGCATGGCAGGCATTTCCGGGCAAATCGTAGCATATTTCTGTCCGCAGATGATGCAGATAGACCTCCTGATTCTTGCCTACACTTGGGCCGGATAACGATCCTTACCATCTACTCACCCAACACCCTCTATATACGGTGGAGGTTTGTTGCACTCCAGGAATTCAGGCTGGGAAACAATGGGTAACGGAAACGTCCAGCGCATCCGCATATCAGGCTGCGAAACAAGGGTCGGCCAGGCGGCGATTAAATCCCAACGTGCGAAACAAGGAGGAGTGGTTTTCGTGATTTTGTCGCTTACTTCCAGTCTTTCCTGAATTGAGGCCGTAAGGCCTCCATTGCCGCGGGGAGCGTCTGCTCACAAGTAACACCGAGGTATGTGGCCGCACGGGTCGTGCCGACGTACAGGTACTTATCGAAAAGTTCCGGTTGCATTCTGGCTAGGCTGTCGATACCCACAAAAAAGACTGCCTCGAACTCCAGCCCCTTTATATGCTGAATGTCGAAGACGCAAACGTCCATATCTTGACCGATAAACTGCCCATCCGAACATGCTTGTACTCGAATGTTGTGTTCGGACAGAGCGACGTTCAGAGCATCCGAGATGGGCTTCACGGCAGTCTCTGAGTTCACGAAGACAGCGGTGGATGGCAGTTGCTTTACAAAGCTTTCAATCTCACGTATTCGATTTGCCAGCCAATCTACAATCACGTGGTGGTCTGCCGCGGATTCCAAAAGCACAGGTGCGAAACCCTCGCTATCCACGTGTTCAGGCAAGGTTACCGTTTGGTCCGCGCCTCCAACAGCCTGAACTATTGCACGGGCAAGATCATTCAATTGTCGACTCTGCCGGTATGAAACTGTGACTCGCTTAATCTCGACATCGGCGTACACCCATTTCAAGTCATGTTCTGAACGCGTGCCCCAAGTCGTCAGGCGTTGGTTAAAGTCGCCGCAGGCGAAAAAGGAACGAATCCGTGGTTCGGCCAACGAAGCCATGCAAGCAAGCTGAATTGGCGAAAAATCAGTTGCTTCATCTACAAGAATTTGATTGCGATACAGGTCAGCGATGGGGCTTAATGAGGACCAAACGGGAGCGTCGATGTTCCTTAGGACGTCAGGAACAGACAGCAAGTCGGACGCGGCACGAAGAACGGACAATAGCACGACATCAAGTTCTAGCGGATGTACTTCTTTGGAATCATACCCATCCTTGGCATACCAGTCACCCCTCTCTTGATGCATGCGTCTGTATGCACGGTAGCGCGTGGGAATACCATCGAGATAACGCTTCACCGGATTTACAAATTGGCGAGCGTTATTTTGCAGCACGAGGTCGGCGCCGATTCCTGCAAGTGCGGCTTCGGATAGTGTGCGATCACCTAGCCATTCAACAATCTTGTTGTTGCGAGAGTCCTTACTCATCGACCGTTTGGATGCGATAGCGCGTGCTTTAGCGCGGACCGCCTGCATATATGCATTAAGCGCAACTGTACGGTCGGTCTGGAGCGCGCCAGATGTCTCATCTTCGGTATCGAGATCGTCTTGCTCGTCCGAGTCGATCGCCTCGGTCTGTAGCAGCTCGTCCATAAAGCGGGCTAGATCATCTAAGAGCGCTCTATTCTGTCCAAGATGATGATTAAGGCCTTCTTTGATTTGCATATCCGAGACCTCTTTCACACTTGCGACAAATGCTTGGGCATTTGGAACCTCTGCGACAAGAGCCCTAAAGATTGACGCGAGCGACGATTTGTCGGCACGAGCTATAATCGCTTCAAGGCGTTTCCCTAGCCGAGACACTGAATTCTGATTTCCCGCGACGAGGGTTTCTGTGGCTCCGTGCAGGTTCTGAATAAAGGTTGACTGCTGCCAAGCGTTGAAGTCGCTATACCACTGGATTGGATTCTCTTGAGCGGCCGGGCGCAAGCTCGGGAGTGATTCCTTCAGAACGAATGTACCGCTCCCTGTAGCGGTTTTTAAGATCCTGAGCTTCGTTCGGGCAAGCTCTCGTCGGAAGTCATGCCAAGTTACGATGCGGAGATCCGATGCCGGTACTCTTTCTCGGGCGAAGGCTTCCTTTAGATACTGTTTCAGCAGTTTCGTTGGAGTAAACATGATCCAGCTATCACGATGAGTTGCCACTCCATTGACTGTAGCCTCGATCAGCTTGCGTTCAGTCTCATCCAAATAGACTGTGTCCAATTTCTGTCCTAGACGACGAATCAGCGTGGTTGTTTTGCCAGTTCCAGGGGGGCCAAGGATCATCAATCGCGTGTTCAGCGGCAGACGGAATATCTCATCCTGATATTGATCGAGCACGGGTTGGTCGCGAAGGCCCATTTTCGTGATGACGTTACGACGTAGACCTTCGAAAATATTGGCCTTGACGCTATCTTCTCCGATCAACTGAGCCAAGATGTCTTCAGGCGCCCCGTCCTTTTCGAGCCCTTTGAGGAAGACCCGAAAGGACTCAATCGTGAATGGACCGAAATTCTCTCCCGTTAGTACGCTGTCGCGAGAATCCCAACCGGCGAGGTCGTACACTGGGCGAAGCATAGCTCGCTCCAGAACGGTGAGAATCTTCTTGTTCGGCAGAGTCACTTGACTCCCAATGGGCAATGAAGCGAGCCGCCCGACTGGTGCGCGGTAGCTCGCGAGATTGTAAATGCCGGATGGGGGCGTTGCGCGACAGATGTATTGAATGCGTTGCTGGCCAGAATTATCTTGCGTTAGAATCCGAGCAATCGCGGGTTCCGATTTCAGCACATGGTGATTGCGCTGTTTTTCGGAAAGCATTTCTTCGAGTTTCTCTACCGGAGAGGGTTCATTCCATGTGTTGATACTTACAAAAACATCTACACTAGAATTAGGAGTTGAGCTGCCCCCTTGGTGAGGCGCGTTTTGAAGGTTAGGATTTCGGGCGTGGTTGCGTTTCATGATAGCTGAAGATCTCGCGTCGTGGTGAGCTGCGTTTCCCGCGCGGAGGATAGGGCTCCGCTGGAGAGCGACCCGAGCGCTGTCGCGGGGGATTGGACGGATGGGCAGGGTGCAGGCCCTGCCTGTTCTTTTTGTTTCCCATCCGGTAATCCCCAAAGCGATAAACTCGTTCTTGGCATGGGCAGAGCGCCGACGGGGGTCGTGTCGCGCCGCCGCCACTTGTCCGCAAACTCGGCCGGCGTGAGGTAGTCCAGGCTCATGTGCGGTCGTTGCTGGTTGTACTCGACCCGCCACAGCTCGATGAGGACCTGGGACTCGGCCAGTGTGTGGAAGACGTCCATGCAAAGACATTCGGCGCGGAACTTGTCGTTGAAGCTTTCGCCGTAGGCGTTCT
>JBCLBO010000033.1:0-31875 GCA_038916785.1 Candidatus Hydrogenedentales bacterium | reverse complement strand
TGGCATCATTAACGGGCAGACGTGTCTACCAGGCCGGGTTTCGTTCCTGGGGGTCGCGGGGTTTACTGATCAACGGGAGCACACTATGACCAAGGGCATGTGGATGAGCGCGATGGCGGCGCTGGCGATTGGGTTCGCCGGCGCGGCGGCTGCGGACGACGCGTCGCGGCAAGTGACATTTACGAAAGACGTGTTGCCGATTTTGCAGCAGAACTGCCAGGACTGTCACCGCGCGAGCGGGAAGAATATGTCCGGCATGGTCGCGCCGATGTCGTTCGCGACCTATGAAGAGGTGCGCCCGTGGGCGAAGGCGATCGCGAAAGTCGTCAGTGAGAAGGCCATGCCGCCGTGGCATGCCTCCGAGGCGCAGCACGGGAAGTTCCGCAACGAGCGTGTGCTCTCGGCGGAACAGATCGCGACGCTGACTTCATGGGTGCAACAGAACGCGCCGCGCGGCAATCCTCAGGACGCGCCCGCCCCAATCCAGTGGCACGAGGGCTGGTACATGGGCGAGCCGGACCTAATCGTGAAGTTCCCTGAGCCCTTCTTCGTGAAAGACGAAGTGGTGGATCTCTATCAAGACATCAACATCGAAATGACGAAGGAAATGCTCCCCGAAGACAAGTGGATCAAGAAGATTGAATTCGCGCCGGGCAGCGAAGTGGTGCACCACCTTATCGCCTACTCTTCGAAGAAGGGCGATCAGGGTAACCAGATGCGCCGCATGCACCTGGGCGGACTGGCGCCGGGAACGGATCCCGCAAATTACCCCGAGGGCTACGGCAAGCTTCTGCCCGCCGATTCCGTCGTGACCTTTCAGATGCACTACCACAAGGAGTCCGGCCCCGGCACGGGCCGTTTCGACGAAAGCGTGATGGCGCTGCAATTCCACGACAAGCCGGTCGAGCACCAAGTGACGACCTCGCCGATCGCGCATGGGAACTTCGAAATTCCGCCGTATCACGCGGACTGGAAGGTGGGCGGGGCGCGCACCTTCGAGCAGGACGTGGATCTCCTCTCGCTGATGCCGCACACGCACCTGCGCGGGTCATATGCTAAGTACACCGCGTTCTATCCGGACGGCACGAGCGAGCTGCTCCTCGAAGTGCCGACGTATGACTTCAACTGGCAGACGAACTACTCCTTCAAGGAGATCAAGAAAATTCCAGCGGGTACGCGCATCGAGTGGGAAGTGCACTACAACAACTCCAAGGAAAACGGCGAGAAGAACGGCTTCAATCCGGCCGAAGCCGTGCGTTTCGGTCAGCCGACGACCGACGAGATGGACCTGGGCTGGATGTCGTATAGCCCGACGAAGCCCGCCGCTACCGGGGCCGACGACTAAATCCGTTTTTGATCGCGCGACTCCCCGGGGGCCGGAAGCGATTCCGGCCCCCGGTTTCTTTTTTTGCGGAATGCTGGCGCGGCCTGCGGCGTTTGGCTAGCATGGGGAATGGACAAGGGAGGGGCCGCCATGGCGACCGCAGCTACACCCCAATCAATCGTTCCTTCGCTGGACCAGTGCAAGGGCCGCTTCGAGGCCGCGCGCACTGAATTCTCGCGGCTCGTCTATGGCCTCACCGACGCGCAATTCAACTGGCGCCCCGAGGCGGAGCGCTGGTCCGCCGCCGAGTGCATCGATCACTGCGTCATCGTGGGCACGCTGATGAACCGCAATATCGACGACGCGATCGTGCGCGCGAAGGAACGAAACCTGCGCAGCGGCGGACCCTTCAAGTACGGCGCCTTCGGTAATTTTTTTGTCAAGGTGGTAGGCCCGAGTGACAAGGCGCGCAAACGAAAGTTCAAGGCGCCCAAGGCCTATACACCCACCAGCAACCACAGCATCGGACGCCTCAACGAAGCCTTCGAAAAACTCCAATCGGATTTCGCGGATCGCCTCGC
The DNA here is from genome assembly GCA_038916785.1 of Candidatus Hydrogenedentales bacterium. Taxonomy (GTDB): domain Bacteria; phylum Hydrogenedentota; class Hydrogenedentia; order Hydrogenedentales; genus VFKU01. Next base: position 29,970 of record JBCLBO010000033.1, on the reverse strand, counting down.
GCGCGCCGACGGACTCGATCTCGCCCGCATCAAAGTGCCCTCGGCCAAAGGCGGCGTCGGCGGGCTCATTAGGCTCAGCCTAGGCCAATGGTTCGCCTTGCTCGCGAACCACCAGGACCGGCACCTCGCTCAAGCCCGGGACGTGCGCAAGGCGATGGAAGCGAAGGGGAACTAAAGATCTTTCACAGAAGGAAACGAAGAGAACGAAGAACCGAGTGCTTTTTTTCTCAGAAGGGTCGAGGCTAAATAACCTTTCACAATCCTGAGACACTTCTGATGTTCGTTGAGGACTTCGTCCAACTTGTCATTCTAAGCGCTAGCGAAGAATGACAGGTTAGCGCTGCTAAGAAAGCAGTGGCTCGTTGTAGGGGCGGCCCCCTGTGGCCGCCCTGGGACTCCGGCGTGCACTGGGCGGGGACGGGGCCCCGCCCCTACCCTCGCGGGGTACGTTTTCTTGCCACAAACTCCGGCCGCGGCCGGTGCGGAACTAAAAATGAGAAGTAGACGAAGTCCCCGACCGATCGCGAGAAGCTTCTTTGGTTTGCGAATGACAATTTACGCGAGCGCCGCCTCGAACAGGGCCTTGGCGTCATCCGCGCTTACCTTGCGCGGGTTGGTGCGTATGGTCATGTCCTGGAGCGCGTCCTCCACCAGCAGGCCGATGTCGTTGATCCCGACGCCGAAATCTTTCAGGCTCTTGCGCAGGCCGAGCCGCTGCACGAGTCCTTCGACCGCGGCGATGCACGCTGTTGCGTTCTCCGCGTCCGCCGATCCGGGTTTTCCGACGCCGATCGCCGCGGCGATCTCCGCGTACTTCGCCGCGCGCGCGTCGAGGTTGAATCGCATGACGTGCGGGAGCATCGTCGCGAGCGTCTGGCCGTGCGCGGTGTGAAATCGCGCGCTGATCGGATGGCCCGTGCCGTGCGCGGCGCCGAGCCCGGCGACGTTGAATGCGATCGCCGCCATGGCGGACGCCAGCAACATCTGCGAGCGCGCCTCGAGATCCGCGCCGTTTGCGAAGGCCTTCGGCAGATGCGTCCACGCCATCTTAATCGCCTGCATCGCCACGCCGTCGCTGTATGGATTCGACGCGCGCGAGGTGTAGGCCTCGATCGCGTGCGTGAGCACGTCGAACCCGCAGGTGGCGGTCGGGTAGGCCGGCAGGCCGAGCGTCAACTTCGGATCGAGCACGGCCGCGCGCGGCTGCACGCTCGGGTGCGCGACGTAAAGTTTGCGGTGCTGCTCGGTGTCCGTGATGACCCCGACAAAATTGGTCTCGGAGCCGGTGCCCGCAGTGGTCGGGATTGCGATCACCGGCGCGCCCGGTTGCTTCGGCTTACACCCGTAGCTGTACTCGCGCGGGTGGCCCTCATTGCGCGCGAGCAGCGCGATCGCCTTCGCGCAGTCCATCGACGAGCCCCCGCCGAGCGCCACGACGACCGCGTCGCCCAGCTCGCGCAGGCGTTGAGCGCCCGCCGCGACGTTCTTGTCGGTGGGATTCGGCTCGACGCCGTCGAAGACGCCGACCTCGAATCCATCCGCCTTGAGCCGATCGGCGATTGTTCCCGCGAGGCCTGCCTTGGATAGTCCCGGATCGGTAACAAGCAGCGCGCGAACTTTTCCGGTCTCCTGCGCATGCTTGCCGATCTGGTCCGCGGCGCCGACGCCGAACACGATGCGCGGGAGCGGTTGCACTCTAATGGCGGATTCCGAGAGCATGAGAATTTCCTCCACAGGCCGAAACGCGACATGATAGCGCATCGCGCGCGCGTGTTGCGCCCCTGGATCGGCGCGTGCCATCATGCCCGTCCTTGACTCGATTCGCCCCGCGGGGCGTCAACCCGGAGGATTCATTCCCATGTCAGACGAGCAGCACGGCGCCACACGCAGAGAGTTCGTAGCGGCCACGGCCGGCGCGGCCATGGTGGCCACGTTTGGGTTCAGCCGCATGACCCAAGCAGAGGACACACCCAGCGTGATTACCCAAATTGTCACACTCACCCTAAAGGCCGGCGCGGAAGACAAGGCCATCGCCACGCTCCAGGAACTCACCGCGGCCGTGAAGGCCAACGAGCCGGGCGTCCTCGTCTACATCGCCCACCGCTCGCAGAAGGACCCGACCAAGATCGTGTTCTTCGAGGTATACCAGGACGCCGCCGCGGTTGCGAACCACGGCAAGCAGCCGCACATGGCGAAGATGTTCGCGATGTCGAAGGAGATATTCGACGGCCCGATGGACATCCAGAAAATGGACCGCGTCGGCGGATACAGCCGCGAGTCCTAAGCGCCACGTTTCGCGCGAATCCCGGGCACACGCATCTGCGTGTGCCCTTTTTTTTGCTATTGACGCGGGTCTTCGCCCTACACTACTCGCTTGGCCCATCGTTACTACCGGGAGCTTCGTATGCGTCTGCTCGCCCGTCCATTCGTGATCGCCGCTATCGCCGCGGCCGCGACCATCCCCGTGTTCACCTACTTCGTCGCGCGCGCGGCGGATCCGGACTTCGCCTATCTCGTCGGCCGCGGCAAGGCGGATATCACGGGGCCGGCGGCCGGGGTGCAGTTGTGGGGCTTCGTCCGCGCGGACCAGATCGCCGAGGGCATTCACTTCCGCCTCTTCTCCCGCGCCTACGTCATCGGCGAGCGCAAGGGCGACAAGCGCATCGCTTTCGCCAGTCTCGACATCGGCAGCGTGACCCACGCCATGCACCAGGAAGTCGTCGAGCGTCTCCAGAAAAAATACGGACCGATCTATTCCGAAACGAATGTGATTCTGAGCGCGACGCACACGCACTCCGGACCGAGCGGATACTGGCACTACGGCACCGAGGGCCCAATCGGCATGGCGTTTTACCCGCAGCACTTCGAGGCCATCGTGCAGGGCGTCGTCGATTCGATCGCGCAGGCGCACGAGGACTTGCAGCCGGGCGATATCTACGCAGCTACCGGCGCCGTCGAGGGCGCGGGCGCGAACCGCTCGGTTGCGGCCTACATCGCAAATCCCGAGGCCGAGCGCGCCCGCTACTCCGGCGACACCGACACGGAGATGACGCTGTTGAAATTCGTCGACGCCTCGGGTCCCATCGGCATGGTCAACTGGTTCGCCAGCCACCCGACCGCGATGAATTTTTTCAATCGCCTCATTTCCGGCGATCACAAGGGCCACGCCTCGGCGCGCTTCGAGGCGGAAGTGGGCAAGGGCCTCGTGGCGGCGTTTGCGCAGTCGAACTGCGGAGACATCACGCCGAACCTCAATCTGAACAATACCGGGCCCGGCGCGGACGCCTTCGAGACGACCCGCATCATCGCCGAGCGCCAACTGGAAGTGGCGAAAGGGATATTCGAAAAAGCTTCTGAAAAAATAAGTGGGCCGATTGACGTCCGGCACGTCTACATGAACCTGTCGAATTACGCCGTCAGCGCCGAGTTCACCGGCGCGGGCGAGCAGCACACCTGCCCAAGCGCCTACGGTTATGCCTTCGCTGCGGGCTCGACCGAAGACGGCGGCGGTCATCCGCTGTTCAAGGAAGGCATGCTCGCGCGCAACGCGATGATCGACGGCACGGTGAAGCAGCAGTTCAAACTGCCCGAGCCGTCGGACGAGTGCCGCGCGTGCCAGGCGGAGAAGGTAATCCTCTTCGCGCCGGGCGAGATGGATCCGCCGGGCCAAAGCCAGATCGTGCCGATCACGCTGGCGCGCGTGGGGCAATTGACGCTGGTCTGCGTGCCGGCGGAGTTCTCGACCATGGCGGGCCGGCGCCTGCGCGAGACGGTGCAGCAGGCGCTCGGCGATTCGAGCGCGCACGTCGTGCTCGCCGGCTACGCGAACGACTACGCGGGTTACGTCACCACGCGCGAGGAGTACGCGACGCAGCAGTACGAAGGCGGCCACACTCTTTTCGGACCGTGGACGCTGGCCGCGTACCAACAGGAGTTTTCGGGGCTCGCGAAGGCGATGGTCGCGGGGAAGACGGTCGAGGAGGGCGCTGCACCGACCGATATGCGCGGCAAGGTCACGGGGAAACCGCTCGAGACGGGGCAAGACCTCCTTCCGGCTGGCGCGAAGTTCGGCGGAGAAGCGAAGGCGCCGAATGCTTCGTATGCGCGCGGGGAAATCGTCAGTGTGGCCTTCTGGTCCGGCGATCCGCGCAACGATTTCCGTACGGGCAACGACTATCTCCGCGTCGAGTGCAAGACCGGCGACACCTGGACGACGATTGCCACCGACAACGATTGGAGCACGAAGTGCCGGTGGGTGAGTGATCCCGCTGCACCGGGACAGCTCCAATTCTCCGTCGAATGGGCCATCCCCGCGGACGTCGCCACCGGGAGATATCGCATTACTCACGACGGGAATTACAAAACACCGGACGGAAAGGTCGAGCGATTCACCGCCAGTTCGGCCGAGTTCGAAGTGAACTGATGTATCCAATTTTTTTCGCTAGTAGGGGCGGGGCCCCGTCCCCGCCCTAAACGCGCGCCCAGAAGACAAGGGCGGGGACAGGGCCCCGCCCCTACGGCCTGTAGCTTGTTTATTCTGGAGAACGATAAATCACGAAAAGCCGTAGGGGCGGCCCCCCGTGGCCGCCCAATGCGTACCGGAGTCGCCGCTCCGAAGGCAGGGCGGGGACAGGGCCCCGCCCCTACTAGCGCAGTCGCTCGAGGCGGGCGGTGACGTCTCCGGAAAACTTCCCGAGCATTTGCCTCGCGTAGACCTCCGGATCGGGGACGTCATTGCGCGTGAGCGGCGTGAGATCGGTGGCGTAGACCGCGCCGGTCGCGGTGTCGACTTGGTGCGGTTGGAGGTAGGTCGCGTGCGCGCGGCGGCGGCCCATGGCGGCGAGGTCGTAGCGTTTGCCGCCGGCGATCTGCGACTCGAAGGCTTCGAGCAGTTTGAGCTGCAAGTCCTCGTGCTTCGAACAGTCGAACACAATCTTTTCGTCGTCCGGCAGCCAATCCAGATCGCGCCAGACTTCACAGCCGTAGACCTTTTCCGGCTGCTCAGCGCTGGACAGCCGCCGGATCGCGGCGATCACCCGCAGCGCCACCGCCACGTGGGCGTCGTGCTTGTCAAAGAGGTTGTGCGTGTATACGACCTCCGGCCGCGTCGTCCGCAGAATCGCCTCGAGGTCGTCCACCGGACGCGGATTTTTGCCGTCCTTTAACTCGTCTGCGGGATGCAGCAGGAGTATCTGCGCCGCGTATTCACCGATGCCGGCCGCGCGCTTCTGTTCCTCGATGCGCGCGGCCACCATTTGCGGATTGGTGAATCCCGCGAAGCGCCCCGCGCGTGGCGCGCCCGCGCCGTCCGACACTACGACGCCCGTGAACCACGCGTCATCCCGGCTGTAGCACTTCAGGATGCCATCGACGGCCATGATCTCGAGGTCGTCCTGGTGCGCGCCGATGCCCAGGTGCGTCGTGCGCGCGAGCGCCACCGCAGGAGCGAGACCATCCGGAATGTGTAGAACCGCGTCCGGCCGGCGGAACTTCATTCGCCCGCGCTCAGTCCGTGCCCGCGAAGGGATCGTTGTTGGGGTCCTGGGACCAGACGTATTCGGTGCCTTTCGCGATGCCCTCGGCCATGTCCTGCCCCCAGAGTTTCGCGATGACAGCGAGCGCCATGTCGATACCCGCTGACACGCCGGACGATGTGATGATGTTGCCATCCTCGACCCAGCGCGCCTGGCGAATCCAGTCCGTCTTCGGTCCGTTCGTCGTGAGCATGTCGAAGAAGGACTTGTTGCTCGTCGCCTTCTTTCCGTCGAGCAGGCCGGCCTTCGCGAGAATTGCCGAACCGGAACACACCGAGGTCGTGATTCGCGCATCGGCGGAACGCTCGCGGACGAAGTTCAGCGTCTTCTCGTTAGTCAGTTGGAGAAGCGTGCCGAATCCGCCCGGCACGAGGATGATATCGAGCTTGGGGGCGTCATCGTAGCCGTAATCGGCGTAGACCTTCGGCCCCTTCTGGCTTTGGGTGCCCGCTTCGACCGGCCCGGCCTTCTCGGCGATGAACACCACCCGGAGCAGATTCCCCGGCACGCACATGAACATCTCGACCGGTCCGAAGACGTCGAGCGGCTCGAAGATCGGATAGAGGATGACGCCGAGCGTCATCTGTTGAGGTTTGTCCACGGCCGCGGCCTCCTTCTTGGCGGCGTCCTGCGGGGAAGCCCCCGCTACGGCGAGCACCGCCAGTCCCAGTGCCAGCCGTCCAATGAGTCTTTGCGCATTCATCGATCGATCCTCCTGCGCGTCTGCGCCGGCCTTCGGGCGCAGCGAGCCTGACTCCTTAAACCCCGGACGCCGTGCGCGAGGTTCAGGACACGCTAACACATAACCGGACGCGCCGTCATTCCGCGGGCGGTGGGCGTTTTTGCAGCCGTGGGCTGAAGGCGGAAATTTTTGTCCCGGGGAACCTCAGTGTCCATCACGCAAATGTTCTCCCCATTAATAAGATCGACTTGTTGCACTCCCAATTCAGAATCAGGACGCCCGCGCAGCTCTCCACAAGTCCCGTACTTCCCATGACTCCCAGACTTCCCAACACCAAAGCGCGAGCCCACCCCGAAAATTGTAGGGGCGGCCCCCCGTGGCCGCCCTGTGCACACCCCCGATATCAAACGATCTCATCGAAATCCTGCAACCAAAAACAATCCAGTAACCCATTTCGCATCAAGTACTTACAGAATATTTGTAAATAATTTCCCTATTGTTCCAAGCCGCGAAATCATCTGCTCTAAGCACGGGTTCAATAAGCCCATTCTGTCCACTTCGTCCACGGCCAATCAGCCCCGCCGCACTCGCCTCGCCGCTGGTGCAACAGATGCCCACAGATACATAGGGACTCTCGCGGTGCGCCAAGCGGTGGACGAAGTTACGGATCGAACAGACTACATCGCAACGACCCGGCGCTCCCGGCTCATTCTTCACCGGCCGGAGGCCGATGCTACAGAGGGACGACTCGGTTGCTTCGCATTCCTCCTTGTCATGAATGAAGCGCGGGCCGAAGAATAGCGGCTCGGTGAGAAGCGCTGGCCCGCTCCGTATACTACGCGCGGCGAGGCGGACCGGAGGGCGCAACGTGGCGGATCAGCGGCAGTCGGTTCACGGATTTTGGAAGGGGCGGCTCGCGTTTTTCCTGGCGGCCACCGGTTCAGCGGTCGGCCTGGGCAGCATCTGGAAATTTCCCTACATCACCGGCGAGAACGGCGGCGGCGCGTTTGTGCTGGTGTATCTGCTGTGCATCGCATTTGTCGGCGTTCCCGTGATGATGGCCGAAGTGCTCATGGGCCGCCGTGCGCGGCAGAATCCCGTTACCGCCGTCGGCACGCTCGCGCGCGAGGCGGGCGCCACGACGCGGTGGGCCGGCATGGGCCTGCTCGGCATCGCCACGAGCTACGTCATCCTCACGTACTACGTCGGCGTGACCGGCTGGGCCTTCGCCTATATCTTTCGCGCGGGCAGCGGCGCGTTTCTCGGCGCGTCGCCAGAAAAAGTCTCGTCGGATTTCGGCGCGCTCTTGGGAGACTGGAAGGTCCTGCTGGGATGGAGCACGCTCATGCTCGCGTTCACCGGGGCCACGGTGATGGGCGGCGTGCAGAAGGGCATCGAGCGTGCCGTGACGGTGCTGATGCCCGGCCTGCTCGTGATCCTCCTCCTCCTCGTCGGCTATTCCATGGCCGAGGGCGCGTTCATGGAAGGGGTCCGCTTTATGTTCGCGCCGGATTTCTCGAAGCTCACGGCCAGCGGCGTGCTCGTGGCGCTCGGCCACGCATTTTTTACGCTCAGCCTGGCCTCGGGCGTTATGGTCGCCTACGGCGCGTACGTCCCGGCGGAGACGTCCATTTTCAAAACCGCCGTCGCAGTCGTCGCGGCGGACACCGTGGTCTCGCTACTCGCTGGCCTGGCGATCTTTCCGCTAGTGTTTCAATACAACCTCGAGCCCGGCGCTGGGCCGAGCCTCATTTTCCAAACCCTGCCGATTGCCTTCGGCGCGATGCCTTACGGCACCTTTTTCGGCACGCTGTTCTTCGTCATGTTGTTTGTCGCCGCCTTCGGGTCCGCCATCTCACTCCTCGAACCCACCGTCGCCACACTGGTCGAGCAATTCAAGCTCACGCGCACCCGGGCAGTGGTGTATTCAGTCCTCGTCGCGTGGGCCATCTCGATCCCGTCCGTCTTGTCGTTTAACGCATGGAGCGGCATCCATCCCTTCTCCGGAGTGCCGGGCTTCGAGGACAAAACGATCTACGACATCATCGATTATGTGACCGCGAACGTGTTGCTGCCGATCTCGGGGCTCCTGATAGCGATTTTCTGCGCATGGGTGATGAAGCGAGAGGCGACCTGCGACGAGCTGGGCCTCGGCGACGGCGCAACGTACCGGACGTGGCGGTTCCTGATGCGGTATATCGTCCCGCTTAGCATTCTCGCGGTGTTCCTGAATCTCATCGGCGTGCTTACGTTCTAGGGGGATTGACCACTCCTCACCTCCGCCCTATAATCCGCCGGGCGTGGACGGAGCGGCACATGAAGACAGTCCGCCGGTCAAAAAGGACCCGATGAATTACTTGTTCGCCCGCAAATCGATCGCGAGCATTGTCGAGCACTCCGGCGAAGGCGAACACACGCTCCACCGCACACTCGGGCCGATCAGCCTGATCTCGTTGGGCATCGGCTCTGTGATCGGCGCGGGTCTGTTCTCGATGACCGGACCGGCCGCCGCCGCGAATTCCGGTCCCGCCATCACGATCTCGATGATTTTGGCGTCGCTCGCCTGCGTGTTTGCCGGGCTTTGCTACAGCGAGTTCTCCTGCGCGATTCCCGTCGCCGGCAGCGCGTACACCTATACGTATGCGACCCTTGGCGAATGGATGGCCTGGATCATCGGCTGGGACCTGATTCTGGAATACGCGGTGGCCGGCTCCACGGTATGCGTCAGTTGGTCGGCCTACGTGGTTTCGTTCTTGCACGATTTCGGCATCGAGTTCCCCGCCCGCTTCGCCGCGGGGCCGTTCGAAAAGGTGGAACTGCCCGACGGCCGGATGATCGAAGGCATCATCAATCTTCCCGCCGTGTTCATCATCATCGCGCTATCGCTGATACTCGTCGTGGGTGTCCGGCACTCGGCCCGGGCGAACAACGTCATGGTCGTCGTCAAGCTTGCCGTGATCGTCGTGTTTATCGCGCTCGGCTGGAAGTACATTAACCCTGAGAACTACCACCCCTATATTCCGGCGAATACGGGAAATTTCGGCGAGTTCGGCGTGAGCGGCATCTTCGCGGGAGCGGGGACGATTTTCTTCGCGTACATCGGGTTCGACTGCGTCTCCGCCGCCGCGCAGGAGGCGCGCAATCCTCAGCGCGATATGCCGATTGGAATTCTCGGTTCGCTGCTCATCTGCACGATCTTGTACGTCCTCTTCGCACACGTCTTGACGGGGCTCGTGCCGTACACCAAACTCGGCGGGTCGGCGCCGGTGGCCGTGGCCGTCGACGCGACACCCTTCGGATGGCTGGGCGGTCTGGTGAAGTTCGGCATCATCGTCGGGTATACCTCCGTCATCCTGGTGACTATGCTCGGTCAGACGCGCGTCACGTATTCCATGGCCCGCGACGGCCTGTTTCCGCCGGCCTTCGCGGCCATCCATCCGAAGTTCCGCACGCCCTGGATTTCCACCTTGTTGTTCATGGGATTTTGCATTCCGCTGTGCGCGTTTTTCCCGATGTCCGTCCTCGGCGATATGACGAGCATCGGAACCCTTTTCGCCTTTGTGATCATCTGCGCGGCCGTGCTCGTGCTGCGCCGCACGAATCCGGACCAGCCGCGGCCGTTCCGCACGCCATTCGTACCGCTGATCCCGATCATGGGCATTGTGGTCAATCTCGCGCTGATGTATTCGCTCGGCTGGCCGAATTGGGCGCGCCTCGGCGGCTGGCTCCTCATCGGCCAAGTCATCTACATGTTTTACGGCCGCAGGCACAGCCGCTTGCGCCGCGGCCACGGGGCGGCGCAAGCCACCTGAGCGGTGTCGCGCGGACGCGATCGACGCGCCGCGGTTTCGCCCGCCGTTGACGCCCGCGCCCGCTCGCCCTATAATCCGCAGGGGTCACGCCGGGCGATCGCGCCCGGCGATTTGTCCACGCGTTGTATGGGGGGTCTCCATGAGCTTACGCTCGCTTCGCCGCCGCGGCGTCTCTTTTGGTCTGGCGCTCATCATCGCGCTGGAGCTGCTCGCGCCGGCCGCCGCGCAGGACGCACCCTCCGGCGGGCCCGCCGCCTCGCAAAACCTCTCGCAGCGGATAGACGAGTTCTTTGCTCCGTTCAATGACTGGTGGGCGACGAACGTCAATGAACGCATGGAATCGGTGTTGTTCTTCTCGGTGTATCCGCTGTGGTTTATGGAATCGACGGCGACGTTCAAGAATGGCGATGCGGTCAAAGTGCCGCTGATTGTAGTGACGTTGTTGTTCGGCGGCGTGTTCTTTACGCTCCGATACGGGTTTCTGAACATCCGCATGTTCCGGCACGCATACCATATCGTGCTCGGTAAGTACGACAAGCCGGACGACCCTGGCGAAGTTTCGCATTTCCAGGCGCTGTCGTCCGCGCTCGCGGGGACTGTCGGGCTCGGGAACATCGCGGGTGTCGCGGTCGCGATTACGGTCGGCGGGCCGGGCGCGGTGTTCTGGATGTGGTTTACGGCGTTTTTCGGCATGAGCATGAAATGCAGCGAGTGCTTGCTGGCGCACATGTATCGGCGCGTGAATTCGGATGGCCGCGTGCTCGGCGGACCGATGGTGTACTTGCACGAAGGGCTGCGCGACGTGAATCCGGCGCTCGCGCCGTTCGGGCGGGTGATGGCGGTGGTGTACGCCGTGTTCGTGATTCTTTCGGCGTTTGCCGCCGGCAATATGTTCCAGGTAAATCAGACAATCGCGGCGTTTAGCGAGGCCTTCGTGCCGAATGCGGCTTCGCCGCTGAGTCTCAAGCTCGGAATGGGCGTCGTGATGGCTGCGCTCACGGCGGTGGTCATCATCGGTGGAATCCGGCGGATTGGAGAGTTCACGGGTCGCCTCGTTCCTCTCATGTGCGGGCTGTACATTCTGATGAGCCTGGCGGTCATCGCGATGAATATAGGCGAAGTGCCGCACATGTTCGCGAGTATCTTTCAGCAGGCATTTAACCCCCAGGCGTTGTACGGCGGTTTTTTTGGCGTGTTGGTGCAGGGCACGCGGCGCGCGGCCTTTTCGAACGAGGCGGGGCTCGGTTCCGCGGCGATCGCGCACTCGGCCGCAAAGACGAGCGAGCCGGTACGGGAGGGTTTCGTCGCCTTGCTCGAGCCCTTCGTTGATACCATCATCGTTTGCACGATGACCGCGCTTGTCATCCTTTCGACGCGGACCCACGAGACCTCGTCGGCCGAGGGCGTCGGCGTGACGCTCGTGGCGTTCAAGCAGCTGGGCGGCATGGAGAAGTACCTGCTGTGCACGGCGATCTTCACCTTTGCTTGGTCAACGGTAATCGGGTGGGGATACTACGGCGAGCGCGCGACGGAGTATCTCTTCGGTCCACGAGCGATTCAGCCTTACCGGGTGGTGTATGTGCTGGTCATCTGCGTGGCGCCGCTGCTGAGCCTGGGCGCGGTGCTCGATTTCGCGGACATGCTGCTCCTCAGCCTGGCCTTTCCGAACATTCTAGGAATGATTATCCTGAGCGGGAAGGTGAAAGCGCTCTCCGACGACTACATCCGCCGGTTCCGGGCGGGCGAGATGACGATGACGCGATAGGCGGCGCGCTCAGGGTTTCGCCTGGTCCATCTGGCTGCCGAGCGCGCGTACGGCGCTGGTGTATTCCGATTGTAGCATTTTTTTCAGCGCGTCCTGGCCCAGGGTCGTGTTTTTCCCGGCCAGTTGCCGCGCATCGTAGGCCGCGCTCGATCCGCTCAGCGAGGCCGAATTGTCGATCAACTGTTGCTTGATCTCTTTGGTCCGCATCGACATCGTGCGCCGGCCGGTCGACGCGTCCTTGGCTTCCACGCGGAACTCGTCCGTCACTTCGGCGTAGCGCGCCTCGGCGTCTCGCAACAGCGCGATGGCGCGGGCATAGTCCCGGCGGTCCGCAGCCTCTTCGGCGCGGTTCTCGAGCGCCCGGGCCTGCTCGATGGACGTGCGTTGCGCGACTAGACGTTCATCCCTCGCGTAGAGTTTTGCCTCGACGTTCAGCATCTTTCGTTGCGCGTCGGAGTGCAGCTTGTCCGCTTCCAGTGCTTTGCCGTAGGCCTCTCGCGCGGCCTCGAGCTTGTCCAGTTTCAACGCGTCGTCGCCCGTGATCTCGTAGTAGCGCGCGACCCGTTCGATTACGTCGCGCCGGCCGGGGTTGTCCGCAAGAATTTTCCGGTACTCGACGATCGAGCGGTCGTAGCGCCCGTGGTCGAAGAAGAGATCGCCGATGGCCTTGCGCAAATTGATGTCCATCAGCCCTAGTTCCTGTGCAGACGCGTAGGAGGCCTCGGCCTCGGCGGAGTTCTTGTGCTTGAGGTAGAAGGCGATCGCGCCCAAGACATAGTCGCGTTTGGCGGCGTCGGGCTCCTCGAAGGCGGCCGCGCGAGAGGTCAACACGGTGTACCACACATCCGCGACGGCGTTCACCGAGCGGCTCGCATCGGCCGGGAGCGCCGCGTGGGCGATACCGTCGAAACCGTCGCCGCTGCGGTATTCGATCTCGATGGTCTGGTCGTTTGACGAGGCCCGCGCCTGGACGAAGCTGAAGTACGGGCGCGGATCGACCACCTTGCGCGGCTCCATCTCCAGGCCCGCCCGGCCAATCGCCTTTTCCACGTCGCCGTAGTAGCGCTCGCGCACGGCCCCATTGCCGCCCGCGGCCAGCGGCGCGGTCGCGTCCGCCACCATACGGCCCAGCGAGCCCAGACGAAATACGTAATAGGGATCGATGCGGCCCCCGCGCATCGATTGCAGCAGGACCATTTCGCGCTGGATCGCGCCGACCGGGTCGACGCGATAGAGCGGGTGCAGCTGATCGAATTCGTCCTGCGGGAGGTCCGCGCCGAGCGTCACGTAGCGCGAGAGGCGGGTCAGGGTGAAAGCGGGGTCCTGCCCGAGCACGTGTGCGGCCGCAGTCACCATCGAGCTGCGGCTCACAGGCCCCCACGCGTCCGCCGGCGGGCAGACGCCGGCGGCCACAAGGACCGCGGCGCTCCCCGCCACCGCCATCCGCTGAATACGAATAAACTTCACGCGTCGCCCTCCGTGGCCGGCGCAGCGCCCGGCGTGCCTTGCGCGGCCTGGCGCAATTGATCGGCCAGCGCGCGAACTTCTTCCACGCGCGTTCCCTCGCCGCGATCGCCGACGAGTTTGAGATACTGATCGAGGTCGGCGAGTCCCGGCCCGAGCGCTTCGCGGCGTACATTTAACAGGCCGCGCTCGAGATAGGCGCCGGCAAACTTCGCATCGGCCCCCACGGCGTTTTCGAAGGCCTGCATGGCGGTCTCTTCGTCGTCCGAAGCCAGCGCGATGCGGCCCTGGACGGTGAAGTACGCGGCCGATCGGACGCCGGCCCGCGCGGAGGCTTCCAGCGCGCGCCGCGCGCGATCGGGCGCGCTCATGCTCAGGTGGATATCGGCGGCCTGAACCGAGGCCTCCCCCGTGAACGCGCCGGGCGTGTTCATCAATCCTTCAAACTCGGGCAGGGCTTCCTGCATGTGGCCCCGGGCCCGCAGACACAGGCCGAGCAGGAAGTGCGCTTCACGGTTGTCCTGTTGCGTCGCGAGCGCCCCCTCCAGCGCCACCTGTGCGTCGGCAAACTCGCCGCGATCCAGATGCATCTGGCCGAGCGCGAGATAGGCGTCCGCCGCCGCCGGCAAATCGCGCGCTTGCACGGCGTCGGAGAGCCGGCGCGCGGCCTCATCGGCGTTGCCCTCGATCAGCGAGACAAACCCGAGCCCCGCCTGGGCCTCGGCCTTGCGCGGGCCATCGCCGACGGTCATGAACTCCGTCGAGGCCCGCGCGCTGTCCTTGGCGAGAGCGCTGGCAATGCCGAGGCTGAGGTGCGCGGAGTCGTCGGTCGCGTTCAGCGACACTACGCGGTCCAGCGCCTCGATTGCTCCGGGCAAGTCGCCCGAGGTCCCGCGCGCCAGCGCCAGCGTGTACCACAGGCCCGCGTCATCCTGCTCGAGGCCGACCGCCCGTTCGAGCAGATCGGCCAGTTGCCGGGGCGATGCCGAGCCGCTGCGGGCGGCCGCGCGCGCCGCGAAGATCGCGGCCTCCGCGTTACCCGGGTCGAGTGAGGACGCCTTTGCGAACGTCTGCGCGGCCTTGTCGTACTGTTGCGCGCGCCATTGTAATCGTGCCAGCTCAAGCACTTTGGGTCCGTCCGTCGGCGCGCTGCCGACATAATCTTGGAGAATATCGAGCGCCTGAAGAATCTGGCCTTCGTCGGCGAGCCGCCGCGCCTTGCTCAGTGGATCCTGGCTGATCGCGTAGATCCACAGCGTGCCCAACACGATGGCGATCAGCGCCGCCGCGCCGGCGCCGGCGAGCCAGCCTGTCGGCAGGGACTGACGCCGCCGTTGCAGGGCCTTCTCGTCGACGATTCGTTGTCCCGTCAGCAGATTCGTGCCGCAGGAGACGCAGATGATATCGCCCTCTTGCACGCCAGAGCCGCAGCGGGGGCAGGCCTTGCGCGGCTTCGCGCCAGATGCGCCGGACTGCTTCGGCTTGCGCGACTTGAGATAGGCCCCGCAATGCGGGCAGCTATCCAAGCGCGAATCGGTCAGCTTGCCGCATACCGGGCAGTTGATGGTATTGGCCATCAGGCCTACCTCCTAGTTATGACTGCGGGCGTCGGCCGCCGAGCGGGCCGTCATCCTTTGGAAACGCTTTCTTGCAGCGATTACACTCCGTCGCGTCGAGCATATTGCGCGCTCCGCATCCGCCGCACTTCTTCAACAGCAGCGCCGGGACGAGAAACGCCGTCAGCGCCACGATGATTCCGACCATCAGGGTCAGGTAGATAATCCCGCTGTCGCTGAGACCTGCCACCGTCCGTGGGCCCGCTCTGGTGATTGACGAGTGATTGTAGTGGGAGTCTCGGATACCTGTCAACACAATTGGAGCTAACTCGTGAGAATACAGCCGGTTAGCACACAATTCACCGCCTCCGCCATGCTGTCAACGATTGTCCGCGCGCCGCAGGCTTCGAGTTCGGCCCGGGTCGCGTACCCGGTCGTCACGCCGATGAAGGGTACGCGCGCGGCCAGTGCCGCCTCGGCATCGAAATGGGTGTCTCCAATGAAGACCAGGCCGGAGGGCTCTGCAATTTTCATCCGGCGCATGAGCGCGTGGATCGGCTCGGGATGAGGCTTCGGGTGGGTCACGTCTTCGGGCCCGATGCAGACCTCGAAATGGCGCGCGATGTTGAGATGGGCGAGCAGTGGCTCCGCGGACGTTCGTTTCTTCGACGTCGCCACGCCCATGCGGATCCCCGCGTGCGCGAGTTCGTCGAGGGCTTCCGCAACGCCCGGGAGCAGCACGGTCGTCGCCGGCGCGGTGCGGACGTAGTGTTCGCGGTAGACACGGGCCGCATCTGCAACGTCGAGACTCGAAAGCAGGCGGAACTGGTCCTCCAGCGTGACGCTGATCGTCGCAATGATCTCCGCGCGCGAGGGCGGCGCATGTCCCATTTCGCGGAAGGTGTGCAAGAACGACGCGACTATCGCGTCCGTCGAATCGATCAGCGTGCCATCCAGATCGAAGCCAGCCGCCGTCACTTCGGCAGAATCCGGACGCGCCGGCCCTCGATGCGCAGGCGGCCCTCTGCGAATAGCTGGATCGCCTTGGGGTAAATCGCGCGCTCTTCGGCCTGCACGCGGGCCGCCAGCGAGTCGGGCGTGTCGTCTTCGAGCACGGGCACCGCGCGCTGGAGAATCACCGGCCCGCGATCGTATTCCTCGTCGACGAAATGCACCGTGACGCCGGACAGCTTCGCGCCATAGGCGATGACCGCCTCGTGCACGTGCTGCCCGTACATACCCTTGCCGGAAAACGCGGGAATCAGCGCCGGGTGTACGTTCATGATCCGTCCGCGGAAGTCCGGCGGGATCGGCAGCAGGCTCATGAACCCCGCGAGCACGACCAACCCCGGCGCATGCTTGCGCACTTCGCCCCAGACCGCGTCGCCGAAAGAATCGGCAGTCGCAAAGTTCTTGCGCGGAAACGCGATCGCGGGGATCCCGGCGCGCTGCGCACGCTCCAGACCGAAGGCCTCCGCGCGCGAGGAAATCACGCAGACCACGCGCGCGTCGAGCTCGCCAGCCGCGATGCGATCAAGAATATTTTGCAGGGTCGAGCCGTTGCCCGAAAGTAGCACTGCGACCTTGAGCGGCATCGGTGCGCGCCTAGGCCGCGCCGTCGGGCCACACGCCGGAGTAGACCTCGGTCGCGGGGCCTTCGTGATAGACGTTTCCGTCCTCGGCCCACTCGATCGCGAGCGCGCCGTATACGAGATGCACGTTCACCCGCTTCTCGGTGCGGCCCGTGAGCATCGAGGCCAGCGCCGCGCCGCAGGATCCGCTGCCGCTCGCCATGGTCACCCCGCTGCCGCGCTCCCATATCCGCATGACGATGTTCGAGCGATCGATCACGTTCACGAATTCGACGTTCGTGCGCTCCGGAAACTTCGGGTGGTGCTCGATCTTCGGGCCGATCGCAGGCAGGTCGACCTTGGTCGCGTCATCCACGAAAATCGCCGCGTGCGGGTTGCCGACGTTCGCGCAGGTGATCCTGTACGTCGTGCCGTCCACGTCCAGCGGCTCCTCGATGACGCGGCCCGGCGGGCCGATCATCGGGATCTCGCTGCGCTCAAATTTCGGCCGGCCCATGTTCGAGCGCACCGTCTCCACGCGCGATCCCGCGACGCGCAGTTGCACCCGGTTGGGGCCGCCGCCGGTCTCGATCATGAACTCGGTCTTTTTCGTCAGCCCGTGCTCGTAGACGTATTTCGCGAAGCAGCGAATCCCGTTGCCGCAAGTGCCCGATTCGCTGCCGTCGGCGTTGAACATCCGCATGCGGAACTCCCCGCCCTGGGCCGGCGGCATGATCAAGATGATTCCGTCCGCTCCCGCGCCGAGGTGCCGGTGGCTCATCCGGCGCGACAGCTCCGCGGGATCGGCGATCTTGTTCTTCTCGGATTCGATGAAGAGATAGTCATTCCCGAGTCCGTGCAATTTGGTGTACGAAATGGACATCGTGCCTTTCCTGGCGCGTTCGATGACGCGCGCCGCCTAGACCATCGCCGCTTCGACCAATCGCCCGACCAGTTCGGTGAACGACATGCCTTCCGCCGCCGCCATTTGCGGAATCAAGGAAATCTCGGTCATGCCTGGAATCGTGTTGATCTCGAGCCAGTAGAGTTCGCCGTTCGAGAAAATCATATCGCTTCGGCTGAAACCGCGACAACCCATGAGTTCATGCGCACGAACGGCCATCGTCTGCACCCGATCCCGCACGTCGTCATCAATTTGCGCCGGGGTAGTCTCCTTGGTCGCGCCGGGGGTATATTTTGCGGTGTAGTCGAAGAACTTCGCCTTTACCGGCCGGATTTCGGTCACCGGCAGCGCATACGCGCCGCGTTCCTCGTCCAAATCCAGCACGCCGCAGGTCAGCTCGAGCCCGCTCAGATATCGCTCCGCGAGGATCGTCCCGCCGAAGTGCAGCACTTCCGGCACAGCCGCTTCGAAATCGGCCGCCGTCTGCGGAATCGCCATGCCGAGGCTGGAGCCCTGCGTCGGGTTCTTGATCACGCACGGAAATCCGAGCGCCGCTCCGATGCGCGTGGTGAGCGCCGCGGGATCGTCCTCCCATTCCCGGCGCTCGAAGACAACCTGCTCCGCCACCTTGATCCCGCCGTAGGCCGCGACGGCCTTCGCACGGATCTTGTCGATCGCCAGGCCGCTCGACGAGCAGCCGGAACCCGTGTACGGGATTCCCATCAGGTCGAAAAGGCCCTGCATGCGCCCGTCCTCGCCGAAGGGACCGTGCAGCGCGATGAACACGCAGTCAGGATGAAGCGCGCGGATTTTCGGGACCGCCTCGGCGATGTCCAGGTATTCGCGGTCGCGTCCCGGGAAAATCCACTCGCCTTCGCGCGTGATTTCGATCGGCGTCACCGAGTAGCGGTCGCGATCGAGATGCTTCGCCACCTGCGCGCCCGATCGCATCGAGACCTCATACTCCGCGCTCATACCCCCCATGAGCACGACGACATGCTTCTTTGCTGCCATGAATTCCCCCGTTTGCCGAGCCGCGGCCGCGCGCCCCTCAGGATATATTGTACAAGACGCCGCAGGGCCCGTGCCTGGAGAATCCCCCCCGCGCCAAAGGAGTTCCGAGTCCGCCATTTTTCAATAGATTTTTTAATGGGGACAGCCACCTATTTACGATTGATGATAATAGGTGGCTGTCCCTATTAAACCCTATTAAACCCGAATATCTCGCGGCCTATTCAAACTCGAATAGTAGGGCCTTCATCGGGTTGCGGTAAATCGATCGATTTCGTTTTCCATCACTCGCGCGCGAGTCGGCGCCCAAGACAATTGACCCGTAGATTTCCATGTCAGTTCAATATCGTTTCGTGATTCCGGTGCGGCGATGGGTGGTGCCTGCAGCAGAGCAAGCGGAGAAATCTTTGAGACTGGCGGTTTCGGCATTGTCGTAACAAGTACATTCCAGTCGCCATCCAGATAGTTCCTGATCACACGTTGATCCGGTAGACCTGTGCGTGTACAACCGCACGAGATTGTCGCGACGGCTTCGGCGCTCGAGTTACGAGCGCATAATTGACGGTAATGAGACGCGAAGGACCCATGATGAGGCACCTTGACAACTTCGAGCCGTCCAGTACCAGTTGGGATTCCTGCCTTTTCCTCCCAAATCGCTAACGCCTTTTCCAATTCTGGCTCGCCCGCATCAGCGGCCAAGAGTACATTCAGCTTCGCGCCCTCGTGCTCGGCCTGCAGCACCATGATGATCGAGAGTGCATTTGCCTCGAGCCTGACGCGATGACCCTGCGCGAGTTTTTTGAGCCCCGCTACGGTATCCACTCGTCGCTGCGTGACATTCGGAGCCAACGGAATAAATCGTATGTTGTCGTATCCCCGTACCGGAATGTCCATGTGGCGATCTGAGACTTCGAAGATTTCAATTTTGCCTTCACCTGCAAGCCTATCGACAATTTCCTGCAGTCGCCCGTAAGCCGCGTAACCCGGCCCCAGTCCAAGCCACGCCGCGACTTGCTGTGGACAGCCGGTGTCGCAATACACGCCAATACTTCTCCCCCCCGTCGAGAAGTATTCAAGAACGCGATCCATTCCCAAGAAGTGATCATGGTCCGGATGAGTCTGAAAAATGTACTCCAGCCGGGTAATTCTGTGCTTCTCAACAAGTTCGAAGAACCTATCGCACGTTCCATCTCGAACTTGAAGATTGCAATCAATAAGAACCCACGATGCCACTTTCGATTTGGATGGAAGTCCGACTAGTACGGTATCTCCGTGACCGCAGGCCAGAACGATTATTTGAATCTCGAAATCAGATTGGACGGGGGTTCTCGATGACATTGGGGCGTCTGGCTTTCATGTTTAGGGCGATATCGACCTCTGATTCCTGCTGCTGAATCTGTTCTGATGCCATGAAAAATCCGATTGTGACCCTCTCTCCTTCGGCTGGCAGCCGACCGCCTAAGAACTGGTTCTTTGTATAGACGTGCTCAATCGGTCCATCATCCGATTCGTAGATTACGATAGCGGAGTCTTCGCCAGAATGATCTACAACGCCGTGAAAAAGGGCCGACATCTGCAAACGGCCGTCGGATCCTGCCAATATCACTCGCTGCATATCGCGATTGGCTTCAACCGACGACTTGTGCGCGTCAAGAACTTTATTGGATTGTGTCTTAGCTTCTAGAGCAGAGACGCGTGCATCCTCGGTTAACGATTTCCATTGTTCTGCGTCCATCCTAGCTTCGAAAGCCGCCATTCTCTCCTGCGCAATCCTGGTCGAAAGCAATTCATTTTCGACTCGTAATTCATCTCGTTCTCGCCTCAATTCTGCAATCAACAAATCTGAGGGATAACCCTCATACTCAATAGACGGTAATTGATACTGACTGGAAGGCGCGACGGCCTGTGAGACTTTGCGATCACTCTCTATGCGTCGAACGACCCTGTAAGCGACGCCGGACCCATGCACGCCGCTTACCCAAATATGGGCTCCGGTACCGGGCAAATAGTCTTCAATATCGCGGCGATCAATCGCTCGCGATTGCAGTCGATTCCGGAAATAGGACTGAAGCAAGTCACTAAGTCCAGGTAGCTCACGTCCGCCAGGATCGATGTACTTCTTTCGAACTAACGCCTCCCGAAAAAACGACCTCAAGTCGCCGCCTGGCCCGATCCGGGCCTCTTTGTAGTCACCCACATTACCCATTCTGATCGTCCGATGGTGTCAGTTTTTGCAGAAACTGGTGTTTTGCCAGACTCAATCGCGTAATGAGCACATCGATGTCGGATTCATCGCATTCTAATTCGAAGCTTGACGCTTCCTCTTCCCATGAATCTCCCCAAAAGGCCACGAACGGAGAACGGCTTGGATTTTCCGAATATCTGAGTCTTATACGCACATAATATCCGGAGACATTCTCTGCAGAAGCCGAATCGAACCGGCGTTCGACGATTTCGAAATCAACGTCTTCCAATATCGAGACCGTAGCCGACTTGAGTCTTGCCGCTCTTGCCCGTAAACGGGGAGTCAATAGACGTTTGTGAACTTCGCTCAGCTTGCTTTTCACCTCTTCGCGAAAAGCCAATTGCGCTGCGGAGATTTGACCATTTTCCTCGTCAACGAATTGAGTCTGTTCCAGATGGCGCACCGCTTGATCGATATCCGCGTAGCGCAACGCAACACGGAGAATCTGCTGAATTTCATTCAACGCTGCCGCTGCTTCTACATCCAGGTTTTCTTCGGTGCCTTGGCCGACGGATTTCCGATATCCGTCAAGGTACTCTGCCACATCGCCGATTACTTTCGGGCGATTGCGTCTCGGCAAGAAGACCACAAACCTGCCACGGTCGCGTAGCTCCACTAGGCCCGCTACGGCCTTCTGGAATCTCTCGACTGGCAAGCCCCAGTTCGGCTCTCTTTTCGCCTGATCCGCTTTCTCTACCATAATCCTCACTCCGGCAGCATCGACTTAGTCACTTTCATACTCGGATTTGTATGCGAGATTCAAACACGTACGCTAATCTTGCTCCGTCCTCTCGTATCAACTTATGTGGGGTGTTGCCGCCTTGTAGTTATTTTATCATCTCTGTCTATAATTTATACCATAACTCGACTAGCTTATTGATCGGCAAATTCGACTAAGAAGTTAAGAGAGTTCCAAGCTCGAAGCTCACATACGATGCGAATGTCACGTATAGTATACACTACACTTGTCCAGCAGATTCACTGAATTGACGGACGTGAGACCATATTGAGAGCGGTCCACGTAGCGCTGTTGTCTTCTACCTGAGCGCCTCAAACTGACAGAAATCATGAACCAGCGTCTGAGATGGATCCACGTTCGCTATGGTGAGACGACGAGGCGATTCACGGTACCGATGCGCATAAATCCATCCATTCCGCGCGCCGTACATTTTCGTACCCCTTCGTTTCCCTAACCACGCCGTGCTCGGCGAGCCCTTGTCTCGCACCTGCGTCTTTCGGGAGTGCAACGGACTGGAGAAGTATATAGAGGGTTGCGTGGCGTGCCGGTGCGGGGCGAGGGTTTGCAGACGCGGCGGGAGGGTGAGATTGCTTCGTTGCGATGGGGCCGCTTCTCGCAATGACGCGATCTCGGTCGCGCGGGAGCGCGACCCTCCCGGCGACGAAAAAAAGTTTGCGGGGGCGGCCCTCGGGCAACTGATAAACCGTTCCGATATGAGGTGTCGCGCGATGAATCGAATCACCGTGGATCCGGAGCAGCGCGGCGGACGGCCGTGCGTGCGCGGGATGCGCATTCGCGTGAAAGACGTGCTCTGTTTAATAGGGACAGCGGCTATTCCTCCGGCTTAAGCCCGAGCCGCGTGAGGTGGGCGCGCAGCGCGTGCTCGGCCAGCGGCATGGCTTCGGGTTTGGCGTCGTCGTAGGCTGCGGCGAGGAGGGCCTTGAACCCCGTGTGGCCGGATTCGTAGGCCTCGCGAATTTTGTTCTCGCGCCAGAGGCGGTGGTCGCGGTGCTTGCGGAAAATTTGTTCCGCCTTGCCGACGGGCCAGCCGTGGGAGGGGATGATCAGGCGCGGCCCGTCCATCGCCATCAGCCGCTCCAGGCTCGCGATAAACTGGTCCATGTTGCCGCCGTACTGCTCGGAGACGACGATGGTCCCGGGGTTGGCGACCATGTCCGCCGCGACCAGCGTCCGCGTCGTTTCCTCGTAGAGGCAGAGGTGTCCGAGGTCGTGTCCGGGCGTATGCATCACATGCACGCGCCAACCCGGGTCGCCTTCGAGATCGATGATGTCGCCCTCGGCGAGCCGGCGGTCGACAGTGAAATCCACCTGCTCGGCGGTCGCCTCGTGCGCCCAGACCGGCACGCCATAGCGTTCGCGCACATACCCCACGCCATCGACGTGGTCGGGGTGGCTGTGCGTGACCACGATGGCGCGCATCTTCGCGCCCATGTCGGACAACTGGTCGATTTGATCGCAGAGGCTGTCGAGTTCACCGGGGAGATCGGAGCCGGGATCGATCAGTAGATATTCTTCTTCGCCGATCAGGATGCAGTTCGTGTGAGTCGCTGGAAGAATGGTTTTGGTTTTCACCGGGATTAGATGAATGCCGCGCCGCAACTCGAATCGATTGGGGTGGCCGGGCGTATCCAGCGTGAGCCGCCGCACGAGCGGCACACACTCCGGATACGGCCGCGCGGCCAGCGGTTGCAGCGTGCACGCGACCGGCGTGGAGACGTGGATTTCGCCCAGGTGCCAGCGGCGGCGCGCCTCGCGCGGATGCAGCCAGTCTAGCCCGACCAATTCGCCGACGATGAGTTCGGGCGTTTGCGGGCCGCGGTGTTGCACGAGGAAATAGAGTGTGTCGAAGCGAATGGGGGAGGGGGGCGGCGTGATCCAGTTCGCCACCGTTTCGTATTTGGCGGCGTCGATCCACGCGCCGAATGCGCCGAGGATTTTGTCGAAGTCGGCGTCGTTATCGAGCAGATCGCGCCGCGCGTTTCGCAGCGCGTCGACGCCGGGATCGCGACCATCGGCCAGGAGCAGCCCCGTTTCCTCGAAGGCCTCGCGTGCGGCCGCCTTCACCGATCGCGCGAGGGCCGGGTCGTTCGCGCCAAAGACGAAGTCGGCGCTTTCGGTCTCATTCACGCGGCCGCCGGGGAAGGCGTGGTGCCCGGGCATGAAGCGCAACTGGGGACTGCGGCGGACCATCAGGATGCGGCCCTCCGCGTCCATGATGATGCACGCCGCTGCTTTTTTGGGTTCGACCGCCATGGTTCACCCGCGTTTCGCAGATAGAGAAGGGATAGTGTGACAGGTGCGCGCCCACGGATCACCCCGAACTCGCGCGCGGCTTAGGCGGGCCGATAGGGCGGGGGCGGCGGGACTGAGTAGGTCCGGCACCAGAAGCGGAACGCGCGCAGGACGACTGCGCGCTGCCAGCCTTGCGCGGTGCCGGGGCGCGAGAAGTATCGATCGAGGAACGCGAAGAAGAGCGCCGGGTCCCGGCCGCAGCTTACCTTGTAGATGTGGCACAAGTCTTTGCCCGCGTAGATCCAATAGTTCAGGCTGCGGCGCCGAAAGACGCGCGCGCGGTGAAAGTCGATGAAGTAGAGGCGGCCGTCCGCGCCGCGCAGGATATTGTGCAGCGCGTAGTCGTTTGCGATCACCAAGTGCCGGTGGACCTCCGCCATCAGATCGCAGACCTCCGGGAGCACTGTCCCGTTCAGGATCCGCATCGACGCATTCAGCTGTTCGCCGCGCACGCATTCACGCACATAGATCACGTCGCGGTTGGCGCCGTGCTTGGTGCGGAAGTATCCGTAGGTCTTCGGCACGGGGAGATCGCGCAGGCGCTCGAGCGCGTCGTGTTCGCGTTTCCAGTAGGCGCGCCACCATCGGCCCCAGGCGTAGGCGCGGTAGCGCTTTACGACGTAGCGGTCCTCGATGACGAAGACGTGGCGTTCGGTGCTGTACTTCTTGCGGCTCTTGGCGACCACGACGCCCGGCCGCGAATCCGGGAGCGAACTGACGAATGCGAAGTCTTCAAGGGATGTGGGCGCGTCGCCGTTCTCCGCATCCACCGATCCGACGCTCCCTGGAAGAAAGATGATCGCGCTCCGGAATTGGGCGGCCACGGGGGCCGCCCCTACGCGATTCGCTTGCTCGCGGATTATGCACGACGGTGGATCGCAGGTGCTACTCGGCTTTCTTGTCGGGCAGTGCGTAGGCGATCACGTAGTCGCCAAGTCTGGTGCCGAGTTTGCCATGGCCCCCGGCGCAGATGACGACGAACTGTTTTCCATCCGGCTTGAGCCGATAGGTCATCGGCGTGGCCTGGCCGCCGGCCGGCAGGCGGCCTTTCCACAATTCCGTGCCCGTCGCGGTGTCGAAGGCGCGCAGGTAGTAATCCATGGTCGCCGAGATAAACGTGAGGCCGCTCTTCGTCACGATCGGGCCGCCCATGTTTGGCGTGCCCCAGTTGAACGAAATTGGCACCGGCGCGATGTCGCGCGGCGTGCCCAGCACGCTCGTCCATACGACCTTGCCCGTCACTGTGCTGACGGCCGTGAGCGTGCCCCAGGGCGGCGGCGACACCGGCAGTCCGAGGGGCGAGAGCAGCGGCTCGCGGTGCATGATGTACGGCGTGCCCTCTTGGCGGCCGCGCTCGACGTCGCCGTAGTCTTTGTTCCGGTCGTAGGTGTCGCGCGCAAACAGTGTGACCGCGAAGGCCACGCGCGAGGTGTTCATGACTACTACCTCGCGATCGGGATCGAAGGCCACGCTGCCCCAGTTGGTGCCGCCGGCCACGCCGGGATAATGGATCGACCCCTGCACGCTCGGCGGCGTGAAGAGGCCGTCCGATCGCAGTGACTCGATTCGTTTGCGCGCCGCGCGCCGATCAAAGGGCGTCAGGCCCCAGGCGTCTTCCGGCTTGAGCGTCGTCGGCACGAGCGGCTCCGTGACGGTGGGGAAGGGTTGCGTCGGCGACGACACCTCGCCCGGAACGTCTGACTGCGGCACGGGCCGCTCCTCGATGCCGAAGAGCGGCGTGCCCGTGTCGCGATCGAAAAAGAACACGTGGCCCATCTTCGTCGCTTGGACGACGGCGGGGATTTTCAGTCCGTCCCGCGTGACGTCCATGAGCACCGGCTGCGCCGGTACGTCGTAGTCCCACAGGTCATGGTGCACCGATTGGAAGGCCCACACGACTTCGCCCGTTGACGCGCGCAGCGCGACGGTCGAGTTCGCGTAGAGGTTCGAGCCCTTGCGCTCGCCGCCGTAGTAGTCCGGCGACGCGCTGCCCGTCGGCACGAAGACGAGGTCGCGCTCCGCGTCAGCGGACAACACCGACCACGCGTTCGCCGCGCCGGTCCGCGTGGCCTGTTCGGGTTCCCACTCGGCCCACGCGGCGCTCTCGGGCCCGCGCGGAATCGGGTCCCAGCTCCACACGAGCGCGCCCGTGCGCACGTCGAAGGCGCGGACCACTCCGCGCTCGGATTCGACGGCGCGGTTGTCGCCGATGGCAGAGCCGACAATGGCCAGATCGCGAACGATCGCCGGCGGGGACGTGACCGTGTACTCGAGAAAGCCGGAACTGGGATTCGCACCCGTGCCCGCGTTCAGATCGACTTGACCGTTCGCGCCGAAGTCCTCGCAGGGTCTCCCCGTCGCAGTCTCCAGGCAGATGAGCCGCGCGTCGAGCGTGGCAAACAATATGCGCCGGCCCCAGTCGCCCTCCGGTTCCTGGCCGGGCTGCGGCCAGGTGGACACGCCGCGCGAGGTGAACTCCGAAGAGCCCCTCGCCCGATTGAGCTTGGGGTCGTAGGTCCATCGCTCTGCACCGGTCTCGGGGTCGAGCGCGATCACGCGGTTCGACGGCGTGCTCAAGTACATGACCCCATCGACGACGATCGGCGTGGCCTCGAAGGCCGCGGAGTCCTCGTCCTCGGTCCCCGTGTAGTCCTCGCCGGTCCGATAGACCCAGGCTTGTTCAAGATGCATCACGTTGCCCGGCGTAATCTGGTCCACCTCGGAGTAGCGCGTTCCGCCCGGATCGCCGCCGTAGGCCGGCCACTGCGCAATCGCGGACGTGTTCGGGACCACGAGCTGCGGTTTGGGCGCCGGGAGAAACGAATAGACGGCCCCGGCCAGAGCGAGCAAAACGAGCACGCGCACCATCGGACGGCCGCGCGGCTTGGCGGCCCGAGCGGCCGGAGACGCTCCCGTTTTTGGATCATGCGGTCGAGCGGACATCGCTGGTTCCTCCGATACTTCTGGCCCCCGGCGTACCAAATTTATGACCGGCGATCGCGGGTTTCCGCTTGATTCGGGGTATCCTCGTCTCATCAGACGATGGAGACCGCCATGCCGTTGCCGACTCGCGAAGACGCCTGGCGCCTGCTCACAGAATACACGTCTTCGGACTCGCTCCGTAAACACATGCTCGCCGTGGAGAGCGCGATGCGCGCCTATGCCCGGCAGAAAGGAGCGGACGAAGACCTCTGGGGGCTGACGGGATTGTTGCACGATTTCGACTACGAACGCTGGCCCAATCCGGCGCTCGACGAAACGGGACACCCGTGGATCGGGGTCGCGCACTTGCGCGAACGCGGCTATCCCGAAGAAATGTGCGACGCGATCCTAGGCCACGCGCCGTTTACGAAGCATCCGCGCACGACGCCGCTCGCCAAGGCGTTGTTCGCCGTCGATGAACTCTGCGGCCTTATCACCGCGATCGGCTACGTGCGCCCGGAAAAATTGAACGGTCTCGAACCGAGTTCCGTAAAAAATAAACTTAAGGACAAGGCCTTCGCCCGCGGCGTCAGCCGCGACGATGTCCGGCGGGGGATCGAGGAACTCGGCGTCGACCCCGACGCGCATTTCCGCCTCGTCATCGCCGCCATGCAATCCATCGCGCCGCAGTTAGGACTCTAGAGCAAATTATCCACCGATAGATACAGATGGACGCCGATGACCGCAATAAAATTGAAAGGAGTCTAGTCCCGATCGTATCGATGACTTGTTAAAATGCTCTAAGCCGCATTCCACGCCTTCGCACGGGGAGGCCGCGCTCCCCAGCCGGCCGCGGGAGTCCAGGATGCATGCGGCGTAGGGGCGGCCCCCTGTGGCCGCCCAGATCCACGCGCGATTGATAGCATTCGCCGGTTCAAAAGGGCGGCCACAGAGGGCCGCCCCTACGATTTGGTTTGTCCGGGAATCTCGGTCGCGCGGGAGCGCGATCCTCCCGGATTCGTCGGCTAATACCGCAGGTAGGGATTGCGCTTCATCAGGAGCGCGGCGACGAAGTACACGAACACGCCCGGCCAGATGCCTGAGCAGACCACCACGCCGGCCGCGATCACGCGCGTCCAGAACACGCTGAGGTCGAAGTGTTCCGCCACGCCGGCGCACACGCCGGCGATCATCCCATCCCGCGAGCGGTACAACCCGCCGCGCCCGTACGCATCGTCGTAAGCCATTGTTCTCAGTCCCATGGTCGTCTCGTCCTTGTCCGTTTGGCTGCGTTAAGCAAATGCCGGCTGCGCCGTCTTCGCGCGCGCGCGGCCCTTGAGGTCCTGGAGTTCACGCTCGATGTTCTCGTCGCGCTCCATTGATCGGAATTCGTCCTCGAGCGAGCGCGCCTTCGGTCGCCCGTAGTTTTCGATCTCCGCCGCGCCCTCGACTCGCTCGATGCGCTCCTGGAATTGGTCGAAGCGGACAATCACGCCCGAGGTGTCGAACCTGCGGATTTCCTGCTGCGCGCGGCGCTTGTGCACCGCATGGATGTGCCGCTGCACGAGCACGGCCTGCCGTTCGCGCGCGGTGCCGAGTTTTTCCTCGATGGTGACGATGTCCGCCTTGTACGCGGCCACCACTTCGCTGAGCTTCGCGCGCTCCGTCTCGATCACCTCGGCATCGTCCAGGTAGCTGCGCTTGGTATACAGCGCCTCGCGCGCCAACTCTTCGCGCCCCCGCTGCACAGCCATCTCCGCGCGCTCCGCCCAGTGGTTCGCTTCGCGGCGCGCGGTGCCGTGTTCGCGTTCGGCTTTGCGCTCCTGCGCCATGGCGCCGGCGCACGCGGCCTTGAGTTCCACCAGCGTGTCTTCCATCTCCCGGATCATCTGCTTGACCAACTTCTCAGGGTCTTCCGCCTTGTCCAGCGCCGCGTTGATGTTGGAATTGAGAATGTCGCGCACTCGTGTGAAAACGCCCATGACTACTATCTCCTTCGCTCCGGGCCGCGCCCGTGTTCGCTTTCTACTGGTTTGCAGCGCTTTTATTCGGCGCTGGCATGGTAATGGCAAAGGAGGTGCCAACGCTGGTCATCCATTCTAAGTGATTGCCTAGAAAGCACTTGCATCGACAATAGACAGATCGTGATTGCGGGAATTTGTATGCTGAATCGTCCAAAACATGGCCCAAACAGCAACCCGGTGGTGAATTTATCCAAAGTAATTATCCCATTGACATACGTACTGAATATCTGATACCCTTTGGTGTAGATAAGAAAAGAGGGTACTCAGATGACGGTTCGCCAGTTCTTCAAAGCCTTTGCAAACGACGACATTTGCCTTGATCATGTCATGGCCTGCCGGTTTGGCGACAAGCCGGAGTGCTCGAAGTGCAGCAAGGCGGGCAAGTTTCATCGCATCAAGGGCCAGCCGTGCTACTCGTGCCAGTGGTGCGGCCATCACATCCACCCTTGCGCTGGCACACCGTTTGAGAATACACGCACTTCGCTGCAACTGTGGTTCTATGCCATCTACCTTTTCAGCACGACGCGCCACGGGGTATCGGCGAAGGAACTGGAACGATCTCTTGGCGTGACGTACAAAACCGCGTGGCGCATGGGACATGAGATTCGCAAGTACATGGCCGATGTTGACGGCAACAAGAAATTGTTCGGCCACGTTGAAGTGGACGAAACCTACGTCGGCGGCGTTCGTCGCGGCAAGCCCGGACGTGGCGCGACTGGCAAGACCATCGTTATGGGAATGGTCGAACGCTCCGGCGACGTAATGACCAAGGTTGTGCCGGACGCCAAGCGCAAGACGCTGACCGATCATCGAAGCGAACGTGATCAAGGGATCGGAGATTCATTCCGACGAATGGGCGGCGTACACGCGCCTCGGAATGCTCGGCTACGGCCACAGCGTCATCAATCACGGGGCAAAAGAGTATGTCCGTGGCAACACTCATACGAACACCATCGAGGGTTTCTGGTCGCAGTTAAAGCGCAGCATCCTGAGCACTCATATTCACGTTTCGGCCAAGCACATGGACAAATACCTTGGCGAGTTTGAGTTCCGGTTCAACATGCGCGAAAAGAACGGCAAGAAAATGTCGCACGCCATGTTTAACAGGCTCATTCACGCCTTTTAGACATCCGCTTAATCACGCGGCGAAGAACGGATTCTTTGCCGCGTTTCTTTTCTTTGTCTAGCTGCGCCTGTTGCTCGCGCATGAATTCATCCATGCGGCCAGTGCGTCGCGCTTCACTAAGAGTTAGTTTTCTCATGGACAACATCAGTAAATCTACTTGCCTTGATTGGCACCAACAATCACAATGATTTCGTTTGGTGGGAAGTTTTTGTTTACTTGACCATCAACATTAAATCCGGCGTTTGCTAAGGCCGATCCAAGTGTATGGAGTTCTTGCGCGGGGGAATTGCCCCTAACCACTA
>JBCLBO010000032.1:0-32637 GCA_038916785.1 Candidatus Hydrogenedentales bacterium | reverse complement strand
GATCACGTTCTTCGCATCCCCGAATAGCATCCACGTCCGGTCTGAGAAGTACAGTTCGTTGTCGATGCCCGCGAACCCCGGCCGGGTGCTACGCTTGATGACGAAGATGGTCTTGGCTTTGTCGGCGTCGATGATGGGCATGCCGTAGATGGGGCTGGTTTTGTCGTGACGCGCCACCGGGTTCACCACGTCATTGGCCCCCACCACCAGCGCCACGTCGCACTGCGGCATGTCGGCGTTGATGTCGCTCATCTCCACCAGGTCCGTATACGGGATGTCGGCCTCGGCCAGCAGCACGTTCATGTGGCCCGGCATGCGTCCCGCCACGGGGTGAATGGCGAACTTTACCGTGATGCCCCGCTTCGTGAGTTGGTCGTACAACTCGCGGATCTTGTGCTGCGCTTGCGCCACGGCCATGCCGTACCCCGGCACGATCACCACCAGATTGGCTTGTTCCAGCACCTGGGCCGCGCCCTCGATGGTCTCCGACTTGTATGCATTCCCCGGCTCGAGCGGTTTGGCCTGCTGCACCTGGCCGAACGCGCCAAACAGCACATTGATGAAGGAGCGGTTCATCGCGCGACACATAATGATGGACAGGATGAGACCGCTGGACCCATCGAGCGCGCCGGCCGTGATCAGCAGTTTGTTGTCCAGCATAAAGCCCATGGCCACTGCGGCGAGACCGGCGTAGGCGTTCAGGATCGAAATCACCGTGGGCATGTCCGCGCCGCCGATCGGGATGACCAGCAGCACGCCAAAGATCAACGCGAGCCCAATGACCATGGGAAACATCATCGGGGCCCACTGCGCCATCGGGTTCAGAATCAGCATGATGCCGATCACGACCGCCAGGACCAGCAACCCGATGTTGGTGAAGTTCTGGCCCCGGTACGTCACCGGCCGCTGGGGGATCCACTTCACCTCTTGCAGCTTCCCGGCCGCCATCAGGCTGCCGGTGAAGGTGAGAAAGCCCAGCAGGATCTCCGCGATGATCGCCGTCATCTTGAACGCCGTCAGTTGCGCTCCGCCCTCGCTGTACCAGTGATAGTACTTCGCGGTGCCAACCAGCCCGACCGCGAGGCCGCCGAACGCGTGGGACAGCGCGGTCCGTTGCGGCACGGCCGTCAGCGGCACCATCGAGAGCGGGATGCCGACGGCGAATCCGGCGAGGATCGCCAGAATTACCCAGCCGTGGTGCACCACTACGGGTTGAATCCACGTGGCCGCGGCCGCGAGCAGCATGGCGGTGGCCCCGGCGAACACGCTGCGGCGGGCCGTCTTCGGGTCGTTCATCCAGTGCAGCGAAAAGATGAACAGGCTGGCCGCCGTGAGGTAGGCCAACTGAACGATGGAGGCCATCATTTCCGGCCTCCCCCGCGCGTCGTCTTGAACATCTTGAGCATGCGGTACGTGATCAGGAATCCGCTCACGATGTTGGTCGTCGAGGCGAACAGCGCCACCGCGCCCATGAGCCGGATCTCGGTGGGATAGTCGGACCCCGTGACGATGATCGACCCTACCACCGCGATGGCCGAGATCGCGTTGGTGATGGACATCAAGGGCGTGTGCAGAAGCCGGGACACCCGGCGAACTACTCCGATCCCGATAAACGTGGACAGCAGGAACACGAACACCATGGACCAGAAGTCGAAAGGTTGGGCGGGCTGCATGGCCTACGCGGCCCCGATGAGTTGCATGAGCAGTGTCTTCATTGTCCCTCCGCTTTCGCGAGTGCTTCCTTGGTGCGCGCGTGCATCACTTGGCCCGCGTGGGTAATCAGGGCCCCCTGCTGGATGTCGTCCGCCAGGTCCAACTGGAATGCCTGGTCCTTGGTGAACGCCAGCAGGAAAGCGGCAACATTGCGCGAGAACAGCGTGCTGGCGTGCGTGGGCATGCCGGAGGGAACGTTGAGCGGCGCCAGGATTTTCACGCCGTGCTCCACTACGGTTTCGCCGGGCCGCGACAGCTCGCAGTTGCCGCCGCCGTCGGCCGCAAGGTCAACGATGACGGATCCGGGCCGCATCCGGCGTACGATTTCCTTGGTGATCAGCATGGGCGCGAACACCCCGCCGATCAGCGCGGTGGTGATCACGACGTCTACGGCGGCGCAGTGCTCCGCCAGCAGGTCGCGCTGGCGGGTCTTGTCCTCTTCCGACATCTCCTTGGCGTAACCGCCTCCCGCCACCGCGCTCTCCTTGAGTTCGATGCCGACGTACTTGCCGCCCACACTCTCGATCTGTTCTTTCACCTCAGGGCGGACGTCGGTCGCGGTGACGTTGGCGCCCAGCCGCCGCGCGGTCGCGATCGCCTGCAACCCCGCCACGGCCGCTCCCACCACGAACACCTTGGCGGCGGGCACCATCCCCGCCGCCGTCATCAACATCGGGAAGTACCTGGGCAGCTCCACGGCCGCGAGCAGCGCGCCGCGATAGCCGGTGATGTTGGCCTGGGACGAGAGCGTGTCCATCGGCTGCGCGCGCGTGGTGCGGGGGATCGCGTCCGTCGAGAAGGCGGTGATGTTTCGCGCCGCCAAGGCACGCACCACACCGAGGTTGCGCAGCGGCATGAGCGACCCCAACAGGAGCGCGCCCTGCTGCATCCACTCCACCTCGTTCCGCCCCGCGGGGCCGCTTGCCGCGGGCGCGTTCACGCGGACCACGAAGTCGGCCTTGCCCAGTAGTGACGCGGCATCGCGCTCCACCGTAGCGCCCACCGCCCGATAGGCCTCGTCCGGGAAGTAAGCCGCGTCGCCTGCTCCCGCTTCGATGGCCACGGCATAGCCTGCCTGAATTAGTTTCTTGCAGGATTCCGGAACCAGCGCGACACGGCGCTCGCCGGATGCCGTTTCCTTGGGAACCGATACGATCATTGCGTCTCCAGGAACGTGATAGTTGGGATGGAAGGAGTGGCTTGCGGGGTACTAAAACACAGACCGCGTCGGTTTAGTCTGATTTTCAGCGTTCGCATTGCCGATTTAAGCAAACGGCGGCGAGGAATTCAACCAGCGAGTCGGTGAATCAACGGAAGAGCGGTAGCAATAAGATCCAGTCGGGCGGCCGAAAGTCGGCCTGGACGAATCGATCCGGCCGGACTTTTCTGGGAATTATATCGTTCGTTCCCTTGCGCGCGGCCTGATATGGAAAACAAGGAGATATTGGAAATTGAAGAGATCTAAGGTGTGAAGAGAAATGCGCGAAATGGCCGTATTTTTTACTTTTCTCGATGGCGAGGGAACGAACGATATAATCCCCACTTTTCTTCGATCTCGTGCTTACGTGGGGCGACTATGCCACTTCGGCCTCCACCTCGGCCCATAAGCCCTCACTCTACGGATTTGCGTCCTCGAATTACCTAACCTTTACAGCAATGACAACGTCGAACAGCCTCCGCGAGCCGGGGCCTGTGGCATGAACGCCACGCGACGTCCGCGCGGGAGCGCCTCGTTGCACTTCAACGTTGAATCCGCACGCCTGGGGAGTGCAACAGGCGTGCCCTGATCTCATAGAGGTCATCGGTCGCGCAGGAGCGCAACCCTCCACGCAGGCTTTGTTATAGTGCCGCCCGAAAATGGAGGCGGCGGGGCGGATGAGGCCGGGCGTGGCAATTGGTTTGGCGATGGCGCTGGCAGCGCTGGGGGCACGGGCTGCCGATCCGCAGGGCGCGGACTGGCCCGGGTACCTCGGCGGGGACGACCGCAACCACTACTCGGCGCTTGCGCAGATCAATCGGGCGAATGTCGCCAGGCTCGAGGTCGCCTGGACGTATCACACGGGCGATGGTGACGCCGAAGGCCGCTCGCAGATGCAGTGCAACCCGCTGATCATCGACGGCGTCCTCTACGCGAGTTCGCCCCGGCTGAAATTCTTCGCGTTGAATGCCGCGACTGGCGCGCCGCTGTGGGCCTTCGATCCCTACTCGGAGGGCGGCGGCCCGGGTGGCGGCGGGGTGAATCGCGGCGTGGCGTATTGGGCGGACGGCGCCGACCGGCGCATCCTCGCCGGCGCGGGATCGCGGCTCTACGCGCTCGACGCTGGGACCGGCCAAGCGATCGCCGGCTTCGGCGAGAACGGTTCAATCGATTTGCACGCGGGTCTGCCGGAGTGGGCGCAGCAGCTCTACGTAGTCATCACGACTCCGGGCGTCGTGTACCAGGACGTGATCATCGTCGGCGTGCGGGTGAACGAGGCGCACCCCTCCGCGCCGGGCGACGTGCGCGCGTTCAACGTGCGCACCGGCGCGCTGGTGTGGTCGTTCCACACGATTCCGCATCCCGGCGAGCCGGGCCACGAGACCTGGCCCGCGGACGCGTGGGAACATTTCGGCGGCGCGAACGCGTGGGCGGGCATGTCGCTCGACGCCGCGCGGGGAATTGTGTACGTGCCGACGGGGTCGGCGGCTTACGATTTCTACGGCGGCGATCGGCCCGGCGCGAACTTGTATGCGAATTCGCTGATCGCGCTCGATGCGGCGACCGGCGCGCGCAAATGGCACTTCCAGACGGTGCACCACGATTTGTGGGACCGCGACCTGCCCGCGCCGCCGAACTTGTTTACCTTCGAGCGCGACGGCCGGCGGATTCCCGCGGTCGCGCAGATCACGAAGTCGGCGCTGGTGTTCGTGTTCAACCGCGAAACGGGCGAGCCGCTGCACCCCATCGAGGAGCGGGCATTCCCGGCGTCGGACCTGCCCGGCGAGACGGCCTGGACGACGCAGCCGATTCCCGTGCGGCCGCCGGCCTTCAGCCGGCAGTCGATGATTGAGGCAGACGTGACGGACATCTCCGAAGCGTCGCACGCCGCGGTACTCGAGCGCCTCAAGCGCGCGCGGAGCGCAGGCCAGTTCGTGCCGCCGAGCCGCGAGGGTTCGATCGTGTTTCCGGGTTTCGACGGCGGCGGCGAGTGGGGCGGGGCCGCGGTTGATCCCGAAGGAATCATGTACGTGAACGCCAGCGAGATGCCGTGGATCCTGCAGATGGTCGATCTCTCCGAACAGAGCGGCGGCGCGACGCGCTCCGCGCGCATGCTCTACGCGCGCCACTGCCTCTATTGCCACGGCACGAATCGCCAAGGCGATCCCGCGGGCGAGTATCCGAAGCTGATTGACCTCGAACGGCGCATGAACGCGGAAGCCGTCCGCGCGATGCTCCGCGACGGCAAAGGCAAGATGCCTTCCTTCCGGCAACTCCCCGAAGGCCAGATCGACGAGCTGATCGCGTACCTGTTCTCGCCGGTAGCGCCGCCTGTGTCGACGAAAGCGGCGACAGGAGACGCGGCGCCACAATTTGCGCACACCGGCTACAATCGTTTCCTGGATCCGGAGGGCTATCCCGCAGTGAAGCCGCCGTGGGGGACGCTGACCGCGATCGACCTGAACCGCGGCGAGATCAAATGGCAGCGGACCTTGGGCGAGTTGCCCGCGCTCACCGCTCGCGGACTTCCCCCGACGGGCGCCGAAAACTACGGCGGGCCGGTGGTGACCGCGGGCGGCGTGATAATTATCGCAGCGACGCAGGATGAGAAGATTCGCGCGTTTGCGACGGACACGGGTGACGCGCTGTGGGAAGCCACGCTTCCCGCCGGCGGCTACGCGACGCCGGCGATCTACGCGGTGGATGGCCGGCAGTACGTGGTCGTGGCGGCCGGCGGCGGGAAGATGGGGACGAAATCGGGCGACGCGTATGTCGCGTATGCCTTGCCGGAGAATCCGTGAAGCGGACGGATCGGTTTGGCGTCATGGGTCTCATGGAGTGATGCCGCCAGCTTCGCTGGCTTAGTGAAGGCGGCAGCTATCGCTGCCGCAGTCCAAAGAGGTGCCGGCTAGATTTGTCCGTCGTCTTTGTGTTATTCACCTTGGGTTTTCGCCCCGCTCCCGGGCACGATTGAAGGCCGATTTGCGCGTCCCGCTCAAAGACAACTCGATGGACCTCTCGGTCGTCATCCCGACGCTGAACGAAGGGCCGAATCTCGAGCATTTGCTGCCGCAACTGTCGGCCGCGTTGCGCGAGATGAAGATTTCCTCCGAGATTCTGGTCGTGGACGCGAACAGTCCCGACGCTACGCGGCAGATCGCCGGGCGCGAAGGCGCGACCTACGTGGCGGAGTCGAGCGTGGGATATGGCGCGGCGATTTTGCGGGGTGTCGCCGAGGCGCGCGGCGAGTATGTCCTCACGATGGACGCGGACCAGTCTCACCCGGCGGACGTCGTGCGCACGCTGTGGGCCGTGCGCGACAAGGCGGACATCACGATTGCGTCGCGCTACGTGCCGGGCGGGCGGGCGGACCAGCCCTACGGCCGACTGCTGCTCAGCCGCATCCTGAATTCGTTTTTCGGCAAGGGCCTCGATATCCCCGTGCGGGACCTGTCGAGCGGATTTCGTCTGTACCGCAAGACGGTCTTCCGGCGGATGGACCTGGAATTCACGAATTTCGTGCTGCTCATCGATATTCTGCTCAAGGCGCACGCGATGGGATTCACGACGCAGGAGGTGCCCTTTCACTATCGCCCGCGCGGCGAAGGATCCTCCAAGGCGCGCATCATCAAGTTCGGACGCGACTACCTTCGGCTGTTTTTCCGCGTGTGGAAGATCCGCAATTCGGTGTCGTTTCCCGATTACGACTGGCGCGCGCACAACAGCCGCATCTGGCTGCAGCGGTACTGGCAGCGGACGCGATACAAAATCATCACGCGCTTCACGCCGCCCACGGTCTCGACCTGCGACATCGGCTGCGGCAGCAGCCATATCTTGGCCGCGATGCCGCACGCGGTCGGGGTCGACCTGCGGTACGACAAGCTCGCGTTCATGCGGCGGACGAACCGGCTGCTGGTGCAGGGCGACGGCATGCGTCTGCCTTTTGGCGATGGCACCTTCGACTGCGTGATCAGCAGCGAGGTGATCGAGCACATCCCAAACGAAGGCGGCACGCACATCGACGAATGCACGCGCGTGCTCAAGCCGGGCGGGACACTGGTGCTGGGCACGCCGGACTACGACCGCTGGGAATGGGTCGTGATCGAGTGGCTGTACAAGAAGGTGAAGCCGGACGCCTACGGCGACGAACACGTGACGTTTTATACCTTTGCGACGCTCTCCGCGGCGCTGCGTGCGCGGGGATACGAGATACTCGAACACGACTACGTCGGCCGGGGCGAACTCATTTTCAAAGCGCGCAAGCCGGCGTAGGCTTGACGGGCGGCGCGGCGCCTGTCACGATTCGGGTACTGCGTGGCCGGGACCCGGCCATGGGGCTGCGCCGGAAGCGTTTTCAACCGAAGGTGACTCGACACCGATGTTGCGCCAACTCAATCTAGCGCCGCTCCTAGTCATACCGATCGCGACCCTCGTGTTCGTGGCGCGCGCGGAGATTGTGCACATCAATTGGCTCTCGCCGATCGAGCGCGAGATCTTGCCGCCGATCATCGAGCATCTGCCGATGACTTTCGCGCAAACGGGGAAGGCCTACGACGTCTACGTGCAGCTCCCGGGCGATTACGCCGGGAGCGGCGCTTCGTATCCGGTGATCTATTCGGTCTTCGAGGCGCCGTATCTCATCGGCTACAAGAACATTATTACGCCGCTGCTGCGCCGGTCGCGCATCCCGGATGTGATTGCCGTGAGCGTGAGTCCGGCGAAGTGGGGGGCTGGCGGGCGCGCCGAGGGGCTGCTGCGGGGCGACCCGATGCGCTGGTCCGACGACATGACCCGGGCGCAGCACACGTATAAGGGCAGCCCGCCCGTGGGCGGCAAGGCCGAGGCCTTCACGGCCTTTGTCGAGCAGGACCTCATTCCAGCGATCGACGCGAAGTATCGGACGGTGAAGGACGATCGGTGTCTGGCGGGTTTCGACATTTCCGCCGTGTTTGTCGTGGAAACGGCGCTGGCGCGTCCAGAGCTTTTTCAGAAGTATCTCGCGATCGCGCCGATAGCGAGCTGGGGCGAACACGCGACGATCCGCTTCGCCAAGGAACGAGTCACCGCGGAGTATGATCCGCCGATTCGGCTGTACCTCGGGATTGGATCGTTGGACCAGGATTCCAATCTCGAAAGTTACGCGCAACTGACCCAGGTACTGGCGTCGAAGCGCTACGAGCTTTTAAAGTTCGAGTCGGAGATCCTGCCGACCTACCAGCACATCTCCGTGGTGGCGCCCGCCGCGAAGGCGGGGCTCCGGTTTCTGTACGGGAACCAGTAGGGCCTGTGCCGGGACTTGGGCGCAGCAAGGTGTTCGGGATATCAGAGGAGCGAACGCAGCCATGAGAAACTCGATTTCGTGTCGCCGCAGCTTCCAAATGCGTGTCGCGCTGGCCGCGGTGTTTTGCGCACTGCTGTTTCAAGCGCCCTGGGCCGCAGAGAACGCGGAGCCGGGGCAATTGGCGCCGTTGCTGGACGGCCTTAGCGATCTCCATCACCCGGTCACCACGAAGTCGGAGCGCGCGCAGACCTTCTTCGATCAGGGGCTTCGGCTCGTGTACGCCTTCAACCACGCCGAGGCGATCCGGTCGTTTCACGAGGCGCAGCGGCTCGATCCCGAGTGCGCGATGGTGTATTGGGGCGAGGCGCTGGCGCTCGGGCCGAACCTGAATCTTCCCTTGCTGCCCGACAATGCGGGGCCGGCACTCGCGGCGGCGCAGAAGGCGCAATCGCTCGCGGCCAAGGCGTCCGAGGCGGAACGCGCGCTGATCGGCGCGATCGCGCAGCGCTTCAGCGCGGACCCGAAGGCGGAGCGCGCGGCGCTGGACCGGGCCTACGCCGACGCGATGGCGAAGGCCGCGGCGTCGTTTCCCGCGGACGACGACACGATGACGCTGTACGCGGACTCGATCATGAATCTGACGCCGTGGAATTACTACACGAAGGATGGCAATCCGCGCGAGAGGACGGGCGCCGCGCTGGACGCGCTCGAGACCGTGATGGCGCGCAGCCCCAAGCACATCGGCGCGCTGCACCTGTACATCCACGCGACCGAGGAGCATTACCCGCAGAAAGCGGAACAGGCGGCGGACATGCTGCTGACGCTGACGCCGATGGCGGGGCATCTGATCCATATGCCCTCGCACACGTATGTCCGGCTCGGGCGGTATGCGGACGCCTACGAGAGCAACCGGCGCGCGGTGGACACCGACGAGCGCTACATCGCGCAATGCAAGGCGCAGGGGATTTA
Organism: Candidatus Hydrogenedentales bacterium; assembly: GCA_038916785.1. Taxonomy (GTDB): domain Bacteria; phylum Hydrogenedentota; class Hydrogenedentia; order Hydrogenedentales; genus VFKU01. The sequence continues at coordinate 23,476 of JBCLBO010000032.1, read as the reverse complement.
TCCGTTGGCGTACTACCCGCACAACATTCACTTCCTGATGTGGGCGGCGGAGCGGCAGGGCCGCGCGGACGAGGCGATCTTCCAGGCGCGCAAGGTCTCCAGGCAGGCGCAGGACAGCCACGCGGGCATGGCGATGGTCTTCTACGAGTCGTTCTACTCGACGCCGCTGCACATGATGGTGCGCTTCGGTAAGTGGGACGCGATTCTCGCTGAGCCGGTGCCGGCGGACGATGCGCCTTTCGTGCGCGGCGTGTGGCGCTTTGCGCGCGCGCTGGCCCACGTCCACCAGGACGACCTGCGCGCGGCGGGGCAGGAGCTAAAGGCGTTGCGCGAGTGGACGGAATCCGACCTCCCGATGCCGGTCGGTTTCAACGAACCCAAAGTGCTGCTTACGATGGCGGCGTACGTCGTGGAGGGCGAGCTCGCGGCGGCGAAGGGAAAATACGACGCGGCGATCGCCAGCCTCGATCGGGCGGTGCGGCTCGAAGACAGCCTCGCCTACAACGAGCCACCGGACTGGCCGATGCCGTCGCGCCATATCCTGGGCGCGGTGCTGCTCGACGCGGGGCGCGCGGCCGAGGCCGAGGTGGTGTATTGGGCCGACCTGCGGAAGAACACGGAGAACGGGTTTGCGCTCTTTGGCCTGTGGAAGGCGCTCGGGGCGCAACCGGACAAAGAGGACGAGGCCGCAGCGGTCAAAGCGCGCTTCGAGAAGGCCTGGGCCGCCGCGGACCACGCGCCGGCGAGCTCGCGGTATTGAGCGCTGGAGATGAGACTCTTCGCGCCGGCCGCGCATAGATCGTATAGGACGTATAGGGCCTATGGGTCTTGCTGCGTCCTCGTGATCTTGCTTTCGGTCGCGGCCAATGCAACGGAACTGCTCGATTCCGTCGTGCGCGAGACGGGAATGCCTGCGCCGCGGCATGGCGGCGTGTATGTGGTGGCGCACCGCGGCGCGCACGAGGGGATTCCCGAGAACACGCTCGCGGCGTATCGCAAAGCGATCGAGCTGGGCTGCGACTTCGTCGAGGTGGACGTGCGCCTGACGAAGGACGGCGCGCTGGTGAGCCTGCACAACGCGACGGTCGACGCCTACACGCAGGACGCGAAGGGCGCGGTGCGCGATTTCACGTTGGCGGAGCTCAAGGCGCTGGACATCGGCAGCCGCATCGGACCGGAGTGGCGCGACGAGCGCGTGCCCACGATGGAGGAGGTCTTCGCGTTGTGCAAGGGAAAGATCGGCGTGTACCTCGATGTAAAAGAACCCGCTGCCATTCCGCAGTTGCTCGCGCTGGTGCGCAAACACGGCATGGAGCGCAATGCCCTGTGGTACACGGGCGTGCCCCAGCAGCGGCAGGTGCAGGAGGAGTGCGCCGAGTGTCTCGCGATGCCCGATCCGGGCCCTGAGAAAAACCTCGAGCCCATGCTCGGGAAACTGGCCGTGCCACCGAGGATCATCGCAAGCGTCATGAAATTCTGCTCGGAGCGCTTCGTGGAAGTGGCCCACCAACGCCACGCAATCGTCATCACGGACGAGGGCTCGGCGGATGACTGGCCTACGATGATCGAGTGGGGTATGGACGGCATCCAGACGGATCACCCGGCGCGGCTCATTGCGTATTTGGATGCGCTCCAGGTCACCGGCCGCAATTCCCGCTGACCGCTCCTCGCCGGTGCGCATGGGCCCCTATTCCATGGGTATTGGCAGATGACCGACGACGAATTCTTGAGCGCGTTTGAGCGCGCGGCAATTACGCGCGAATAGTGGACGCACGCGGCGCATGGCGTGGCTATATTGCCGCGCGAGGCGGGAATTATCACGTTTGTTCCCACCCCTGCTCCATAAAGCCTCGTAACCCAAGCTCCCAGGCGCGGTACGTGAACGAATTCTCGTTCCGGTTGAACGATGGGAATGTCAAGACTCATGTGCTGCTCCGCCTGAATGCGCTGGTGGATCAGTGCGTTGGGAAGCGCCTGACGTATCGGGCGCTGACGGCGTAGCATCAAATCTGAAAGCTGACAAAATAAAATTAAAATCATGTTCCTTTTTGCCCGCTGGGCCGTATATCCCAATAACCATTCGGTATGAATCTTCGTAAATGCCCGCATTGAGATCCGCTATATTGTTTGTGCAAAGATGTGCATTACTTAAGACGCCCGCAGTCCCACGCTTTTCCATTAGATCAATATAAACCTTTTCTCCTGGTGGTATAGTAAAGTCGCCAGATCTGCTATACCGATCGTGCATCAAATACTCTATTCTAGTTAAAAAAATACGACCAACAAATTGCGATCCATCGCTTTTCTTGGACAAAGCCTGTAGTGCATTAACTTTCACATGACATCCCTCTAGAGCGTTATATTGATCATCATTTCGTAAAACCAATGTGATCACATCTGGGGATATATTCAGAGCATCTATTTCAATCTCGCACGCATCACCGCGCCGATAGTGCCGGACGGCCACGCATACCCAGTACACCACACATAAAAAGAATACAATTGCTGCTGCCATCACCATGCGGACGGCAATCATCGTCTGCTCCTTATCGCCAGCAAGAGCCTCAGGTAAGTTGTCGGCAAAAACCCCGATCGCGATAACGGTCGCTGTAGCGATCGCGGCGCGCATCGAAAAATTAGTTGGTTTTTTAAGAGAGGCGGTAACGCCATAGAACTGTTGTTTTCGTGTCTCTTTCGGCATAGATCTAACCCCTCCGGCCCTACCCCTCTAGGCTCCGGGAGTCTATCAGCCCGCCGCGCGCTACTCATGGTGCGCTCCTGCAAGGTAAATACTTGACGGGTTGGGTGGGGGTGGGAACGAACGTGATAATTCCCCGCGAGGCGACGCTGGAGGCGGCGCTGGCGCGGATGCGCGCGGGTATCCCGAGGCTGAGTGCCGCCCTGGGGACGGCCACGCATCTTTAACCATGAAACGGTGACCTGCGCGTTTGGGACGCTGGTCTACGGCCGGGGGACTGCTCCGGGCGCACCTGCGGGGTGGGCGGAGTTTGAGGCGGCGCATCCGGATTTCTTTGACCGTTGTGCTCCGATTCTTCACCGGTACTACCGCCCCGAAACCCTCGCCACGGATGCCGCCCGCGCGGGCTTTGTCTCGCCCGATTTGCGCGACTTCCCCTCGTGGCCGCCGAGCGCCTTGCGCTAAATGGATAAAACTTTGCTAGACTGCGGCTTCGGATTCGTCGAGCGAGGGAGAATGCACATGCGCGGGCTGGTGGCGGTGTCGGTTGGAGTGGCGTTGGGCTTGTGGGCGGCCGGGGCGCGGGCGCACGACGGGCACCCGGGCCACGAGGGCGCCGCGACGCGCTCGGTATTGCTGGCCCAGGCGCAGACGCAAGCACCGGCGGAGGGAGCGGCAGTGAAGGATGCACCGGGGATCACGGGCCAGGCGCCGTACCAATTCAAGATTCGAATTCGCGACGTGAAGCTTCCGAAGTCGGCCTGGGGCGATCTGCGCAAGGCCCACGGCGGCTTCGCAGTGGACCATCGCCCGGGAAAGGGCGAGGCCTATTTTGGACTGCCGAACTCCGGCATCCTCCGCGTGAATGCGGACATGACCCAGGTGGATCTGCTGGACGCGTCGCCGGAATTGCGCGACGGCGGCACGATGCACAACGCGAGTATCTGGTATGACGCGAAGGGCACGCCCTTCCTCGTGTTCCCCGGCGTGGACCGCGCAGCGATTTTCACGGCCGACCTCAACGGAAAAGTCGTGAACACGCTGCCCGCGCCGACGGTCGAGCAAATGACGGTGCCGGCCGTGAAGGAGTACTTCGCGGCGGGCAATTTCGTGCCGACCGACGTGGTTCAGTTTGGCGGGCTGTATTACATTTCGACGGGCTACTCTGCGCTGGACTACGTGCTGACGGCGAAGGTGACGAGCACGGAACCCTTCGCCATGGAATGGAATGGGCTCGCGTTCGGAGGGAAGGGCGACGCAGACGGCCAATTCCAGACCGGCCACGGAATCACCGTGCACCCGGACGGCAAGTCGCTCGTGGTGGCCGATCGCCCGAAGAACCGGCTCGAGCGCTTCACGCCCGAGGGCGCGTTCATCGACCGGTACATGCTGCCGGAAGGCACGCTGCCCTGCGACTCGGATTACGTTGGCGGTTACACCCTGGTGCCGTGCCTCGAAGGCGCAGACAAGACGAAGGGCGCGCCGATCTATCTGATCAAGGACGGACAAATCGTCTCGACGATCATGTGCAAAGAAGACCTCGGCCTGATCCGCTTCGCGCATGTCCACAACGCCGTGTTGCGCGAGGTCGACGGAAAACTCTTCATCATCGCCCAAGCCTGGAACCCCGGCGACTTCGTCGTGCTGGAGCAAGTCAAGGAATAGCGGCCACGGATATATCGGATCGATCCGTCCCAGCGGTCGATTGCCCCTACCGCGTCTCGCGGCGGATTGCTTTTCCGGGGTAGGCGTTCTGCTGGAACTTGCCGTCGCGGACTACGAAGGTGCCGCCCACGATGACCTGGGCGATGCCGGCGGAGGCTTGCGCGGGTTCTTCGAAGGTGGCGCGATCGAGGATGGTGGCGGGGTCGAAGACGACGAGGTCGGCGTCGGCGCCTTCGCGGATGCGTCCTTTGTTTTTCATTTGCGGGACGTAGGCTTCGAGGCGTTGCGCGGGCATGAGCGTCATTTTGCGCAGCGCGGCCATGAGCGGGAGCGCGTGTTCCTCGCGCACGTAGCGGCCGAGCACGCGGCTGTAGGTGCCAGCGCCGCGCGGGTGGGCGCGCCCGCCAACGAAGGGCACGCCGTCGCTAGCGATGATGACGTCGGGCCGCGCGACCGCGGCGCGCACGTTTTCAGCGTGCATGTTGTGGATGATGACCCAGCCGCCGCGCTTGCGGTACTGGGTGAAGGTTTCCGCGTTCAGCCGTTCGCCGGTGAGCGTCCATTCGATGTCTGAGTATTGGACGCCGAGCCGATCCTGAAAGCCTTCGTTGAAAAGCGCGGACGAGAGATTCGTCGAGCCTGCGGTGTAGGGATAAGCTTCGGTCGTGAGGTCGAGTCCGCGTGCGCGGGCGGCGTCGAACATGGCAAAGCATTCCTTGAGCTGGCCCAGCGCCATGCTGGTGATGTGGACGATGTGGATGGAGGCGCCGGTGACGAGGCTTCCGCTGATGACTTCCTGCATGGCTTCGAGGACGCTGCCGGGTTCGATCGGGCCGGCCGCGCGCATGTGGATGAAGGAGACGACTTTGTTGTCGGCGCCGAGCTGGAAGACGCGCTGGACTTCGTCGCGCGTCGCGCCCGGGGTGTAGGCCACGCCGAGGCCGAGGCCCAGCGCGCCTTCGTCGAGGCCGCGCTGCAAGTAGCCGATGAGTTTGACTTGCTCCTCCTGTGTTGCGGCGGCGTAGGCCCAGGAACCGTCGGTCTTCTCGCCGAGTTGTTCGCGCTTTTTGGAATCACCACTGAAATGGCCGACCTCGATGCCGTGTTTGAGGAAGATACGCGCGGGAATGTGACCGGCGGTCGCTCCGTAGTTGATGCGGGACTTGCCTTCCTTCGATGCGTACCACGGCGCGATGGGCCACACGCCGGTTTCGAGTTCGAGCGCCGTCGTCACGCCGTCCTGCGCCTGGAAGCCGGCGCTGACTTCGTCCTGGCCGTGCGCGTGGAGATCGATGAAGCCCGGCGCGACGACGAGGTTGGCGGCGTTGACGGTGTCTTTGCCGCGCAGGGACGATTCGGAGATGGCCACGATTTTTCCGCCGCGGATACCGATGTCGCGCACCGCGTCAAGGCCGGACTCGGGATCCATCACATGGCCGCGTGAGAGGACGAGATCGTAGGTCTCCTGCGCGAAGGCGGCGGGTGCGGTGGCGAGGATGCAGGCGAATGCACAGCTGAAGAGTGCGCGCATGGTGAGAGTCTCCCGGTTGGATCTGCCGGGCGGAGTGTAGCGCGGGTCGCGTCGCTTATGCCAGCGCCTTGAGGCGCCGCTCCATTTCGCGCATCGGCATGAGGTCGCCTTTGCGCGCGGCGGCGGCGATGCCGGCCTTGTAGGCCGCGGCGGCTTCTGCGGCGTGGCCGAGGAACTCGTGGCACTTGGCGTAGTCGAGCCAGGCGACGGAGAAGTCCTTCTGGAGTTGCGTGGCGCGTTCGAGATGGGGGAGCGCGTCGGCGAACTGATTGAGTTGGATGTAGGCTTTGCCCAGGCCGAAGGTCGCCAACGGGTCGTCGGGATCGATATCGAGCACTTCGAGGAACATGCCGATGCGTTCGCGGGCCTCCTCTTCGAGACGGCGGCGCTCCGAATCGGCGGCGTCGCGCGCGGCGCGATCGGCGCCGACCCGTTGAATTTGCAGGACAGCAGCTTTCGCTTTTTCTTCCTCGGCCTCGGGGATCAGGCCCTTCGCAACGTAGAACACGCTCAGGTTCGTGTGTGCCATGAGACAGTCGGGGTTGATCTCGGCGAGCTGGCGCATGACGCGAATGGCGTCGTCCGTGCGGCCCTGCCGGTGCAGAATCACGCCGAGGACTTCGTAAGCGTCCTCGAAGCGCGGGTGGAGCAGGAGCGCCGTTTCGAGCAACGGGATCGCTGCGGGATCGACGTCGTCGGAGTCGTCCTGAAAAAGTTGGAGTGCGCGGTCGTACAGCGTGCGCGAGCGGTCCTCGCGTGAAGGCGCTTCGTAGAATGGAAGCGCCCGGACTTCGGCCTGCGCGCCGCCGGTATCGAGCAAGGTGCCCGGCGCGCGGTGATCGCGGTCGAGCGACGCAAGCGCGATTTCTTCGCGCGACGTCGGTGAGTGACAGGCCGACATCATCTCTCCGACCAATTTGCCATTCGCAACGATCGAGCGCTCCGTAGCATCGGTCTCCGTCCGATGCGGCTTCGCACCGGAAGCGGCCTTCTCGGGGGCATGGCGCTCAAGCGACTCCTCGAAAGGATGAACGCCCCGCCACTTCCAGTCCTTGAGTCCGGCTCGATCCGGGTTCTCATAGGTATACGCGACTACGCGATTGAATTCTCGCGCGTCGCGGACGAGCCGGTCGAAGGATTCAGCCTGCCAAAATGGTCCAGTGCGCCCCAGTAGGGTGTTCGCCAGTCGAGCGGTATAGCTCTTCCACGAGCGCAGAATGTCTCCGAGCTCGTTGCCGGGAAACACCTTGAACGCAGCATGCACGTGATTGGGCATGATGGCCCAGGCAAATAGGAAGTAGCGCGTGTTGTGGAAATGAAGCAACGCGTTCTGGACCAGATCGGCGATTCGCGCATCCGCTAGATACTTTGGTCCTGCCCCTGATTCCAAAGCCTCATCGATGCTCTTGAAGCGAAGCCGCTTGCCCTCGCGCAGAGCGTCCAGTAGTGATCGAGGTAGTGAACCCGCCAGCCGGAAGGTCACGAAATACGTTGCATTGTCGCGCGTCCAGTGTGGCAGCGTAGCGCCGTGCCGGATTCGGATGGGGCCCGCCGAGTCTTCGAGAGAATCGTAATCGACCGTGTCGTAGCCTACCTGCGAAGGGGACGACTTCGGTGTGCGCCGCATCGGACGGAGACCGATGCTACGGAAGACCAGTCCCGTGAGCGCGCGCTTGGGCGAGCCGTAGGTCTTTAGGCGCGCGACGACTTCCTGGCCGAGGTAGCAACCCTTTGTGTACGAGACGCAGTCGCGGTCGAGCGAGGTCTCGGAGATGACCTGGCCGCGGTCGATGTCGATTCCGAAGCGGGGCAGGCCGGCCTCAATGCGCAGGACTTCTCGTGCGTCAGGCGAAATTTCCAGCGCCTCGTGACCGAGCTCGCGAGCGCGGGAGAGGACTTCGTCGAGGAACGCGCGGCCTTTTCCTTTTTCGAGGACGAGAACATAGCCGTCTTCGCCGGTCGGCGATGCGCAGAAGGCGAGGGTCTCGATGTTGGATAACTCGACCGGATGCACGCCGTGCAGCGCGTTGGGCAGCAATTCGTTCGTGGCGACGTGGTCCGTGCCTAAGATTCTTGCGAGAACAGCAAGAGTTTCCGGTCCCTGGATGACAATCTGATCGAGATCGCCGCCGGTTTCTTCCATCTTGGCGTCCTCGATAAAAAGGTGCGCGTCGAGATGTTCTTGCAGGTGCGCCCATTGCGCGCGTTCGGCCAGCATCCAGAATTCGTCCGCCCAGCGGTGCAGCGTGAAGTGCGCTTGCAGGCGGCCCTGGCGATCGAGCGCAGCGTTGTGGTGGCCTTCGCCGGACTTCAGCGCGAGCACGTCGTTCGTGGTCTGCGAGTGCAGCCACGAGGCCGCGTCGGCGCCGGTGATGCGCACGAAGGTGTGGTCGTCGCGCAGCCACGCGCCGAGCGCGGTGCGGACAGCGCGGACTTCGCGCGCGAGGGGGTCGTCGTCGGGGCTCATCGGGCGGATTCTCGCATTAGCGCGGAATACGCCGCAATGGGAGCGGGGTTGGTGGCCCGTATAGTAGTGCGCGGGGACGTCACGGGAGAGGAAACGATTGCATGCGCCAAGTCATTCCGCTGAAGGACCGCAGGGTCGATTGGGTGATTCTGGCCTTCTTCTGGATCAACCTGATTTTCATCTCCTATCAAATCGACACGGAATAGTTGGTCATCCGCGACCCCTACAATTTCGAGTATCCGGTGTGGCCGCTGCCGTTCATGGTGGACGCCGTGCATTGGTGGGGGCGGAGTTTCGACCCGGCGCTGATGGCGCGGCCGGTGTGGTTCAAGATGACGATTTAGATCGACCAAATTTTCTTCGGGCCGTTCTACGCGTTTGCGATTTACGCCTTCACGCGCGGGCGCGAGTGGATTCGCAACTGGAGCCTGCTGTGGGCCGCGACGATGATGACGAACGTGACCATCATCATGGGCGAGGAATTCTGGGGCGAGCACGCGACCGATCACCGCGCGATGGTCGCCTTCGCGAATGCGTCGTGGTTTTTGTTTCCCGTGTTCGTCATCTGGCGGATGTGGGGAGCGCATCCCTTCACGCGCGGCGCGAACCCAAATTGAACACCTACTTCAAACTCGCAGATGTGCCCATGTCCAACCCAGTCGCCCACTTTGTCATTCTGAGCGGTAGCGAAGAATCTCCCCGTCGGTCAACCAGTCTTTCTGCTTCCGCGGTAGCGCAAGGGCCTAAGACATGACCGCATTCCGGGAGCGATACGGCCCGTGGGCAATCGTCGCCGGGGCCTCCGAGGGGCTGGGCGAAGCCTTCGCGCGGCAGACCGCCGCGCGCGGGGTGAATGTCGCACTCGTCGCGCGGCGTGAAGCGGTGGTGCGCGCGCTCGCGGACGATATCGCGCGGAAGTCAGGCGTCGAGACGAGCGCGATCGCCGCGGATTTGTCGGACCGCGCGGGTCTGGAGCGAGTCGTCGAAGAGACGCGCGCGCTCGACCTCGGGCTGCTGGTGTACAACGCGGGACAGTCGTTCATCGGGCCGTTTTGGGATACGGGACTCGACGAGCACTTAAAGGAAATCGACGTAAACGTGCGCGGGCCGCTCATGCTCGCGCACGCGATCGGCGGACGCGTTTCATTTCTACAAACTCCGGCGATGGCCGGCGGGAACTCAGAATGACAGGGGGAGGGTCGCGCTCCTGCGCGACCGCGGCGCCTACACGCTGAACGATTCGCCGCAGCCGCAGGTGCTGGAGGCGTTGGGGTTCGTGAAGACGAAGCCCTTGCCTTTGAGGCCTTCTTTGAAGTCGAGCTGGATGCCTTTGAGGTAGATGGTGGATTTGCGGTCCATGTAGAAGCGGACGCTGTCCTGCTCGACGAGGTTGTCGCCGTCGCGTTCGCGGTCGAAGTCGAGGATGTAGGAGAGGCCGGAGCATCCCCCCCCCCTTGACGGCCATGCGGACGCCGGTCACCTCTGGGCGCTCGTCGGCAAGCAGGCGTTTAAGCTCGCCGACGGCGGACTCGGTGGCGGAAACGATGGACTTCTGCGGGGTCTGGACGGCTTCCATGGGAAATGCGGTCTCCACTTCTGAGGGAAGTATACATCAAAGGGACAAGCGGGGTGTCGGGGATATTCCCGAAGGCGGCCCTTAGGCGCATTTACGCCGAATTTGCGCTTCCAAGGCATTTCGATTGGTGCTCTTCCGCCAATCGCAATGCCGAGAGAAGTGCCTCTCCGTCACTTCCGTTAAGTTCCGTTCCGGGCAGATCGAAAACGATGTGTAGATTGTCAATTGCTTCGCGCAATTTATTCATGAATTCGCCTGCTTTCTCATAGCTCGCGCTGATTTCCTTTACGGAGACGCCGAGCGCTTGGTCGGGTTTGTCGAATGCATGCTTGAGATCGGGATGAGCGTAGACCTTGTGTCGAAGTTTTATCGCTCGTCGTGCTTCGACACGAAACGAATTCAGTAGATTGTCCAAATCCTTCGCGATTGTCTCGCTTGGTTGACACGTTGATTTCAGATTTCTTAGAAGGAACTCGAGTGATAGATTGTCGCTATCCTTGTTCTTGGCACGGTCAGCGAGTCGTGCAAGAGTGAGAACCATCCTCTGGAGTAATGACTGCCTAACAATCCAGAAGAACAAACTTATGCTGTTTAAGAGCTTTAGATCATCAGCTCTGTCGTGAACGAACAATTGCCGGAAGATGACCAATTCAGCACCAAGATCCCACAACTCCCTGGTAACTTTATCGACGGCCTGCAAGTAGTCTTCTCGTGTCACAAGATATTCTTTCTTGAGTTCTCTATCTTTTGTCACTTGGCTACGTCGTCTTGGTATTTGCGGTAGAGGCCGCGGAACTGGTGGTAGGTGAGTTGGAGGTGGTCGGCGGCCTTTTTTTGGTTGTATTTGGCGCGTTCGAGGGCAAGGCGGAGCAGGCCTAGTTCCAGATCGCGGACGGAGTCGTTGAAGGGGCGGGAGAGATCGAAGGACGGCGCGGCGCTGGTGCCTGCGCGGACGGCGGGGAAGCGTGGCGTCGATCCGCTTGATGCGCCGTAGGGGTCGGTGCCATCGCCGGTGGAGACCAGGCCGCCTCCCGCGAAGTCGGGGATGGCGCCGCGGTCGGGCGGCATCTGGCCCGCGTACTGCGCGAAGGGATCGAAGATGAGGTCCTCGGGGCCGAGCTGCATGTCGTTCGAGCGGTAGACGGCGCGCTCGATTACGTTTTTGAGTTCACGGACGTTTCCGGGCCAGGGGAAGGCCAGCAATAGTTGCATCGCTTCATCGGTGATTTCGGGGACGCCGCCCCAGCCTAATTCGAAGGCCATGCGCGCGGAAAAATGGTTGGCGAGGAGCGAGATGTCCTCGGGGCGTTCGCGCAACGGCGGCAGCACGAGCACATCGAAGGACAGGCGATCGAGAAGGTCCGGCATGAACTCGCCTCGCGCGGCCTTCGCGCGCAGGTCGGCGTTCGTCGCGCCGACGATGCGGACATCGACATTGATAGCCTGCGAGGCGCCGACCCGCTCGAAGCTGCCGTACTCGACCGCGCGCAGGATTTTTTCCTGTACCTGCATGGGGATGTTTCCGATTTCATCGAGGAAGAGCGTGCCGCCGTGGGCCGCCTCGAAGCGTCCGCGCCGTCGGCCGGTCGCGCCGGTGAAGGCGCCGGCTTCGTGACCGAAGAGTTCCGCCTCGATCAGCGTGGGCATGAGCGCCGAACAATTCAGCGCGACGAAGGGGCCCTCCCATCGCTTCGAGAGGTAGTGGACCCGGCTCGCGGCGAGCTCCTTGCCCGTGCCGCGCTCGCCGATGAGCAGGACGGGCCGGTCGACTTTGGCGACGCGTGACAGCCGCTCCTGGAAATCAAGGAAGGCGTCCGACTGCCCGAGGGCCTCGGAGCGGTCGCGCGGGTCGCCCTGATCGTTGTTTTGGTTCTGGTTGCCCATTGGTGAAATTAACCCTTCCTTAGCGAAAACCACTATATAGTGAGTAAGACTGCCAGTAAAGAAGTTCGGTTTATGATCGCTAAGTCTATATACATCAGTCACTTATATTTTTTAGCCTCTTGGCACCGGGGTTGCATTTTCCGGCTAGCCGAAAGGCTGGAGGAGAACGACGATGGGCGCAATAGCTCTGGCGATGCCGATGCAGGACGAGCGGAAGTCCCGCCGCCTGGCGTTGACGGGTGGCTTCAAATACGAACACGAAGACGGCGATCACGGCGAGGCATCCTGGCGCAGTATCAGCTTGGACGGCGCCTGCGTGCAGATCGGGCGCTACCTTCGGCCCGGCCGGAAGATGCGGATCTCGTATCACGGCCTGGACCTGACCTTAGGCGTGGTGTGGTGCCGCCCGGCGGGCAGCGAGGAGTGGTTCGTGGCGGGCGTGCAAGTGTTGAACGGCGGGCCGGAGTTGGCCCTGATGACTTTGATGGCGGTGGCACAGCGACTTGCGTCGCGGGGCGAGCTAGACTAGTTACTTAACGGGCGGCGACGCCTGGAGGACGTACGATGGGAATCTTTACGAGAGTGCGCGACATCATCAGCTCCAACCTCAACACGATGTTGGAAAAAGCGGAAGACCCCGAGAAGCTGATCAAGATGATGATCCGCGAGATGGAAGACACCTTGATCGAGGTGAAAGCCTCGTGCGCCGGGGCGATGGCGACGAAAAAGAAAATCGAGCGCGAGTTCGACGAAGTGAAGGAGCGCGGGAACACCTGGGGCGAGAAGGCGCAGCTCGCGGTCGACAAGGGCCGCGACGACCTGGCGCGCGAGGCGCTGGTCGAGCGCAAGCGCTACGTGGAACGGGCGGAGCAGCTCGAGAAGGAACAGGGCCACTGCGACGACCTGGTCGCGCAGTACCAGAACGACATCAAGCAGCTCGAGGACAAGCTGGCGAGCGCGCGCGAGAAGCAGCGGTTGCTGGTTCAGCGGCATGTGCGCGCGCAGCGCAAGATGCAGACGCAGCAGGAAATCCGCAAGCTGGACACGGCGGACACGCTGGCGCGCTTCGACAGCTTCGAGGAACGCATCGAGCGGATGGAGGCCGACGCCGAGCTGGTGAACTTCGGCCGCAAGCCGACCCTCGAGGACGAATTCCGCAAGCTTGAGGGCCACGAGGACATCGACAAGGAACTGGACGATCTGAAGAAAAAGCGCCAGGGCGGCGGCCGCTAAGGCCGCACCGCCCTGGACTGTTTTTTTGGGGCACGAAATTCGGAACGGCGCGCGCGAGTGGCGCGCATGCGGAGAGCGCAGATGGGTGCAGGAAACATAACAGGCATTGTGATCGTGATGACGATCTGCGCGACGATCGTGGCGCTGCGGATGCTGCGGATGAAGTACCGGCACCGGGACAAGGAAGAGGGCCCGGACATCGAGACGATGCAGGAAATGAACCGCGGCTTGCAGCGGATGGACCAGCGGATTGAAGCGCTGGAGACGCTGTTGATGGATTCCCAGAAGCTCAAGCAAGCGAAGTCGGAATTTGAATAGGAGCGGCGGCCGATGGACCCGCAGACAAACGTGTACGCGGACGTGCCCTGGCACGACCTGCTGAACGGTCTGCCGATTGTGCCGCTGGTGGCGATCAGCTTGGCCTTCGTGCTGTTGTTCAGCGTGGCGATGGGCGGGCTCGCGGTGGCCTTCGTCAAGGCGATTCGCGGCGGTGGCTCGACGCGAAAACTGCGCCAGATGGAAGCGCAGGAGGCCAAGGCCTTCCACGAATTGCAGCGCGGATTCACGCGGATGATGGAACGGCTGGAGTCGCTGGAAACGATATACATGGGCCGGTCGCAGGGCGAGTTGGTCGATCGGGAATCGGAATAGGGCGCGCGGAAGCGCGGCGAGGGAGAGCGGGCGTGGATGGACAATTCTTACAAGGAGACGACATCGCACTCATCACGCTGGTGGGCGGGTTCGTGGCGGTGATGGTCCTGGCGACCATCGGATTCACGGTCTACTTCATCGTGCGCGCGGCCAAGGGCAGCCCGGTGCGCCGCGCGGAAAAGCTCGACGCGAGCGACACGAAGATCATTCAAGAGATCTACCAAGGCCTGACGAAGATGGACAAGCGGATCGAGTCCCTCGAGACGCTGATTCTGGACGCTGACCGCAGCAAGCTCAAGCAGTTTGACCGGGACCTCCAAAAAGAATAACGCGCGGGAGATAGTGGTATGAATGACAGGCGCGACAAGGACTTCGAAGAGTCGGTCGAGCGGCTGGGCCGCGAGGTCGGCCGCAAGGCCGAGGATTTCGGCCGGCGGGTCGAAGAGAAGGCCGAGCGATGGGCCGGCAAATTCGATCGCAAGGCCGAGCGCCGGGCGGAGCGAGAAGAACGCAGAGCGGCACGCAGAGAGGGTAGAACGATGAGACGGCACGGGAGTGGAGAGCGGCAGACGACGCTGTACCGGTCGCGCACGGGCATGATCTGCGGCGTGTGCAAGGGCATCGCGCAGTACTACGGGTTCAGTATCTTCTGGACGCGTGTATTATTCGTGATTGCGGCGTGCTCTACTGCATGGACCATGCTGCCAATCGTCCTCTACATCGTGGCCGCGATGGTGATGAAACCCGAGCCCGTGCTGCCGCTGGAGTCCGAGGAAGACGAAGAGTTTTACCAGAGCTACTCCGGCTCGCGCACGATGGCCTTGCACCGCTTGAAGCGGACCTATGACAATCTGAACCGGCGCATCCAGCGGCTGGAGAACACAGTGACCGCGCGCGACTTTGATTGGGACGAGCGGCTGAACCGCTAAGAGAACCCGGCCAGCGAAAAAACCCGAATGGACCAACGCACGAAGTGTGTCTGAATGGCGAGAACCGCGGACCTGGGAGAGTGCAGCGATGAAGACGCGAACAATACAAGGACGAAACGGCCTGGCGCTGGTGACCGCGATAGGCGTCGCGGGGTTCGCCGGACTGGCGCTGGTGGTCGCGCCGCGCGTGGTGGGCGGGGCCGCTGGAACCGGCGCGGAGCGCGCGGTCAGCCAGGTTGATTTTCCGCTGGCGCCAGGCATGGTCTTGCAGATTCTGAATACTAGCGGCCGGATCGCCGTCAGTGAGTGCGAGGGCGACGAAGCCCGGCTGACGATCACCTGCGAATCAACGCCGCGCGGGAGTGCGGTCGGCCGGATGCTGCTACGATGGAGCGCCGGACCCGCGATGCATGCCGCTGCGGTTGAACCGTCCGTGCGCAAGTATGACCGCGGCGTGCAGGTCTCCACGCTCGGAATCGCGCCGGCGGACGGCGAAGCCGTCAGCTACCATTTTGACGTGAAGTTGCCCCGGGGCTGGAATCTCGATGTCTCAAACGGAAATGGGACGATATGCGTCGCAGGGATCGAAGGCGACCTGGCGGCGCGGTCGGACAATGGCGATGTGCGGTGCGAGGACGTGATGGGGAACGTGTCTGCTCGCGTGCGCAACGGCGGTGTGTTTTGCCGGTACATATCAGGCGCGATTGACGTGAGCACTGCGAACGGCGCGATCGAACTCGATGCCATTCCAGCGCAGCACTATCCCGTGCGGGCGTTCACGTCGAACGGCGCGATCAAGTTTCGCGCCCCGGACATGGCGCTGCGGCTAAGGGCGACGACGGAGAATGGGCGGGTAGTGAGCGAGACTTCCGCAGTAGGCACGGACCAGCAGCAGACCCTGCACACGCTCGACATGAACGGCGGCAGCGAAACAGCGGAGGTCGAACTCCATGCGCTCAATGGCAACATTTACGTGGACGCGAGCTGACGTGGGCGCGCGGCCATCGAAAGCGGCGAATGCTTCGCGGGGCGGCCGCATGCTGCGCTACGCGCTACTCGCGCCCTTCCGGCTGGGGTGGTGGATGTCGTCCAAGATCGAGAAGTCGACCGGAATCTTCTTCACGCTGATCGTCGGCGCGGCGTTTCTCGTGGGCGGGTTTTTCCTGTGCTCGACCTTCATCGGGGCGATTCTCGGCATCCCCATGATCATCGCCGGAGGATTCCTGGCGTTGCGCGCGCTCTATTAACACAAGGTAGGGCGGTCATGACCTGCCCAACCGTGTGCCGGACAGGCTTCGGTCGCGCGACATGCCCCGCGTGACCCTCCAGGGCAGGCGCATCATCCGCGCGCCTGCCCTACTTTCTTTTTGGGAAAAAAGAAAGTAGGCAAAGAAAAACCGTTGTGGCCCGCTGCGCTCGCCGTGCGCGAAGCGGAATACGGGCCGCGAGTCGACGAGATTGCTTCGTCGCTCCATTCTCGCCAATATCCCTGTAGGGGCGGCCCCCCGTGGCCGCCCTAGGTCTCGGGCGCGCGCTGGGCGGGGACGGGGCCCCGCCCCTACCCGACAACGGAGTCTGCTTTCTTCTCGCAAACTCCGGCAGCTGGCGCTGCGGAACTTGCGATGACGAGAAAAGTGTATCGGCGTCTATCACTTTCCATCGGTGGTTAATTTGTTCTACTTGGCGAAGCGGCGCAGGCGCAGCGAATTGGTGACCACCGTGATGGAGCTGACGGCCATGGCGACTTCCGCCACTAGGGGATGCAGGAGTCCAACGACGGCGAGGGGGATGGCGACAAGGTTGTAGCCGAAGGCCCAGAAGAGATTTTGTTTGATTTTGGTGAAGGTCGCGTTTGAAAGATTGATCGCGGTGACGAGTGTGTTGAGGTCGCCCTTCACGAGGACGACGTCGGCCGACTCGATCGCGACGTCGGTGCCGGTGCCGATGGCGATGCCGATGTCGGCCGCGGCGAGCGCCGCGGCGTCGTTGATGCCATCTCCCACCATGGCGACCATGCCGAACTCCGCGGCGATTTGTTTGACCGCTTCCGCCTTTGCTTCGGGCAGGACGTTGGCCAGGACCCGGTCGATGCCGAGGTCGGCGGCGACTTTACGCGCGGTGCGCTCGTTGTCGCCGGTGATCATGGCGAGATGCAGCCCGCGTGCGCGCAGGGCCGCGAGCGCGTCCTTGGCTTCGGGCTTGATCGTGTCAGCGACCGCGATGGTCCCGATAGCGATGCCATCCACCGCGACCATCACCGCGGTGAAGCCCTGATTTTCGTAGTCGCGCAGCGCGACCTCGAGCGCCGAGGTGTTCACGCCTTGCTCCTGCAGGTAGCCCTCCTTGCCGACGAGGATCCACCGCCCGCCTATCTTCGCATTGATGCCCTTGCCGGCGACCGCCTTGAACTCGCTGACGTCCTGCAAGGGCTGGCCCTCGCGCGCGGCGGCCAGCACGATCGCGCGCGCGATCGGGTGCTCCGAGACGCGCTCGGCCGACGCCGCGAGCGCGAGCACCGCGGCTCCCGAGTTGTCGCCCGCGGAGACACCGACGACATCCGGCTTGCCACGAGTGAGCGTGCCGGTTTTGTCAAAGGCGATGGCTTTCAAGCCGCGCATGGACTGGATCGCGTCGCCGTGGCGGATGAGAATGCCCTGCGAGGCGCCGGCGCCCGTGCCGACCATGAGCGCGGTCGGCGTGGCGAGGCCCATCGCGCAGGGGCACGCGATCACGAGCACGGAGACGGCGGAATACACTGCGAGCGAGAGGGCAGAGGCCTCCGGCGTGACCCACGGAATCCACGGCGCCGCGACTGCCGCGAGCGCGCCCATGGCGCCCGGCGCGAAGTACCACGCGAGGAACGTGAGGAGCGCGAGCGCGAGGATGATGGGAACGAAGACGCCCGTGATGCGATCGGCGACGGCCTGGATTGGCACTTTCGCGGCTTGCGCCTCCTGCACGATGCGGACCACCTGCGCGAGGAAGGTGTCCTTGCCGACCTTCGTCGCGCGGATTTTCAGCGCGCCGGAGGTGTTGATCGTGCCGCCGATGACCGCGTCACCCGGATTCTTATCGACCGGCAAGGGTTCCCCCGTGGCCATGCTCTCGTCGACTGCACTTTGGCCGCTGAGGACTTGGCCGTCGGTGGGAATTTTCTCGCCGGGCCGGATAAGGATCCTGTCGCCGGGCTTCACTTGTTCGATCGGGATTTCGATTTCCTGGCCCATCTGTTCGACCCGCGCGGTCTTCGCGCCGAGTTCGAGCAAGCGGCGGATGGCCTGCGAGGCGCGGCCACGCGCGCGCGCCTCGAGGTAGCGCCCAGTGAGGTGGAAGGCCATGATCATCGCGGCGACGGCCGCGAAACTCTCGATCGGCATGCCGGCGAGTTTGAGCGGGCCGGTGATGAAGGCCGCGCCGGTGCCCAGCGCGATGAGCGCGTCCATGTTCGGCGCGAGGTGCCGCGTGGTCTTGAAACCTTTTTCGAAGGTCTGCGCGCCGGCGATCGCGAGCACCGGCAGCGAGAGCAGGATTTCGACCCAGTCCATCGCCGGCGGCATCCACAGATGCGTCATGTGCAGGAACATCAGAGTCGCGACGGGGAGCGTGAGCCCCCACGCGATCCAGAGACGGCGCTGCGCTTCGGCGAGATGTTTTTCCGTGTCGTCGGTGGGCGCATGGACCTCGGCCGCGCGGGCGACTTCCGCGCCGTAGCCAGATTTTTTCACCGCGGCGATCAGCGATTCCGGCGAGGCGCGATTGGGATCGAAGGTGATGGAAGCCAGCGTGGTCATCAGGTTGACGTTGGCGGACTCGACGCCGGGCACGCCCTTGAGCGCCTTCTCGACGTTGCTCGCGCATCCCGCGCAGGTCATCCCGGAGATCTTGAGTTCCAGAGAGGATCGCGCGGGTTTCACCTTATACCCGGACTTCTCGACGACAGCAGCCAGATTGTTTGCGGAGGTCTTGGAGGGGAAAAACTCGACGTGGGCCGTCTTGGTCGGGAAATTCACGTTGACCTTGACCACGCCATCCGCGTGCGAAAGCGCGGTCTCGATGGTTTGCGCGCACCCGGCGCAGGTCATGCCCTCGATGGGTAGATATATTTTTTCAACGGTCCCCGGCACGGTGGCTTCGTCCTTTGCGGAATGATATCAGGACACTCGAAGGCAGCAGTAAATTGCCCGGACCAATTCCTAAGAATGGGCCTATGGCTTGACGATTTTCTGGTCCGCCTCGTCGTTCCTGAGTTTTAGCGAGGTTTCCTGGCCATCGGCTTGCAGGATTGTATGGGTCGTGTCCGAGTCGCCGAGCAGCATGAGTCCCGTGCCGTCGTCCGACGTGGTCAGTTTCACGCGCGGCTTCCCGTCGGCCGTGATCAGGCGGAAGATGACCGTCTCGGCGTAGCCCGTCGTGCCGTCCGGCATTTTGAAGTCCGGGTCTCCCGGCGCGAGCGTGAGCTGCGCGCGCAGGCGTCCGTGCTCGTCGACGATTTCCATACCGGTGCCGCGGAGAATTGACGGCTCCGACTCAGCGCTTACGGCGCGAAGCTGTGCCATCTGGAATGCGAGCAAGACGAGGTTTGCTGCGCTGAGGAACAGAGCGACGCGCTGAATTTTCATGGCAATGTCTCCTTGTTTCGATGTGGCTGGATTCGAAAACGCCGCGATCGCCATAACCGCGATTTACGGTAGGGCAACGCGGAGTATGGTGAGTTATATCATTTCGACGCGGGCCCGGTGGCCCGGCGACGACGCGAAGCCCGCGTCGCGCGTGATCAGCGGCGCATCGAGAAATTCAGCCAGGGCCACATACGCGGCATCGTAGGCCGTGAAATTGTGGCGTAACTCCCAGATCCTTGGCAGGAGTGGCTCGTGCGGATACGTGGAGAGCCGAATGCCTCGAAAGTCAAAAAGTGCCTGGAGCCCTCGATCCGCGCTGAACTGACCACGAGCGGCAAGCCGGCGAATGGTCTGCGCAAGCTCCAGACCGACGAGGTGAGGTGCGTGCAGTGACTCACCTCGATGGTTCAGGCGCCGCGAAATGCTGGAAGCAATAGGCGTTTGCAGGACCAGTTCGACCAGGACGGAGGCGTCAACGACGATCAATGACTCTCTCGGTCTTCACGGAGGATATCTACGACCGATTCCGTCAGGTGAACAGGCTCGCGAGTGGCGAGCCGTGCGAGCATTTCATCGAGTGTGGGTTTCTGGGCTGCGAGGCGGATTTCATCTAGCAAGTATTCCGACAAGGACATACCGGCTTTGGCGGCCCGGACTTTCATCTCGCGGTGCAGAGCGTCCGGCACGTTTCGGATCTGGATCATCTTGGACATGTGGAGAGTATAGCTTCATGTGCTACACATGTCAACCGATTCGCCTTTGAAATCAACCTAATTTCGTCAGAAAGCGAATATACGTCTCGATTCCCCGGTAGAAATTCGGCAGGTACTGCCGCTCGTTGGGGCCGTGGATTTGGTCGTCGGGCAGACCGAAGCCGAGCATGATGGAGTCGACGCCTAGTTTTTCTTGCAGCATGCCGACGACAGGCACGCTGCCGCCTTCGCGCGTGAAGTGGACTTCGGCGTTGAAGACTTCTTCGAGCGAGATCACCGCGGCCTTCATGTACTTCGATTTGCGGTCCATGATCGCGCCCGGGCCGCCGCTATGGACCTGCAATTTCCATTCGATGTCCGCGGGCAGGTGTTTCTTGCAATGCGCGCGCACCTGGCCTTCGATGTCGCGCCAGTCCTGGTCCGCGACGAGGCGCGTGGAGAATTTGCAGCGCGCCGTCGCGGGCAACACGGTCTTCGCGCCTTCGCCGGTGTAGCCACCCCAGATGCCGTTGACCTCGAGTGTGGGCCGCGCGCCGACGCGCTCGAGCGTCGTGTAGCCCTCCTCGCCGTAGAGCGCCTTCGAGCCGGTCATCTCGAACCACTGCGCGTCGGAGTAGGGCAGCTTCGCCAGCGCCGTGCGCTCGTCCGGATCGAGCTCGCGGACCTTGTCGTAGAAACCCGGAAGCGTTACGCGGCCCTTCGCGTCGTGCATGGACGCGATCAGGTCCGCGAGGACGTGGACGGGATTGCGGATCGAGCCGCCGAAGCGGCCGGAGTGCAGATCGAGCCCCGGTCCCTGCACCATGATCTCGAAGTACGCGAGGCCCCGCAGCGAATACGTGATGCCCGGCTGGTTCTTGCCTTCGATGCAGGCGTCGCAATTGAGCACGACGTCGCAGCGGAGGAGATCCTTGTGCGTGTCGATGAACGCTTCAAGGTGCTCCGAACCGATCTCCTCCTCGCCTTCGATGAGGTACTTGATGTTCACGGGCGGCGACCCGCCGGCGGTGATGCATTCGAGCGCTTTGATCTGCGCGAAAATTTGGCCCTTCATGTCCGAGGCGCCCCGCGCGAAGACGTAGTCGCCTTTTACTGTGGGCGTGAACGGGTCCGTGTCCCAGCCGTCCGCGACCACCGCGGGCTGCACGTCGTAGTGCCCGTAAACAAGCACCGTGGGCTTCCCGGGCGCGGCAAGCCATTCACCGTAGACGATGGCATGGCCGGGCGTGGGGAAAATCTCGACGCGTGGGAGGCCCGCGGCGCGCAGCCGCTCTGCCACCCACTGGCCGCAGCGCGCCACATCCGGCTTGTGCGCGGAGGAGGTGGAGACGCTGGGGATAGCGAGCAGTTCGAGGTATTCGCAGAGGTGCGCGGCGCGGCGGTCCCGTGCGCGCGTGAGGGCGGAGTCGAGAGCGGCGGCGGAGGTCAAGGAGAATCCTTTCTCAAATTGGACTGAGCTTGGCTGGCAATGATAACTGGACGGAGGGGTGTGGATCATAGGAATCGGCGGGCGAGGACGCCCGCCCCGTCTATTGATTCTTGGGTTCGGCCGGATCGGCGGGCGCGGCGTTTGATCCATGCTGGCGGGCAGGATTATCGTGCGTAAATCTAGGGGGGGCGTCCGCGAACTGGCGGGCGGCGGCGGGGTCTAATAGGGCGGCACCCAGGGGCCGCAACAGATTGTGGAACTGACCAAAGACACGGATCCGTATTCGGATACCGCGCTGATCGAGGATTGCAAGCAGGGAAACCCTGCCGCCTTCGACGAGTTCGTGCGACGGTACAAGGACCGCGTGTATGGCGTAGTGTATCGCTTCCTCGGCAATCACGAGGACGCGCAGGACGTGTCGCAGGAGGTGTTCTTGCGCGCCTATCAGGGCCTCGCCGGGTTCGAGGGCCGCTCGAAGGTGACCACCTGGCTGCATAGCATCGCCGGGAACCTCGCGCGCAACCGGCTGCGCGACTCCGGCCGGCGCGGGCGCAACAGGGTCGTGCGGCTCGATGCAGCGCGGGCCGAACGCGGGGGCGCACAGGGCGCGTGGGCGTCGGCGCAGGCGAACCCGGAGGAGTCCGCGCGCGGGCAGGAGTTGGAGCGCGCGATGCAGGAGGCGCTACTCACGTTGCCGGAACATTACCGGCTGGTGTTCGTGTTGAGGACTTTTGACCGGCTCAATTACGACGAGATCGCCGAGATTGCCGGGTGCCCGCGGGGCACGGTGAAGTCGAGACTGAACCATGCGCGCAAGCAATTGCACGCGCAATTGAAGGAACGGCAGTTGATTTAGGGAAGGTCAATCTCCGATTGCGAGCACGACGGTGATGATAGTGGGCACGGTCGTGACGTGAAAACCTAAGGCGGGCGTGTGAAGCGATACGACGATTGCATGGAAGTGCGCGAAGATTTCTCCGCGTACCTGGACGGCGAAATGAGCGCCGAGGAGCGCGAGCCGCTCGAGGCGCATCTGGCGGGGTGCGCGGAGTGTCTGCGCGAGATGGACGTGCTCAAGCGCGTGGACGATGCGTACCGAGGGCTGGCACCTGTGGCCGCGCCGGCGGATTTCGAGGCTGGCGTGCGCGAAGCCGTGCGGACCGGCCGCACCGCCTCGGCTACTGGCCGCCGCCCGGTGCCGCGCTGGACGGGGCCGGTGGTGGCGATGGCGTCGGCCGCCTCCGTGCTGATCGTGGGCGTACTCGTGCTCGAATGGCGACAGGGTGGCCGCTCTGAGATGCAGTTGGCGAGTGCGCCGGCTGAGATTGAATTGAATCGCGACGGCGACGCCTTGATGAAAACCAAAGAGGCGGCGCCCACGGTCGCCGAATCGGATACCGCGGCCGGCGGCAGTGGGTCGGCGTGGGACAACTTCGCACGGACGCCCGCGCGTGGTGACGCCGCGTTGGAGCAATTCGTGCAACCGGCGCCGGACGCCGCGGGCCCGGTGGGCGGTGGACGCGAAGACAGCGGCGAGTCGCTGGCGCAGGGGCTGGCCGCCGCGGACGCGCCGAACGACGCCGCGAATGCCGAAGGACGCGCGCGCGCCGAAGTGATCGGGACGCCGCCGCCCGCGCTGGAAACGGAGGCGTCCGTCGAGAAAATATTCGACGCGCTGAAGGACGAAGATGCGAGGGCGCTCGGCGACTCAGTCGCGGCGCAGCCGGAAGCGCCGGCGCAGGCCGGCGACGTCGTGAGCCGGCAAACGCTCCGGAGTTTTCATGTGCTCGCCGGCGGGCTCTGGGTCGAGGACGGCTACAACCATGAACCGGCGACGCCGCTCAAGCGCGGATCGCGTGAGCTGCGCGAACTGATGAAGAAATTTCCCGGCGCGGACTGGAGCAAGCTGCTTGAACGCCCCGCGCGCCAAGTCTTTCAGATGGGCGATACGTGGTACGACTTCGAAGCGGTCGCGGAAGAGACGCCGTAGGGAATTTTTTTTGCCCACAGATGGACGCAGATTTACACAGATAAATGCCGGGAACCTGGCAGGTTCCGATTGAAATACACTTCAAATCAGA
>JBCLBO010000031.1:0-32794 GCA_038916785.1 Candidatus Hydrogenedentales bacterium | reverse complement strand
TCTACCCCCGGCCAACACGACGGAATCGTCGACCGCAGTCTGTGGGAGCAGGTCCAACAACTGCTAACAGAAAATCGCCGGAAGGAACTTGGGACCAAGGCAAACAAGACGCAATGCTTGCTGACGGGACTGCTGTTCGATGACGCCGGCGAACCTATGAGTCCGCATCACGCCCGGAAACCTGGTGGGCGGCGCTATGCCTATTATGTGTCCCAAGCGCTCCTGCAGCAGCGACGATCGGAGGCGGGCACCATCGGCCGGGTGGCCGCCCGCGAAATTGAGGCGGCAGTCGAGTGTGCGTTGCGGCCCGTGTTCGGTCCGGCACAACACCAACTATGGATAGATGGAACCGCGGTCGAGCGCCGAGCGATTCTCAGTGCGCTGGCCGAGCGAATAGAGTTGCATCGCACCGAACTCCGGATCCGGCTCAAGGCCGGCGTGGAGGCTCGAGTGGCGGACGCGAAGATCGACGTGACGACCGAGGGTCGGACTCTCTTAGTACCGTTCATAGTCCACAAACGTGGAGTCGAGACGCAGATCCATCTTCCGGCCGGTCAGCAAGCCGCGACTTACCGGGTAAATCCCAGTTTCGTGCGGGTCATGGTTCGTACCTGCCGCTGGCGCCAATGGTTCGAAAAAGGCGAGGTCACCTCGCTGGCCGAAGTGGCCAAGTGTGAGGGCTGCTCCGAGGGGCTGGTGCGGAAGTTACTACCCATGGCGTTCCTGGCCCCGGACATTGTAGATGCCGTCCTTGAGGGTTCATTGCCCCGCAACCTCACCATTGCCGATCTGACGTCGAACGATATGCCCTTGTCCTGGACCGACCAGCGCGCGAGGCTGGGTCTGGACCACTGAGAGTTCCCCGCAGGGACGCGAGCCGCACCCCCGTTTGGACGCGCAGAGAGAATCGTTCGGAGACGAGGCGAAAAGGTCGCAGAGACGTACCCCGGCTTCTCCGGCACTCGTGGATCGCCGCGAACGGCGGGCCTGCCGGGGGATCAGGAAGATCGTTCTGCTAATTGTACTGATATACTAGTTTAATGGCGGAGAGGGTGGGATTCGAACCCACGGTACGGCAAGGCCGCACAACGGCTTTCGAGACCGCCGCCTTCGACCACTCGGCCACCTCTCCGGATATGCATTGTGCGGGCCACGGATCGTAGCAAAGTATCGGCGGGCGCGTCCACTTCGCGCCCTCGATCGCTGCCCGAAAATGAATCGGAGCGCGGCGGGAGTTCCGCCGCGCTCCGTGATTCGTTTGATCGGATGTTCGCGCGATTAGGGAATGGTCACCCAGGCGCCGGCCGCGCCGCCTGCTTTCTTGCCGGCCGCGCTCGCGGCGAAGGCGTCGAAGTCGGGGCCCGCCGGCGGCAGTTGGAAGGTCTCGCCGGACTTGGCGCGCTCGAGGCGCTTCTGCGCGTACACGCGTTCGACGGCGCCCACTGTCATGTTCTGGTCGCTGTTTAGTTTCGCGATTTCTTGGTAGAGCGCCTTGCGGTCGTCGTTCTCCGCCGCGATCGTCTTCTGCGCGGCGTTCTTCTTTTCCGCGTCGGCGATGGCGTCGGCTTTGGTGATCTCGAGGAACCCGCGGTTGTTCTCGCCGACGGCGCCGGTCTTCTTGGCGGCGTCGACTTCGGTGTAGCGTGCTTTCATGCTCGCGGCGATCTGCGTGACGCGCGCCGAGTCTTCTTTGACTTCGGCTGCATACGCGGTGGACACCGGATCAAGCGCGTTCCACACGCTATTGATGAGCGAGCTTTTCTTCTCACTCTCGGCGGGCGCGGCGACGTCCGCCGGTAAGGCATCGGACTTGCCTTCAACGAAGTCGAGGAATTGGTCCGCCTGTTCCCCGATCTGGCGGATGGTGATGTTGATGTTCGCGTCGAAGGTGTCGGGAATAACGATGCACCCTGCGAGCAATGCGATGGCCGCGGCGAACGCGGTCCGGGAAATACGCTTCATGGTGAGGTCCCTCCTGGGGCAAATAGACGCCCCGTGTCCCCGTTCTATTCAGACCGCCCCCGGGGGCGGAACCATGTCGGTATTGTGCCATAAATCCGGCTACGGGTCTATCGTGGCGATGCTGGCTTCCTGTAACATTTTCAATGCTTCGGCGAGCGCGGACTGGTCCATATCGAGCGTAACACGCAGGTTTAGGCCGTTGTAGTCCTTCGTCTTTTCACTCTCCAGGACGGCCAAGCCCGTAATCTTCTCGTTCGCAAGTTGCACGTTCATACTACCGCGGTCGAATGGCCGCTGCGGCGCGCTGCCCAACAGTTTGTCCATCGCCTTTTCGGCGACATTCGCCCCGGCGCCGGAGAGGAAGGTATCGGAGTGCAGCAACTCCTCCACCAGGCTGCGGTTCACACTGAGGCCGGCGGGCGATTGCGCGTCGAAGGTGAACGCGTGAAGGCCCTTCATGTCGTATCCGACGGTGAGGGTTCCCTGCGCGGTCCCGGTCAATTGCGTCTTGGGCGGCTTCACTTCGTCGGTGAAGATTGCCAGGTCGACGCCGTCGAAACTCCCGCTCAGCGCGATCGGCAATCTTTCCTTCAAGACGCCCACGTCGATGTCCGCGCGTACGCTGCCGCGAAACAGATCGCCTTTGGCTTGTTGTATCCGCATCTGGTCGCCGTCGAACAACACGGGGCCGGACACATTCAACACGGATCCGCCTGCGGCCAGAAGTCTCGCGGCACGCACGCTTCCGGTCCCGCTCAATGCGCCGTTGTAGCTCCCCGCGCCCTCGAACTCGACGGATTCCGCGGAACCGGCGTCCCCCAACAGAACGATGGCCGGCGCGATCAAGTCGAATTTCCATTCGGCACCTAACTCCTCGTCGGCGAAACGAAATGCGGCAGATCCCTTCACCGTGCCTTGCGACTCCTTCTCCTTGTCGAGCCATCCCATGCGAACGAGAATCTCGAGGTCGCTCGCGAGCGTGACCTCGCCCTCGGCTGACACGGGACCGGTGGCAAACTGTGTCGCGCCGAAAGAGATTGTCGTGCCTTCGCCGATAGTCGCCAATAGATCACGAATCTCGCCCCGGCGCGTATCGCGATCGAAATTCAGGGTCCCCGTTCCGTTCAGTTTCGTCCCGTACGGCGATCGCAGATCGCCATAGCCGAAGTCGCCGGACGCGATACTAAATTCCGCGTCCACTCGCGATCTCTCGAGGGCGGCTTTTCCTTCTATCGCGCCGCTACCGATGAGATCGGGCTTGTTTATCAGGTGCGCGAGGACATTGAGGTCCGCGCTGAGCGCGAATGCGCCCCCCCCCTCTCTGCGCCTTCGTGTCGTAGGTCCAGCCGCTCAGAATCGCGTGGGTCATCCCGTCCGGCGCTTCCACGCGGAATTCGGCGATGGCGACCCGGCCTTCGGCGCTGCTGTACTGGATCTCGCCCTTCGCGGTGATCTCGTCGAGTTGAAGTGTGTCGTACGCGAAATTTCTGAACGTGAGATCCGGGCGAATTTCCAGCGGCGCGTCCTTCCCCATGGCCTCGGCCCGGATGGCGCCTTCGATCGTCCCTCCGAAAGGCGCGGCGGCTTCGCCCCCGGCGAACAACGCGACCCAGGGCGCGATTTTCACCTCTTCAATCGTCGCCTCGGCGACGTAGTGGTCCGCGCTCTCGTATCGCGCGGAGGCGCGCACGCGCCGATCGCCCAGGCGCGCTTCGGCTGTGCCTTCGATGCCCTGCGTGCCGCCGCGCGGACCGCGCGCCTGCATCGCCCAAAAGATCGGCGCCGCGTCCGCGCCGCCACCCTG
This sequence comes from Candidatus Hydrogenedentales bacterium, assembly GCA_038916785.1. Lineage (GTDB taxonomy): Bacteria > Hydrogenedentota > Hydrogenedentia > Hydrogenedentales > VFKU01. The sequence goes on along the minus strand of JBCLBO010000031.1, from coordinate 29,028 downwards.
GGACTCCGCCCGGCCGGTCATCTCGAAATCGTCCGCGGTCCAGCCCAATTTCGTCTCGGACGAGAACGTATCGAAGTCCAATCCTGAGAGGCCCTCGCGGAACGCGGGCGGCAATGCGTCAATCACTTGGTCGTGCGACCACCCGGTGAGAGTCGCGCGCGCTTCGCCGGCGTCCACGCTTCCGCTCAGGGCCGCTGTGGCGCGCTGACCTTTTGCAAGCGCGACTTCCACTACTCCGTCGAAGGTGTCTGCTTGTTCCGCTTCCAGTGAAACCCGAATCGCGCCGGCGTAGAGGGGCTCCGCGCCCCCCGGCAATCTGGGCGCGTAAATCCGCGCGGCGGCCGATACCGAGAATGCGTTCGTCCCGTCGAGCGACACGCGCGCGACCGCGGATTCAATGCCGAATTCCGAGAAGCGGACCGGCGCGGCGAGCGACTCCAGCACGCCAGCGAGCTTTTCGCCTTGGACTGTTCCCTCGCGTATGTTGATCTTGATGTGCGCGTCGTCTCCGGAGATCGGGCCCTCGGCGTCGAAAGACAGGCTGAACACGCCGGCATTCTCGATCGATTGGTTCCACTCGAGGCGTCCGTCCTCGATGCGGCCCGCGCCGTCCAGCGCGACGTGGTCAAGCTCCAAATGTCTGCCGTTTGAGTCGAATACGACGCGCGTATCCGCCGCACGCACCGCAATGGATGGAGACTCCGGCTTTGCCAAGTCCACATCGACCGAAAATTCGTCGAGCAGAAAGAACATCCCCGCCGTGTCGTGCAACTTCACGGCGAGGCCGTCGAACGAAATCTGTTGCGGGATGAAGGTCGCATCGAGATCAGTCTTCGAGTCGTTTTGCAAAAACGGCAACTCGCGTAGAGAGGGATCATCCAGATCGAGTTCAATCAGCACGAAACCGATGCGCATGTGGTCGATTTTTCGGTCCGCTGTGAGCGATGAGTATTTCGTGCGAATGTCGAGGGCCGTCACCAGGGGCTGACGTTTCTTGTACGCCTCCGGCGTGGCATACAAGTAGAGCCGGTCAATGCGCAAATCGGGAAACGCCCCGCCCCACTCGACGTCCGCGATGAGGCCCGTGCTTCGCGTGATCGCCCACTCCGTGGCCCGTTGCTGCGGGTAGCCTGAAATCAGCGCGGCGCCGAGCGCGAGAATGCCGGCCGCCACGGTCCAGCGTGTCTTGCGGCCCAATCGGCGCCGTCGCGCCGGCTCAGATGCTGGCATAGCGCTGCGCCTTCCCCCAAGTTCGCCCTCAGTCTTCCACTACTTCGATTGCGATCTTTCCTATCACCGGAAGCAGCCGGACTTGTTCCACGAGATCGCCCTCGGAGAGTTTGACGTGCGTCGCGTCGGCGAAGACCTGGCCGAAGGTCGGGTCCACGTCCATCCACTCGCCCACCCACACCTTGGCCCACTGGTGAAAGTAAAAACCCGGTTTGGGTGCGTCCGCATAGATCAGCCCGGCCACCTCGCGCGCGGGCACGCCCGCCGCGCGCGCCAGCCCGACAAGCAGAATGCTGTGCTCGGTGCAGTCGCCCTCAAGACTGTCGAGCACCTCGAGCGAATTCGACAGCCGCGCAGAGAATGCCGGCTTCATATTGGCCGAGACCCATCGGACCAACTTCTCGACGACTTTGAACGACTCCGTCTCTCCGCCCACGATCTCGCGCGCCTTTGACATCATCTTGGGATCGTCGCTTTGGACGTAGAGCGTCGGTTTCGTCCATTGCGCCGCTTCGCCGTCTACGATCGGTACGTGCGGAGGGGCCGCCGGCGCCTTCGCCGTGCGTCCCTCGAAGAGCCAGCCGTCCCCGTCCGGCGTGAAGGTTTGGCCCGCGTCGCTGAACAGGTGGTCCGCGGTCAGCGGGCCCCGAACGCGCAGATGCAGCGTATCGCGTTCGCGCGCATTCGCGATGGGCGCTTTCAGCATCGCAGCGTTGGACACGATCGTGTCGTTCTGATACTTCACGTCTTTGGCGACCGCTTCCGGCTCGAGCCGCATGGTGATCATGCCGCCGGCGATGCGGTCTTCCAATAACTCGCCCGACTCGGAGAGGTACGACACCGACTCCATGCCAATCGGTTGCAGTAACGTTTTCAGCGAGTACACTTTTGTCGGCACGCCATCGAAGATGCGCTCCTCCGAACCAAGCACTTCACTCACGGCCTCGAGCTCCTGTCCAAACATCGGCTCGAAGAAGTAGTACGTGAATTTATCGCCCGTCGCCGGGCCGCCACGCATAATCTCCATCGATCGGACGGCGTCCTGCAAGGTCTCCTTGGGCGGCGGCAACGTGCGCACGCTCGTCCGGCCGCCCACGGTCGAGGTCAGCTCGATGCCGTGCGGCGTGACCTTTGCAGCGTATTGGCTCGTGCCCTGCGGGTCGTCGACCCGCACCTCGACCGAGCGTAGCGGCCCCTCCAACGAGTAGATTCGCGTCGTGACCGCTTTCATGTCCTGCTTCACGCCGACCATGGCCAGCCGAAACGTGATGTCTTGCAGAAATCGCACGGTCCCATCGCCCGCCGCCTCGACGCTGCTCCTCGAGAAACCGATCTTCTGGCCGTTCATGTACAAGCCGTACCACGTCGTGCCTTCGAGCTCGCGGATGTCGATCGGCTGCGGCCACGCCGGCGCGACGATTGCAATCAGCGCCACGACGGTCCCGAGGACGCGCCGAACGCCCGACACGTAGCGCGTTGCATTCCGCATACAAACCTCTCCGTCGTCGATCACAATCCCGGCGATACGCCGGGAATCCGCTCCGCGTAGCGCAACCACTGTTCGAACATGAGCAAGGTCCACAGCCGGTGCCCGGCGTCTTCGACGCCCGCGCGGTGGGCCTCGAAGATACGCTGCGCCGCCGCGCGCTCGAAATACACGGCCGATCGCGCGTCCCGCCCCAGGACAATCTCTTCAAAGAGGCCCGCCGGGCTGCCTTCTCGAAACCACCGGTGGACCGGCACCGCGAAGCCGCGCTTGCGCTGCTCAAGCAAGGCCGCGGGCACTCGACCTCGCAACACGTGCTTCATGAGCCGTTTCGACTCGCCTCCATTGTACTTCATCGCGAAGGGGAGCGAGGCCGCGAACTCGACGATTCGGTGATCGAGCAGCGGCACGCGCACCTCCAGTGAGACCGCCATGCTCATGCGATCCACCTTCGTCAGCACGTCGTCGGGCAGGTACATGCGCAGGTCCTGGTGGAGCATGCGGTCGTCGTCGCTCGCGGCGCCAGCCTCGTCCCAATGTTCGCGGAATCGATCGATGGCCGTCGCGGCCACTGCGGCCGCCATCCCCGGTGCGTATAACTCCGCGCGCTGCGCCGCGCTAAAACACGTCTCGCGCCGGCGGAAGCGCTCCATCGGATTCAGCGCCGCATCCGCATTGAGCCGGCGCGCCTTGTCCCACCAGGGCGATCGCGGCGCGAGCCGCAGCCCCGCGCCGACCAGGCTGCGCAAGCCGCGCGGCCACTGCGCGTAGTCCGCCACGCGCCGCGTCATGTGCAGCCACGAGTAGCCCGCGAAGAGTTCGTCGCCGCCATCGCCCGAGAGCGCCACGGTCACGTGCTCGCGCGCCAGCTTCGAGACGAGCCACGTCGGAATCGCGCTTGAATCCGCGAAGGGCTCCCCGAAATGCGCAGCCAACTCGCCGCTCATCGCTGCGGCATCGGCATCGAGCACCGCCTCGACATGGTCCGTTCCGAAGGCGTCGGCAGCGATTCGCGCGAACTTCCGCTCGTCCGCTTCCGGATCGTCGAAACCGATCGTAAACGTCTTCACGCGCCCGCCGCCGGCCTCCGCCAGCGACGCTACGACCGCCGTCGAATCCACCCCTCCGCTCAGGAAAGCGCCCAAGGGCACGTCGCTGACGCGCTGGCGGCGCACCGCGTCGTCCAACAATTCGGAGAAGGCGTCCGCCGCGGTCTCGATCCGCCACGATTCCGTCGGCTCGAAACGCGGCCGCCAGTACACCTCGCGCCGTAGACGGCCTCGCTGCCAGGTCAGCGCCTCGCCTGGCCCGAGCGTATACACGCCGCGATAGATGGTGTCGGGTTGCGGCACATAGAGATAGGTCAGGTACGCGTCCACGGCGGCGGGATTGATCGTGCCGTCGATCAGCCCCGATCGCGCGAGGCTGTCGAGTTCGGAACTGAACGCGAGCGCGCCGTCGCGCTCCGTGTACACCAGCGGCTTGATACCGACGCGGTCGCGTGCGATATACAGCCGCTCGCGGCGCGCGTCCCACACGGCGAACGCGAACATACCGTTCAGCCGCTGGACCGCGCCCTCCTCCCACGCCTCGTAGGCGCGAAGCACGACCTCGGTGTCGCAGCGCGTACGGAACCGGTGGCCGATCGCTTCGAGTTCGGTCCGCAGCTCGCCCGCGTTGTAAATCTCGCCGTTGAATACCAAGACGCAGGACTCATCCTCGTTCGTCATCGGCTGGTGGCCATGCGACACGTCAATCACGCTCAGGCGACGCGCGCCGAGGCCGGCGTTGCGCTTTGCCCACGTACCGCCGCCGTCCGGGCCGCGATGAAACAGTGCGCGCGTCATCGCCTCCAGCGCCGCCGGATCCGGCGCGCGCGATGTGTCGCCATACACGATGCCGCAGACGCCGCACACCTTAGCCGGCCCTCCGCGCGCGAGAGAGCAGTTGCAGATAGAGTTCCCGGTGATGCGCGACCATCGACTCGACGCTGAAACGCCCGCGCACATGGGCAGCCGCGCGCAGACCCATACGCTCCGCCTCGGCCCGGTCCTCGATCAATTCGAGCACGGCACTCGCGAAGTCATCAGGATTCCGAGTCGAAATCAATCGGCCCGTCACCCGATCGTCGATGATTTCAGGCACCCCACCCACGGCCGCCGCGACGACCGGCCTCGCCGCCGCCATCGCCTCGAGCACCACGTTGGGCAGCCCTTCGGTCTGCGAGGTCAGCACCGTCACGTCCGTCGCCCGGTACAGATCGAACACGTCGTCGCGCCGGCTCACGAATCGAAACGCATCGCCCAGGCCGCGCTGAAGCACCTCGCGCTGAATCGACTCGCGCCGCGGTCCGTCGCCCGCGAGCACGAAATGCGTTTCGGGCCGTTGCGCGCGGACCCGTTCCGCCATCGCAACGAACAGCGCGTGGTCCTTGTCGGGCGAGAAATTGGCCACCATGCCCACGACCGGCGCGGTGCGCGGAAGAGTCAATTCCAGCCGGACATCAGACCCCATCGATTCCGGAGGGTGTGCCACACCGTTGTAAATCACCGTGTAGCGCTCCAGGGTTTCGCGTTCCTGTTCCGCGGCGAACTCCGCCACGGCGCGGCAATTGGCGACGATCGCGTCCACATGCCGGTTCGCGTGGCGCTGCAGCCAGACATGACGGAACCGTTTCCAGGTCGCGCGCTCCCGGCGGCCCGACACGATCGCCTTGACACCCGCGCACCGCGCGGCGACGTTGGCCGCATAGTCGAAGCCTGAAAGGTAAGTCTGCACGATTTCAGGCTTCCAGGAGCGAAACCATTTCAGCAGGCGGCGCTTTAGCCGGGGATCCCACCCACTGCTAATTCCGGGCGCGAGCACCTCCGCGTGCGCGCGCGCGCGTTCCGCCCACACGCCCGGTTCGCGCGTGCACAGGACGGCGGTCTCGAAGTCCTTCGCGAGTCCCTCGACCAGATGCAGGACTTGCCGCTCCGTCCCGCCCCGCGCGAGCGAGGGAATCACGATACACAGCCTGGGCCGTCCGCTCATTTCGCCGCGGCTTCCAGAATAGCGAGCAGCTTCGGCGCGGCCATGCGAAGAGAGAAACGCTCCTCCACGGTGCGCCGCCCGGCCTCGCCGAGCCTGCGGCGCAGCTCCGGATCGCGCAGCCGCTCGAGGGCCGCGCGCCACTCATCCAGGGTGTCCGCGAACAATCCGTTCTCGCCGTCCCGGATGATTTCGAGCACAGCGCCGAAGGGCGTCGCCACGCAGGGGACGCCGCAGGCCATATATTGCAAGGCCTTGAGCGCGCATTTCCCGCGCGCCCAGCCGGTCCGCGGCAGGGGCATAATTCCGGCGGAAAAATCCTGCACCTCGCGCACTTCGGACTCCAAGGTCCACGGCCGATGCCATGCCTTTTCGATCGCCGCGTGCGCTGGGTTCGCGCCGATCAGGCGCACCTCAGCATCGCTGAGTCCGTTCAATACCTCGGCCAGCGGCGCCACGTGGCCACTCGTGCTCGGCCCGCCGATCCATCCGGTCACGAACTTCCCCGGCGCGCCGGCGCCCGGCGTGAATCGATCGGTGTCCACGACCGTCGGAAACACTTCGGCCCGCCCCCCGGCCGCCACCGCCGCGTCGCGCAGCCAAGAATTCCCCGCCAATACGAGGTCCGCGTCTTTTAGCAGCCTACTCGCTTGATCAGGCTCCTCGATCCGCCGCCACCGCTCCGGGAGCGCGTTCGGCGGCGCAAGGTGCACCGCGTCGTCAAGATCGTAGATCAACCGCCGCGCGCGCAGCCGCAACTGCGACGCGAACCCGCGCACATATGCCGACATCACCGCCTTCTGCAAGAAGACCACGTCGTAGCGCCGCGCGCGAAGAATCTGCATCGCGCGCGCGCGTGCCTCGTGCAGGTGGTAACTGCGCGCGCGGCCGGCGGCGGCCGGCGCGCGAAGCCGCGTGTAGTCGGCCGCGGTAAATGGACAGGCCACGTCGCAATCGACACCGTGCGCCCGCAGGTAAGGCAGAAATTGGTGCACGCGATACCGGGGACTCGCGACGGACTCGGGATACAGCGTGAGAAACAGGACGCGCATTCGCGCTCACCTGCGGCCCAGCGCCGCCCACACGCGCGCCGCCACGTCGCCGACGCGAATCGTGCCCAGGCAATCGGCCACGCCAATCGGGCACAGGCCGGGCTCGCGCATGCGCCCCGCGTTCCAGCAGCCCGAACACGCGCGCCCGTTCGTCACGCGCGCGAGCCCTTCGTCACCGCCCACGAGCATCGCGGGCTCCGTTGGCCCGAAGAGCGCGACGACCGGCGCGTCCGCTGCGCGGGCCAGATGCATGAGCCCTGAGTCGCTCGCAACGACCACCCGCGCGGCGTGCAGGAGCACGGCCGCCTCGCGCACGCTGGTCCGCCCGGCGAATGAGCACCCGACTCCAACGCTTTCGCCCGCGCCACACACCTCGAACACGCGGCATCCGCGCGCCTCGAGGTCCCGCGCGAGCGCCCGCCAGGAATCTGCCGCCCACCGCTTCGGCGCCCAGCTCGCGCCGGGCGCGATCGCGATCAGCGGGCCCTCGCCGCGCGGAAGCTCATCCAGCAAGGGTGATATCCAGTCGCGGTAGTACAGCCGCGGCCGATCGGCCGGCGCCGGCACGTCCGCTTCGCGCGCGTAGTGCTCGGCGCGGGACACGTCCCGCGGCGCGCCGCGCAGCAGATAGTAGGCGTCGGGCGAAGGCGCGGTCGGATTCACCACGTCGACAAACGGATTGCCGATGAATAGGTCCGGGTAATTGCTCAGCACGCCGATGCGCGCGGCGGGCCACTTCGCGCGCAAGGCCCCAAACACCGGCAGCGCCATGATCTCGTCGCCGAGCCGCCACCGCAGCTCCACCAGCAGCGACGGACGCAGGCCCAGCGATGTCTTCGCCACAAATCGCGCGAAGTGCCCCGCGCGCCGGACCCGCCGCGACACCGGGCCCCACTGCTCGTAAAACGTGGCCGCGCCGCTCATGCGCGCGCCGGCGCCAGGCGGGCGTACACGGCCGCGAGATTCTTCGAGAACCCCTCCAGCGTAAATCGCGACAGCGCACGCGCGCGCGAGGCCTTCGCCATCGCCACACGCCGGTCGGGATTCAGCGCGAGTTCCCGAATCTTTTCATATAACGAGACAAAGTCGTTCGGTTGACACAGCGCCGCGGTGTCGCCCGTGATCTCCGGGATTGCGCCACTGAGCGTGGTCACCACGGGGGTACCGCAGGACATCGCCTCGATGATCGACATTCCGAACTGCTCCTGCCATTCCGGCGTCGCTATGCTCGGCAACACGAACACGTCCGCCGCGCGAAAGGCCTCGGGCATGCGATCGTAGGTGAGCGATCCGAGGAACGTGCAGCGGTCTTCAAGCTTCGTTCGGGCGATGAGCCGCTCCACGCGATCTCGGCCCGGCCCCGCGCCCACGACGGCCAGCCGAAATTTGATTCGCGCCAGCGCCGGGTCGCGCTCGAGCTCATGCAGCGCGAGCACGAGAAAATCGATGCCTTTCCTCGGCAAAAACCAGCCGACGAACAGAAGCACAAACTCGTCGTCGCGCAGGCCCAGCTCCGCCCGGTTGCGCGCCCCCGGCGAGAAGGCCTGCGTGTCCACGCCGGGATCCATCGACACGATCTTCTCCGGCGGCACCTGCTCCATCTCCAGCGTCCGCCGCGATCGTTCCGTGTGCACGATGAACGCATCCGCCGTCGCCGCCGCGCGCTCCTTCAGCCGCCGCCGGCCGGCGTCGCGCTCCATGTTGAAGGGGATGTTGTCCCACACCATGACCACGACGGGAATGCCGAAGCGCTCGCGCGCCTCGAGCGCTTGCGCCGTCCAGTCGGTGAACAGCTCCCAGGTGTGAATCACGTCAAAGCCGCGCAGGCGCTCGGAGAATGGGACGATGCGGGCCTCGCGCTCGCAGTATCGCGTGAGAAAAATGTTCTTGAACCGCCCGAGACGCGGGCCGGCTTGCGTGTCGAAGTAGATCGGCTCGACGGGAAACGGCGCGGATCCATCGTCCTGGCCGTCGAAGAATTGCTGAATCTCCGATTCCGCGCGGAACGCCACCACTTCCGTGCCGGGCAACAGATTGAACGCTTGCAAGTGCCAAGGATTGAAACGGTTGCCCTTGAGCAGCGCGAGTCTCACGCACCCGTCCCCCAGAAGTGCTCTTCGAGCGCCTTGCGCAGCGCCCGCCGATCCTTCGGCACATCGAGATGGCCCGCGACGCACTTGGCCTCGTACTCCGCCAGCGTGCAGACGACCCGCGCGGGGTTTCCCGCGACGACCACGCCCTGCGGCACGTCCTTCGTCACCACCGCGCAGGCGCCGACCACCGTATTGGGCCCGATCGTCACGTTGGGGAAAATCGTCGCATTCACGCCGATATAGGTGTTGTCTTTCACGTCAATCCGGCCAAAACCCGTCAGCGATTCGTACTTGTGCTGAAATATCGTCGTCGCGTTGTGCGTAATAAACGTCACATCTGGACCGATGGCGCAGCGCTCTCCAATCCGCACCAACCACGGCTCGCCGGGCAGGCGCATCGAGTAATAGCGCGTGCCCTCCCCAATGCGCATGCCGAGCCCGCGCAGCGCGCGGTTCACCTGCGCGTCCGAGCCAAAGCGCATGATCGCCTTCACGAAGATGTGCCGCGCGCTCATCGCCATCAGACGTCCATCCGCCAGAAGTTGTGCAAACTGAGCGTGGGCGCCGCCGCGACGAGCGCCGGGCCGATCCGCGCGAACACGCGCTGCAAACGAAAGCGCGCGGCCTCGGGCATGCGCGGGTGATCGATCCAGGGAAACACGCCCAGGCCCGCCTCCGCCGCGTGGCCGACGCACTGCAGCCGGCTGAAGCCCGCGGCGCGGAACACTCTGCGCACGAGGCCCGCGGTCAACGGCATCTCCAGTTCCTGCGGTTGCCAACGGCCGAAGGGCGCCCACGTCCGCGGGGCGTACCAGCCCGTGCCCTCGTACACCGCCTTAACGAGCCCGGCCACGTTGCCGTAATTCGGCGCGGACAAAAAAAACAATCCTCTGGGTCCGAGCACGCGGCGAATCTCCCGCGCCGCGCGCGGCGAATCGGGAAAGTGCTCGAAGGCATCCAGGCACAGCGCAACGTCGAAGGCGCCATCGGCAAATGGCAACGCCGCCGCGTCCGCCTGCGCCAACCGGAATCCACGCCGGCTCACGACGAAGTCAGTCCCGGTATAGTCGCCGCCGAGCTCGCGCACCACGTCGCCGCTGTACCCGCGGCCGCATCCGACATCGAGCACGCGCTTGCCGGCGACATCGATTTTCAGCCGCGACCAGACTTCCTTCAGCAAATCCGCGCGCACGCCGTCCACGCCGCCGAAGGGCGAACTCACCATCCGGGGGTTCGCGCGATAAAATTCCGCGACGGCCGAATTCATGCCGCCTCCTCCGCGCGGTGCGTGTAGGCCCGATACCCGCGGCCAAACGACGACCCCGCAAATACCGCGATGGGCCGCAGGCAGGGGAACAAGACTTCGGCGGGCGTGCGTAAGCGTCCGTGCTTGAGTTCGCGCGCGAGCTGAATAAACTTGGCCGGACTCACGAGATCGCGCGCCAGATCCCCCGCCGTGTACGCGAAGCCCATCTGCTTCAGCGCGAGTCCTTCGTTCCGGCAACGGCCCCAAAGCCCGCGAAGATCGTAGTCGTGATGATGCAGCACCTCGGCGTCCTGCGGAAACGCAACCGACAACCCTTCGCGTTGCACCTTCATCTGAAACTGAAAGTCCTCGCCAAGCGCCTGCGGCTCGAATCGGAGCCGCTCCCACACCTCGCGCCGCACGGCGGAATTGGCGAACGACACGCCCCGCCCGTGCGCGCGGCGGAATTTTTGGATTTCGCGGGTAAAATAAAACCACCCGTTGCGCTCCCACGCAAATTGCTGGTGTCCACGATCGGGATCCGGCACAGACGCTCCGCAGGAGATCGCGGTCCCTGGCGCGGACAGTGGCGCGACCAGGCGCTCGAGCCACTGCGGATGCGCCGGGACCGCATCCTGGGAGAGATTTACAACGATGGCGCCGCGCGCGTGTTGATAGGCGAGGTCGCGGCTTCGCCCGAAGTTGAACTCACCCGGCTCGATGCTGATGACCCGCGCGCCGGCCGCGCGCAACCGATCGGGCGTGCCGTCCGTCGAGCCCGAATCCACGGCGAGAATCTCAACCCCGCGCGAACGCTCCTGCGCGGCGATTCCCGCCAACACGCGAGCCAGCAGCGGACCGGCGTCGCGCGTCAATAGCGCGATCGTGATTTCCGTAATCCCCCGAGAATGGTCCACGATGCCCCCGCAACCGTGAAAATCAGCCGTGCAAGCCGATGACAGTATACTGGATCGTCGCAGGCCTGTCACCGCGGGCGGCGAAATCCCCTCGTCCAAAAGCTGGTATACTCGATCGGGCGCACGGAATCACAGGAGCCGCGCATGAGTTCGCTCACCTACACGGTCGTATTCGAGCAGGAGCCGGACGGCGGCTACGTCGTAAGCATTCCCGCATTGCCCGGCTGCGTTTCCCAGGGCGACACACGCGAGGAGGCCTTGGCGAACATCCGCGAAGCCGCGGAACTCTATACCGAGCACTTCCGCGAACTCGGTGAAGCGTTGCCGCGCGAAATCGCAACCGCGTCTATCGAGATCAACGTGGGTGCATGACACCGCAAAAGCTGCCGACTGATCTCTCGGGCTGAGAGGTACGGTCGGCGCTTGAGCGGGCGGGTTTCGCGTTCGGCCGCCAGCGCGGTAGCCACAGGATCATGTTCCGCGGCGATCCGCACATCGTCGTCGTGGTCCCGGACCACCGCATCGTGCGGATCGATACGCTGCGCAAAATCATCCGCGATGCAAAGATGACGCCGGAAGAGTTCGTGCCCTTCCTCTAGCGCTGCCTGCGCCACAAACCCGCGGACGCGCCCAACCACTCGCGCAGGCTATATAAAAACCCATGCTCCGCGCGGTACGCGGAGATCAGCCGCCGCGTTTGGTGGATGCGCTCTGCGAGGATCCAGGGCGCGCGGAGAATGAGTTCGCGGATGTGAAAATTCTTCAACACGAGCAACACATGATTGCGATAGCACTGACGCGTGCGCCACGCGGTGCTCCCGGCCTGGCTTGCCGAGCCGACGTGATACGCGATCGCTTCGGGCACGCAGATCGCCTCGAAACCCGCCGCGCGCGCGCGAAGGCACAGATCCGCATCCTCGAAATACGCGATGAAGGTCTCGTCGAAGAGTCCAACGGTGTCGAATAGCTCGCGCGAGTAGATCGCCGCGCCGGCGGACACGGCCCAAGGACGGCGCTCGAAGGCGAAGCCCTCCCGCTTTTGACGGAACCCGACGCTCTCCGGACGGCCGCCGCGCGTGATGCGATCGCCGGCCGAGTAAATCGTGTCCGGCTGATCGCGGAAGAGCACGAGTGGACACGCCATCGCCGCGCCGCTCTCGCGCAGTCCGTTCATCAATCGCTCGATGCAGTCCGCCTCCAGCGTCATGTCGTCATTCAGCAGCATTACGTGCGCCGAATCGGCCGCACGGACGCCCTCGTTCGCCGCGCGCGCGAAGCCGCCGTTCTGCGTCCGGCGAATGACCTCCGCACCCGGAAAGGCGCGGCGCGCATACGCTTCGACGTCCTGCGGCGACGCATCGTCTACGACCACCATGCGGAAGTCGCGGTACGTCTGTGCGTCCAGCGATCGCAGACACTCGGCCAGCAAATCAGTCCGGTTGTACGTCGGCACTACGATGGTGAGCGCCCGACTCATTTCACGATTGCCGCAAGGGGCGTGCCCACGCCGAGAATCCCGGCACTCGCCGCAATTTCAGGACATTGCCCAGAAAATCCAGGTCGGCCGCATCGAAATTCGATTGCAAGCGCAGCAGCGCAAGGTAGAGGCCGGCGAATATCGGCACTACCGCCACGAGGATGCCCGCGGCCGCCGCGCGGGACCCGATACCCGAGGAGAGCGTGTCGCACACCGCAATCAGGATCAACGGCGCCAGCGCCGCGACCGCGGGGCCGCGCAGCGCCTCGCGCCAGAGCTCCGCCACTCCTACGCCGATCGCGCCGCGCATCGAGCGCGCGAACCACGCCCAGGAGAGCGCCATTGAAAGCACGGTCCCCGCGGGCACGCCCCAAAACCCGAAGGCAAACACGAGCCCGATCGTCAGCGCGATGTTGCTCACCATCGACACGAGCCCGGAGTACATTTGTAACTCCGCGCGGCCCATACCCAGAGACACGGCGACACCTGGCCCGGGCAGGATATTCGCCAAGTAGCCCGCGGCGATCACGCGCAAGACGCCCACGGCCACGCCCATTTCTGCCGCGCCGCCCTGCCACGCGGTCATCAGCAGCCCCGCGCCCCCGGCGACGAAGGCCGAGAGCGGAATGGCGGCGGCGGCGACGTACTTCGTGCCGCGCACGTACATCCGCACGAGCCGCTCGCCGTCCTGCTGCGCGTCGAGCTGCGCTGCGGCCGGGATGAGCGCGCTCATCATCACCACCGGCGCCTGCCGCATTTTGTTTGCGAGCTCGAGCCCAATCTTGTAGAGCCCGGCAAGCTGCAGATCGCGGAGCACGAAGGTGATGATGAGCACGTCCGTCTCGAAGGTGATCAGGTTCGCCAGCCGGGACACTTGCGTGCGCCATCCGAAACCGAATAGCCGCAGGAATACGCTACGTGACGCGCGCCACGGCGCGACGCGCAGCCAGGGGCAAAGCGCGAAGGCCACCATCACGGTCGCCACGCCGAAGGCCCCCGTCACGATCGCGTTGGCGTAGACCAGCCCGCGCAACCCGTGGCCCGCTTCCAGAAAAAATACCGTTGCGCCAATTTTCACGACGGACATCGCCGCGCCCAGCACGTTGCTCACGCCCATGCGCTGCATCCCGGTGGGCACCGCCGCGAACGGCGCGAGGCATCCTGTCGCGCCGAAGAGGACGAAGCTCCAACGCAAGAGATCGCGCAATTCGGTGGTCACCTCCGGCGAACCCAGCGCGCCGGCGCCGTCCCACGCGCGCAGCGACCAGACAAACGCATCCACGCCGGCCCAGGCCACGGCGATAAACGCGATCGCGAAAACGAATTGGTACACAAGCCCCGTGCTGATCACGGCCGACACGCGTTCGCGTTCTCCGCGCGCCGCGTGTTCCGCGACAAATCGCGAGTACGCGCTGCCAATTCCGAGATCGAAGAGCGAGGCGTAGCCGGTGAACGCGGCGACGATGGCCCACAGGCCGTATTGTTCGATGCCGACGCGCGCGACGATGTACGCGACGAGGAAAAGCCCGGCGACGGCCTCCCACACGCGCCCGAGCGCGTTGTAGACCGTATTGCGCGCGATTACTTCACGCAGCGCCACTGCCGTCTCCCCCGGCGACTTCCAGAATCGTGACGTGTTCGGTTTCCCCGCCCCGCGTGCCCGGCAGGTCCTCGCTGTACACCGCCCGGAACCGCGCGTCGCCCCGCCAACCCTCAATCAGCGGCGCAATCCCCCACTCGCGAAAAATCGGCGACGACGCCACGTATGCGTCCGGAACAAGAATGTACCGGATTCCGCAGGCCGCCATCCATTCCAACTGCGCTTCGATCGATTTGCCGCTCAATTGCGCGATCGCCGCAAGGTTCTGAAACGATTTCCGCTGGATGTAGTAGCTCCGCGGATCGAGCGTGAGGACGGTCGCATCTTCGGGGATGTGCTCGTTGATCCACTGGAACGCGGGGTAACGCTCGACCCGCTGAGTCAGATACTCCTCCCGCGATTCCAGCCCGAACACGACCGGCCACTTGAAATAGGTGGTCCCGACGGCCAGCCCCAGACCATATATATAGGAGAAGATGAGCAGCGCCGCGATGGGGCGGCGGAGCGGCCCGGGGCGGACCGCAGCCAGCGCCCCCGTGACGTGAAGGGGCATGAAAAAAGGAAACAGATACCGGGCAAAGCGCTGCACATAATATATAGTCACGATTCCGGCCAGACTGAAGCCGCCCAGCCACCGCGCGCGCCGCCCTCCCCAGAGCACCCCCACCACACCCAGCGCCAGCACCAAGCCGCCGGGCGAGGCCTGCCACCCATCGAAGGCGTCCGGGTGCATCGCTATCCGCCAGGGAAAAGTGAGCAAGTCCACAACCCCGGCGCTCCGCGCGGTCCCGTGCTGGAGCGGCGCGGTCACCTGCACATCGGGCATCCCGCCATCGCCAAAGACGGAGGTGAGCAGCGGATACACGGGGTTGCCGACGAGAATCCAACTTCGCAGCCACCACGGCGCGCTTGCGAGCACCGCCGCGCCGCCGAAAATCGCGGCGGACCCTGTGCGGCGTCCACGAGATTGCGTCACCACCCATGCGAACATGAGAAACGCAGCGAGATAGCCTGTGTGACGAATCCCGCAGGCTGCACCGGCAATCACACCAGCCATCGCGAGATAACGCGCGTTTCTCGACTCGTCCCAGATCACCAGCGCCAACAGTGCCGAAGCGATGAACCCGGTAAATGGCACGTCAATCGACACGGTCCCCGCCTGCGCAATGTAGATCGGCGCAGTCGAAAACATCGCCGCGGCGATCAGACCCGCGGTCCGTCCAGCAAGTCTGAACGCAAGCGCATAGACCGCAAGACACGCGAACGTGCACATAAACCACATGAACACCGGAAGATCGCGTGCGCCACCCAGTGAGTGCAGCGCGGCCAAGAGCGTATGGAACAATTGTGGGTACGCCGAATACACGTTTCCATCCAACAGCTGAATTCGCCCCGCGCGCGCATACGACGCAGGCACGGCAAGATGGGCCGTGGTGGCGTCCCATTGGGTCGGTGGCGCATACGACGTGAGCAACGCGATCGCGTTCACCGCGATCAAGGCTGCCAGACTCGCCCACTCGATCCGACTCATCTCTACGCGCGGCGCGCGAGGGCTGCGCGCTAAACGCCGCTCCACGGCGAATCCGGCGATGGCCGCAATCGCGCCAATCGCCAGGACAACAACGGCCGCAATCGGCAATGAAATCGAAGCGATCGCCACCGCAAGCGACGAGATAGCGGCCAGAACCAGGGGCGTCCTAATCGCGAGACGCTCTTCGCGCGTCAGGCTGGTGGATCCCGCCGACCCAACTAGCCCGACCGTAATACAAATTGCGATCAAAAGATAAGTGCCCACCGGCCGCCCCGCGTTTCCCCTACGCCTACGATATCACGCGGCGTGCGGGCCGACACTACGCGCTGGAACTGTCCGCCCCGCCGGGAGTTTAATTGAGGCGGCTCCGCGCGCCGAGCCGGAACCGGGAGCGACGAAGCATGACGACCGCGACGACGGACGTGTGGGACTTGGACAAGAACCTGGCGACTGTGGGCCGGCAGTGGGCGGGACTGTTCGCATTGTGCGGCGACTCGGCGGCGTATGCCGCGAGCGCGGAGTCAGTCTCCGGCTGGGGCGTGGCGCGGCAGGTCAACCACGTCGGCATCGCGCTGAACCTCATTGCGCAGGCGATCGAGGGCATGCTGGCGAATCCGGAGCAGGGCGCGGGCCTCGGGCCGACGCAGCCCTTCGCCATGCCGATGCTGGAAGCGGGCAGCATCCCGCGCGGGCGGGGGCAGGCCCCGGAGTTTCTGCATCCGCCGGCGACGCTGGCGGCGGCCGAGACGCGCGCGCTGCTTCAATCCGCGAAGGACCGCTGGGACGCGCTCGGCGCGAAGCGCGGGCAAATGAAACAAACACCCGCGACGTTTCAGCACTTCGCGCTCGGACACTTCACCTGCGTGCAGTGGGCGCGCTTCATGGCGGTGCATACCGCGCACCACCTCAAGATCATTCACGATGTCCTCGACCACGCCGGGCAAGTGACGCCGTATGACAATGCGCTTGAGGAAGTGAACTGAGTTTCGGAGCCGGGAGGGTCGCGCTCCCCGTTACAGGTGTCCGCGGAGGTCGGCGTGGACGTGGCCGTCGGCGTAGTCGTCCTTCACGTAGTCGAAATGGCGGCGGCAGACCTCGGCGAGCGTTGACTGCGGGACACGGTGACGGCTCGAGGCGACGACCGCCACGAGATCGGCCGCGATCCCGCCATACTTGGCGAGGTGCATCGAATCGCGCGAGACCGCGCCGCCTTCGTCCGCCCAGCCCAGCCGCGCGGCGAGCCGCGCGAGGCCGGCCTCGGTGCGCACGGCGTCCTTGATGATCACCCACACGTCCTCGCCGGCCATCGCTATCAGATCGCGGCGCACGCGCTCGAGCGCGAGCAAGGTCTCGGGATGCACCATCGCGAGCCCGTCGCCATCGGCGAACTCGCGCAGCCGGAAGTGCGCCGCGTCTTCGCCATCAACATTCGTCAGCAGGCGGACGTCGTTGCGGCGGCTAGAGAAATTTTCGGGCATCGATAATGTATCCGTTCGTTCCGTCGTTGGTGTCTTTGATACTGGTCATGCCCGGCTTGCAGTAAATCTCCGCCAGCGCGATGCAGTCGGTGTCGGCGGCCGGCAGACTGGGCGAAGCCGCCGGCGTGCCGGTCTTGACGCTCACGTCCCAGGTCGCCAGGCGCGCCTGCACGAGGTCACGCCTCGGGTTGGTTACCGGCGCCGCGATCGTCGCCGATTGCGTCGTCGCGCTCAGCCGATACGCGTAGTTGTTGATGAACGCGTATCCCGCCCGGACCTCGACGATCAGCGACACGGGACTGGTCGCCTTCACGGCGAGGTCATCCGCCGGGGACCTGCACAGCACGCCGCTCTGGCCGCCCCATTGTTGCAAGAGCAGAAACGAGAGCAGCTCGATCGCGCCCTCGATTCGATCGTCCCATAAATTGAGCTTGGACGAGGCGACGGGCCGTTCCTCGAAACTCCAATTCGTCTTGCTGTATGAAAGTCCCTTGATGGCCATGAAAATCTCCCTGTATCAGTCGAGGTTATAGCCCAGATCGACGCCGACGCCGGAGTCGTCGAGCCGGAACTGGAAAAACGAGGACGCGGCCGGTTGGCTGCGCACAATGAACGCCAGCGGATCGGAGACCGATCGCAGCGGCGAGGTCAGGCGCGCCGTCGTGGCCGCGACGCGCCCGCGAAACTCATGCGTGACGGAGGCGATCCGCCCGACGTTGCGCCCGGCAAACCGTCCGGCCCACTCGCCGGCCACTTCGCGGTCGAGCCGGCGCACGTCGTCGCCGCGCAGCTCCACGATCTGCCCCACGCGCGGCCCCGAAGCGCCGCGCAGATACACAATCTCGCCTCCGCGCTCTGGATAGGCCGTGTCTTCGAGCAGGCCCGCGGCGAGTTTGTCGGCGTCTTCCAGCGTGCTGATCGAAAAGTACTCGAGGAACGCGATCCGGAAACCAAACTCGTCGATGCTCGCGCCGTTGGTGTACAGCTTGTCGACCACGGGCGGCCGCGGATTGCCCTCTATCACGATTGCATTCGCCAGCGATCGCGCGTCGGATTCGAGCGTCACGGCGTGGTCGAGCCGGCTGAAAAACTCGACCCGGTCGGGCCGAAGCGGCCGGCGAAGCGACACGGCCCCGTCCACGCCGAGGCCCCAGACGTAACCCTCGGCCGCGTAGGCCAGGGCCGTGAGCACCTCATAGAGGCGGGCGGACACGTCGAAATCGGCCAGCACCGCTGGCGCATCCTCGATGCTGTCCGCATACTGACCGGTGTAGGAAAAATAGTCCTTCAGCTCCATCTCCGGTACGTGATACTTGCCGTCCTTGTACAAGTACACGTCGGCGTTTCCGGCCTCGACCATTGCCGCGTTGAAACACTGCCCATCGCCGTACACGAAGCCGAGGTATCGGCCGAAGACGTCGATACGGTCGTCGAAGGCGCCGGAGGCGTTCCGGTGCGGATTGAGCTCGATATAGTCGATTCCCCGCGAACCGATCAGACTTTGCAGGAACGCCTTCGACGCGTCCGCCTTAAGCTTGTATCCGCTGGCCGCGTATTGCGGGTCCGTCCACGCGGCCACCTCGCCGTGGAGGCCGAAGGCGTGGCTGTTGCGCGTGGTCTCCTCGGTGTCGATCATCATCAACCGCAGATCGGGCCAGACGATGCCGTCCACCACGAGCCCGGCGATCGTGTCCCCGTCCTTGGCGTAGGCGCCGGTGGCGTTAATCCGCGCCGCCGCGACCCATTGCCCCGCCGTGATCCCGCCGACCTCCAGCTCGTTTGCGGCCGTGCGGCGCGCGTCAAACTTCGCGCTCTCGCGCTGCGCGCCGTCGGGGTATGCCGCGTGGGCGACGGTGTAATGCACGGGGCCCAGCGCGGTATTTATGGCCGCGCGGACAATCTCGTGGATGGGCCGGTTGATGAACGCGCGCGAAACTTTTGTGTTCCCGCCGAGCGTCTCGGTCGCGGCCTCAAACTCGATCACTTCGTGGTAATAGACAAAGCGATCGAGCACCAGCTTGCGCGTGTCGCTCCACTGCGGCGCGACCCGGACGATCGGCGCCTCGGCGAATAGAACGCCGTCCACGTACACGCGGACCAAATAGCCTGGCCCGAGGTCCGCGATCGGCCCGGGCAGAACCCCGTCGATCACGTCTGGCCGGTCCGGCGCGGAGCGCGTCGCGCGCAGCAGCGGCACCTCGTCGAATGTAGCGATTCGCCGGTGCCACGTGTCGATGATGTCAATTCGGTAGTTCAAAAAAATTCTCCGCGAATTTAACGCGATCAGCGCTTATGTATGGACCCGTTTTTGTTGCACTGCAAAGTAGGGCACCCCAACGTTTGTCATTCCGCCTCACCACCACCTACTCCGGAATCGCACCGTCGCTGCGGCCGTGTGCGAGCTGCCCGACGCATCGGTGTATGTCAGCGTCGTGCCCTCGGGCGCCAGGCGCGGAAACTCGCCCGTGGTGTACGGCGTCACGTCGGCGCCCGCCAGCGTCACGCGGCCGAGCGGCGCGTCGAATATCAGCGCTTGCCCGCTGCCGACCGTCCCCACGAACGCCATGGTCCGCACACCGTCGCTCAATCTAGGGTCGATCAGCGTGCCACTCGCGGTGAGCGTGATCACCGGCCGCGCGTCCGTGGTGCCCAGTGGCGTCACGCTCAAGGTCGCGCCGGACGCCGCAATGGTCCAGTTCAGCAACGTCTCGGCGACCGACTCCTCGACGGGATCGCGCGCGGCGAGCTCGAGCGTGAACGCACCGATGAGTTCCTCGGGCCGCAATTCGCGCTTAAACGCGTTGCGCCGCACGAGAAGCCGCCGGCCCGGCCGCAGGCCCAGCACGCCGGAGTAGTCCTCCAGCGAGGCCGCATCGAGAATCGCGTCCAGCCGCGACTCGATCGCCGCGACCGTGTTCTCGCCCAGCACGAGTCCCGACAGCGTGATCCGCCGCTCGTTGCGTCCGCCGACCTCCTCGAGCTTCTCGCGGACGGTCGTGTTCGCCTCGTCAAACGTAACGCTGCCCAGAGTAACGGCCATCGTTCAGCCTTCCCCGAGAATCGATTGCGAGTCGGTCGCGGCCGCGAGCTTGTCGGACGGGATGATCCGCAGATACGGCTCAAGCGTGCGCCAGGCCTCGGCCTCCGCGGCATCGGCCTCGGCGTGCAACGCTTCGGCCTTGCCCGAGGGCTCGACCCTTTGGCCGCCCACCGTCACCTTGCGGCGGGCAAACGCCGATCCCGGCGCCAGCGATCGCATCAGGTAAGCGCCCGCGAGCAGCGTCTCGCCGAGCACGACGGCCGCTGCGGGCGACGGCAGATCGAATATCGGATCGAGAAAGCGCAGCAAAATCAGATGCGCATCGTCGATGTTCCGGTTCATCAGCGACACCGGGACAAGCGTCGTGTCAATCAATTGAAATTTTTCGCGCACGAGCGCTTCTGTCGTGAATCCGGCCATGAGAAAAATCCTTTGCAGTTGGGAGGGTCGCGCTCCCGCGCGACCGTCGCGCACACGACGCAATTCGGTCGCGCGGGAGCGCGACCCTCCCCTACGGTTCCTTGTGTATCGGTAAGGGCGGGCACGGAGGCCCGCCCCTACCGGTTGCGCGATGACGCGGTTGGGTTGTCCACGCCCGCCCGCGTTGCATGTGATTACCAGTCCGAGCGCACGACGATGCGCGCGCGGTCGTAGATGACCGCGAAATCGGTCACCACCGTGATGTACGTGCGGTCCCACTGCTGGTTGATGAGCTTGTCGCTCTCGACCATCAGGTCCTGCTCGGTCAATTTCGCGACCGCGTAACCCGAGTCGAGAATGGTCAGCCGGTTCGCCGGCTGGTCCACCATCGGCACGAGCTTCACGCCCATCGGCGTCGGCAGGTTGCCCGTCTTGGCGAAGTCGAACAGCGCCGCGTCATGGAACTCGTCCAGGTTGAGGATCGTCTCCGTCAACGCCGCGTTCGCGATCATGTGGGTCGGCGTGAAGTAGTGATCCAGCGCCAGCCGCACGAACCCGCGCACGATGTCCGCGTAGGCCCACACGTTCTGCGCCGTCGTATTCACGACCACGGCCGCCGTGCCGGCGCCGGAAGCGTCGCCGCTCACCAGCACGGTCGCCAGGCGCGCATCGAGGTTGCGGCCGAGCCGCTCGCCCATGCGCGAGAGATGCACGCGCAGCGCATCCACGGACATGCGGCGGATCGCCTCGTAGCTCGCGATGATGCCGCGGCCTTTTTTGTCGAGCTTCACGATCCGGTCGCCGTACGCGATATGCGACTCCGGAATCGCCGCGCCCTCAGACACCGTGCGCAACTCTTCCTCGTCCGCGTCTTCGGTGACGTAGGGCACGTCATACGTGTTCCCCGCGATCTTCTCGTCGCGGATGATCAGCTCGGGGTAGGCCGGCTTGCGCTTGAGCCCGGCGATCACCGCGTCGCGCACCATGTCGGGAAACAGCCACTTCGCGTTCGGGTCGCTCTGGAAAAAGCGCTCGACCGTGATGCGCCGCAGGTCCACGCCGAATTCCTGCGCACAATAGTCGTCGATGCCGGTGCCGAGCGCGCGGAAATACTGCTCGTGCGTGAGCCCGAGCGTGCTCAGCGCGTCGTACAGCCGCTGCCCGCGAAACTCGCGCAAGCGGCCCGGTTCCTGGCCCAGAAACGCCACGCGCTCCCGGACGTTGCCATCCAACACTGCCATGAGAACTTCTCCTCTTTGGTCTCGTTACGTTTCCGCATTCGGACGCCAGTCCAAACAACGGTTTTTCTTTGCTTACTTTCTTTTTCTCAAAAAGAAAGCAAGTTAGAGCAGCACGTGGACTTCGGTTGCCGTTGTGTCCACGCGCAAGTTGATGCCCACGCCATTGCCCGCCGCCGGCGCCTTCACGCTGCCGTCGGTCGCCGACGCGAGCACGCCCTGCACGCCGTTGACGGTCGGCGCGGCGCCCGTGTAGCGGAACACGGAAATGCCGCGCACCTTCACCGGAATCGCCGCGCTGTTCTCGCCTGATGCGGCCATCGCCTGGCCGAAGATCACATCCTCGGCCGCGGTGGCGTTCGTCACTTCATACCCGCCCGACAAACGCACCGCGTCGCCCTTCGCGATCGCAATCGTGCCCGACGCCGGCGTCCGGCACGTCACGATCAGCTCCGTCACCGGGCCTCCCACATCTCCAAATGCCATGGTTTGAATCTCCGTTTCGCTCGTCTCGATTCGGGCGCTCGCTTCGAGTGCCCCTAATAGATAGCGCGAGTTTGTTGCACTGCCGGAAGGGAATTTGTCCGCAGATGAAGGTCAAGGGCAGTTCGCCCACAGATGAACACAGATTCAACCGCGTAGCGAACCGCGTCCGTTCGTAGCATCGGCCTCCGGCCGATGGAGAGTGAGCCGGAATCCTCGTCTCTCCGCCGGCGCCGTTCTTCGCGTTGGATGAGCGCACTGCTTCGCGAGGACGCTCACCCTTCCGGCCGCGTCCTCATTGTTGCACCGGCCCATACAGGGTTATTCGACTCCGGCGCGCGCCGCCACTTCGATTCGTACTCGTAATCGGCCCTTGACCTTCGAAGTAGCGCTCGATGCCGCGAACTACTCCCGCGCGATCGCCATCGCCTCGCGCGTGCGGGGCGCTTCGCACTCGCTCTCCGGCCGCGACACCGGCAGCGGCGGATACTTCGCGTCGAAGCGGACCTCGTACGCGCGCAGTTGCGCATGGATTTCGTCCAACACCAGCCCGGCGAGCGTCCTGCGGCACAGCCGCTCCTCGAAGGCCTCGCCATCGAGCTCGCGCGCGAGGCCGCAGAGCCGCTCGGTCGCTCGTTGGCGCGCCGCAACGCCATCGGCGATCAGCCGCGCGGCATCGGCCGGCGCCGCCTTCAGCGCGTGCAGCGCGTCGGCGATGCTGCGTGCCGCGGACGCGGGCAGCTCGGGGGCGGGCGTCATCACGACGCGCGTCGAGCCGCCCGCGCCGCGCAGCAGAAGCGCGGTCGTCGCAGGAACGCCAATCTCCCGATTGGCGGGTTTAAGAACTTCGACACTGTACTCCCCGGCATCGAGGCGCGTCGTCGCGCCATCGTCATCCAGCCACCGCAGCGGATGCGGCGCCTTCTGCGTCGCCCAGGCGCCCGCGGCGAGCGCGGCGGCGTCGATGCGCCAACCGCGCAAATGTCCTTCGGCCTCGATCCGCAGATCGAGGTGCTCGCCCTGCGCGTCGGTGTGCCGCTGAAGCACAAAGCGCCCGGCGGGCACGAAATCAGCGGCGGTATGGGCCTGCTCTAGCTGTGCGACTTTCCAAAACATTTTGGTACTCCTTAGTTTGTCATTCTGAGCAAAGCGAAGAATCTCCCCGTCGGCCTAGGGAGAGATCCTTCGCTCCGCTCAGGATGACAAGGGGTAGAGGCATTGCCGGTTAGTGATTCATCTGTGTATCACCTGTTGCGCGAGGCTAACCACAATCCCCACCAGGTTCGCCACGAGCAGCATCAGCCCGCGGCTCATCGCGGTCTCCAGCTTCTCGACGCGCTCTTTCAAGTCGCGCAACTTCGTATCGAGCAATCGAAATTCCACTTCGTTCACCTCGCGTTGGGGGCACTCCTCGCACGATGGCGTCATCGGGCGATAGCCCCGCGGGTATTGGGTGGCCAAAGGATGGGAAGAATGGGAGTCATGGGATGTATAGGACCCATACATCGCATGATTCCCACAAATCCCATAGGTCTCGCGGGGCCCATTTCGCCCAGCGACCGATGTGCAATCCAGCGTCCCATCGGCGCTATTCCTCCGCCCAGAAACCGCGCGACCACATCTCGATCGGACGGTGGTACGCGCGCCGCGCGGCCTCGAGCGCATCCGCCTGCGGCAGCCCGCGCTGCGCGACGAAACGCGTGCCCTGCGATCCGCTCGGCACGACCGATCCCTCGATCACCTCGAGCACGTCGCGCAGGATGTAATGGCACGCGTGGTCGCCGTAACTTTTCCCCGGCACGTGGCTGCACGTGCGCAGGTCCTTCGTGCACACCGAGCACTCCGGCGTGCGGAACGCGAATCCAATCGAGGTGTCACGGTACACGCCGCCTTCGATGTTCATGATGAAGTCCGCGTTCTCCGCCGTCCGCAGCACGTACACGTCCGGACGGACGGAGAGCGTCGGGCCTTCGCGGTGGAGCTGCGAGCGGAAAAACGTCCCGCGCGGCAGCGATCCCGTCAGGTCGTGCCGCTCCATCAGCGGACGCCCCGGCACCAGGCGGTTCACAGTCGTCAGCTCCGCCTCCGGGAAACGGCTGTGGTGACGGTCGATCAGGTTATTGCACAAGTCCAGCGTGAACACGGCGAACTCCTCACGCGCGAGCGGACGCAGCGCAAAGCGGTTCACGTCCTCCGCCACGCCGTCCGCCGGCACGGCGGCCCGCAAGCCGACCACGCGCCCCTCTTGCCGAAATATGAACGGTTCCAACTCCACGTCAGCTACCTCCGCGAGATTACGATCAATGTCTCTATATAGATAGGGAAGTTTGTTGCACTGCCGGAAAGGGATTTGTCCGCAGATTACGCAGATGGGCGCAGATTAAGGTCAAGAGAATAGACAGGATTCACACGATTTGAAGGATTGGCAGGTCAAGAACGACGCAAACTTAGAATTGCCGGGCGAGATCAGACTAAGGCATTGCTAATGTGCCTACTAGATTCGAAACATAAAAAATCCTACCAATCATGTAAATCCTGTCTATTCATTTCGCCCTTGACCTTCATCTGCGCCCATCTGCGTCATCTGCGGACAGGCAGTGTGGCGGGTCAAGACCCGCCCTACGTTAGCCCCAGCATTTCTGCGACCTGCTCCTGCGTGATCAGCCCCGCTTCGCGCAGCTTGAGCGCGTTCTCGATTTCCTTGCCGCGCGCGGTCGCCTCGCGCATGACGTCCACCGTGCGGTTCGAGCGCATGTTCACCTTCGCGCGCGCCTGGCCCCACATGAGCGCCAGTTCGAAGTTGTACAGCCGCTCCAGGATCCGCTTCACCTGCCGGTTCACCGCCTCGACGTGACGGTTGATGATCTCGAACTGCGCGGTGCCGTAGGTCTCGGTCGTGCCGTAGTTGCGCCCGAGCAGGATTGGCATCAGGTGCATGCCGGTGATCACCTGCTCCTCGATCGCCTTGTGGTTCTCGTAAAAAATCTGCGACTGCAAGCTGCCCTGCACGAGCTTGACCTCGACGTTGTCGTAGGTCACCAAGTTCTGGTCCGAGTCGATCCCGCTCAGCGTATCGCGCAGCTCGTCGAAGGTGCCGTCGATCCGCTTCTTGTACGCCTCGGGCGACTCGCCCCGCTGGCGCTCGTCGGGCTTGTAGCTCACGTGCAGCTTGGGCCAGCCGGCGTTGTGCGTGGCTTTCGCCATGTCCTCGATGAGCCGCTGCTGGATTTTCACCAGAAACGGAATGCTCCGCAGCATCGAGCGGCCGTAGGGGTTCGTGCCGTCGCGGTCCATGCCGAAGTAGATGAAGCGCTCCATCGGCAGCTTCACCGCTTCGCCCGCCTGCAACTGATACGCCTGGAGCTGGCCGTTCTCGCGCCGGAAGCGCAACGTCCACACGTCCACCGGCACCACGTCGTGAATGGACTCGCGGCTCGGCGTCAGCACAATCTCCAGCGCCGCCGCGCCGAAGGTAAACAGCGAGGTGTAGAAAATATCCAGCAGCCCGTCCATCCCGCGATCGCCGGAATTCACCCGGCCATTCAGCTCGCCCACAAGCCGCTCGGCCCGCGTGCGCGCCACCTCGGACGACGGCTCGACGACCACCGTGTCGAAGCCCGTCTGGCACAGCCGCTTCCAGGTCCACACCGCGTCGCTGATGTCCGGGATCGTGTCGCGGAAAAACCGGAACACGTCCAGCATGAAAAACGGCGTGTTGCTCGGCAGGGCGATGAAGTCCCCTTGCAAGCGGTTCACGAGCGTGAACTCGCTGCCGAACATTTCCTCGGGGCGCGACACAGTGTGAAATCTGCTGGCCTGCGCCGCCGGGCGCGTCGCGGCCGGTTTCGCCGCTCCACGCAACAGGTCGAACCATCTGGGCATTGGATGCTCCTCGATCGCTGAAACTCTCTCTATAAGAGAGGCCCGGCTTGTTGCACTCGAGGGCGTGCAAAACTGGAGCGCACGGCGGGTCCTGAAATTGTACTCGCCAAATCTACGGATTTAGAGTAGGCTGTGCATCAGAGACTTACGTAGTATCGAGCGATGCGAGAATCCTGTACAGGACTGCGAAATTCGCCGCGAGGCGCGGCGGTGATTGGTGCCCCATCTCGTCGTGTAACTGGGCCGGCCAACGGCTGGCGCGGCGTCCTGCATATCGGCGCGGGCGACTACGCGGACACAACGGTACCTACAACAAGCCACTGCGGCTCACCGCCGAATCGGGCAACGTTCGCGTCGGACTCCAACGACGAATAGTTATAAAGTGACTAAGATCGCGAGACGCACGCGAAACGGTGCGGAATCCCCCCTCGCGCGCAGAAAATTGACGTGGAATCCCGCGGTACTCGGGCTATACTCGACCCGGGCCGCCCCGAGTTAAATTCTACGGAGGTATCAACGTATGCAACACAGGGCAGTCTGGGCGAAGGTACTACTGATTCCAGCGTGTGTGGCGGCCGTCATGGGCACAACTCCCGTGGCGTGGGCGCACGGCAGCGGCGGACTCCCCATCGGGCCCGCGCCGAGCGAGGAACTCCGCGCGGCCGGCGCAGGCAACAACGCCGCGTTCGTCAACTTCGAAACGCCGCACGTCCATCCGCTCGACATCAGCCCCGACGGCAACTGGCTCGCGGCGTGCAACACACCCGACGGCCGGATCGAGATTTATTCGATCAACCCGACAACCGGCGCGCTCACCTTCAGCTCCTCTGTGACCGTCGGTGTCGATCCCGTCTCGGTCCGCTTCCGCACCAACAATGAACTCTGGGCCGTCAACGCCATCTCGGACTCGATCTCGATTATCGACCGCACGATCGCGCAAGTGACCGACACCATCATCACCTATCGCCTCGCCGACACCGGCAGCGTGCTCGCAGGCTCGCCCAACGGCGACCGCCCGATGGACGTGGTGTTCATCAACAGCGGCGCGCTCGCGGTGGTCTCCTGCACGAGCACTGACATCTTGCAGCTTTACGACACGAGCACGCGCGCCCTGCTTCACGAATCGCTCCGCCTCGACGGCGAAGAGCCGCGCGCACTCGCGACGGACGGCACGAGCGTGTGGGCCGCGATCTTCGAGTCTGGAAACGGCACCACCGCCATCAACGGCCTCAGTGTAAACCTAGCCGTCGCCGGATTCCCGCCGACTACGGCATCCACCAGTGTTGGCAATCCGTACGGCGGCGCACCCGCAGCAGGCGAATTCTTCCACGATGCCGCCCCCGCCAGCGGCGCTGGCTGGAACGTGGACGGTGTCGCTGTCACTCCGGGTCAACTGACCCAACCAGTCCCGCGATCGAGCATCATCGTGCGCAACAACGGCGTGGGCGGCTGGCTCGACGATAACGGACGCAACTGGGCCAGCTTCATTGACGGCCCAAACGCCGCCAATTCCGGCCGCTTTACCGGCTGGACGCTGTTGGACAACGACGTTGCCCGCGTCGTCGAAAGCGGCAACGCGCTCAGCGAAGACGGCAGCTTCGGCAGTTTCGGCTACGTCACGCGCCAGATGAACAACGTCATGGCGATCGCCCGCAACCCGGCCGACGGTTCCATCGTCACCGTAGGCACCGACGCGACCAACGAGGTCCGCTTCGAGCCGAACATCACCGGCACCTTCACGCGCGTCATGGTGTCGATCGTCAACGGCACCACCGGGGCGCTAATCATCCTGACGGATTTGAACGTAGAACACCTCGACCTGGCCCAGGGCGGCCCGGGTCTGGCCTACTCGGACGAAAGCGTTCCGCAATCCGAACGCAACAAATCGATCGGCGATCCGCGCGGCATCGCGTTCACACCCAGCGGCGCCGTCGCGTACATCTCGGGCATGGGCTCGAACAACATCGTCGCGATCGACGCCACGGGCGCAGGTGCCGGGGACCGGGTTGTAACCGGTGACACCTTCGACGTGCCGCAAGGCCCGACCGGCCTCGCGCACCACGCCACACTGAATCGCCTTTACGTGCTGAGCAAGTTCGCTTCGCAAATCACCGTCGTCAACACGGCGACGCCCGGCTCGGAATCGACCGTGCAAACGGTGAACATCTTCGACCCCACGCCGATCTCCATCAAGGACGGCCGTCCGCACCTCTATGACACGCACGCGAACTCCGGCCTAGGCCAGATCGCCTGCGCGTCCTGCCACGTCGACGTGCGCTTCGATCGCCTCGGCTGGAACCTCGGAAACCCGCTTGGCGGCACTCCGCAAGGTACCGAGAAGCCGGTGCGCGGCATCGGCGACGGGCTCGTGACCGTCTCGGGCACCAATCCCCTCGGCACACACAACACTCTCTTTGTCCAAGCGGGGATCGACACTGAAGCCGGGTTCGGCAATTTCAGCAGCGTAAAAGGCGTGATGACGACGCAGACGCTGCAGGACATCATCGGTAAGGAGCCGCACCACTGGCGCGGCGACCGCGACGGCATCGAGGAATTCGCCGGTGCCTTCGTGGGGCTCCAGGGCGGCGACGCCAATCTTGATGCGATCTCGATGCAGGAGTTCAAGAACTTTCTCGCCTCCGTCTGGTTCGAGCCGAACCCCATGCGGCCACTCGACAACGCCCTGCCCGGCGGCCCTCCGCTCTCCAGTGTGTACGTCGGCAATCACGAAAACCTGGCGCTGCCGGGCCATTTCTCGCCGGGCACGTCGACGGGCAAGGGGGGCTTCTCCGCACTCGGGACCCAACTTCCCGCAGGCGACGCCT
>JBCLBO010000030.1:0-32840 GCA_038916785.1 Candidatus Hydrogenedentales bacterium | reverse complement strand
CCGCGATGTCATTCTTCCTCTGCGTGCTGCCCCAGCATGAATATTTCGTATCGGTGCTGTTGATGGCGTTTATCGGGTCCGTCGCGGGGTTCCTGTATCACAATTTAAGTCCGGCGCGAATTTTTATGGGCGACGCGGGCGCGATGTTTTGTGGATACATACTGGCGACCGTGGCGCTGCTGGGGACGTTTTATACCGAGTCTACCCCGACGCGGATCGCCGTGGCGGCGCCGCTGTTGGCCTTGTGCGTGCCGCTCTTTGACACGGCGAGCGTGATATACATACGGTGGCGGCGGGGCGAGTCGATCATGAAGGGCGACAAACGCCACTTCTCGCACCGGCTCGTGGAAATCGGAATGACGCCGCGGCAGGCCGTGGAGTTCATCTTCCTGGTCGCCGGGGTGACGGGCCTTGGCGGCGCGCTGCTGGGCCAGGTGGGCCCCATGGGAACGGCCGTGGTCATTGCGCAGACCGCCGGCATTTTTTTGTTGATCATCCTGCTCATGCGAGCGGGCAAGACTGTGGAGCGTCCGCGGATTGAGCAAGCGAAAGAAGAACCGTCCAGCGCCGCCCTCCGCGGCGAAGTCCCCCAGCGCCCTCTCCGCTGAGGGCGCGGCGGGAGCGGTAGCCTCCTTCTGGCGCGGGCTGCGGGACGAGCCTGTCGCGCTGGGGCTGGGCCTGCTCATTTTGCTGCGGCCCTGGCGCGACGGGCTCACGTTTACCGCCTTCAACGCGTACTATTTCGCAATCGTCCTCGCGCTTGCGGCGGCGTGGGCCGCGCGAGGCATGATGCGGCCGGTCGTGTTGCGGGCGGCAGTCCCGATCGGAATTCTTGCCGCATTCGTGGCGGTCGCGTGGCTGACCGGTTACCGCGCGTACGCCTACGATCCCGCCAGCCAAGGGCTGCAACGGGTGACGATCTGCCTGTTGGTCTTCGTATTGGCCTCGAACGGACTGCGATCGCGGCGCGCGGTGGAAATCATCTTCGCTGCGATCGTGATCAGCTGGCTATTGAATTCGCTGTGGACCATTTTCCACTACAACGTGATGTTGAAGGGAATGCGGCAGATTCTTCGGGACAATCCGCAGGTGCTCGAGAAGTACTTCGGCGTGATGGTGCCGACGCCGGAAATCAAGAGCCGAGTCGAGTCGAATCGCGCGTTTGGCACCTTTCTATTTCCGAATGCCTTGGGCGCGTTTTTGGTCCTTGGACTTCCGGCGCTGGCTGCAGCGCTTCCCGGCGCGTTGAAGGCGTTGCGCGGAGTCTTCGGAAAGCCGCCGACGCGACTATCGAAGGGGGTCGGATGGCATGCCGTAGGGCTGGGCATCGGCATTGGCGCGGCCACGCTTTCCATTCTATATTTCGGCAATGAATTCATCGCGCTTGCGCGGCCAGATCAGCAGGCGCCGATCGCTGGCGCGTATCTGCCTTTCCTGGCGTTCCTCCCCGCGGCGCTGGCGATGGGCGGTGGAAGCGCGTGGCTCGTGCGGACGCGGGGCGCGCTCGCGTTCGGGCGCGCATGCATGGGGGTTGCCGTGCCGCTTGCGCTCACGGCATCCGCGATTTCGCTTTGGCTTTCGTACTCGCGCGGCGCCGCGGTGTCGCTCATGGCGGCGGGAGCATTCGCCGCCTTGCTTGCCAATGCGCAGCGGATCCCCTGGGCGGCCCGTTTCACGCGTACGGCCGCCGCGATTCTGATGATTGCCGGTGTGCTGTTGTCGGCCGATGAAGGCGGCGCACAGAGCGGCGAGAACTTCGAAATCCCCGACCCGCTGCCCACGGGAATTCACTACGAGCAGAATCGGCATCTTGCGGTCACCAAGGAAATGCAAACCTGGAATATCGAAGGATCCGCGCGCGAGATCGGGGACCTCGCGGATATGACCTCGCTTCGGCTGCGGACGACCTATTGGCAGGTCGGCATGAAGATGTTCGCGGACAATCTGTGGATCGGCGTGGGTCTGGGGAACTTCAAGACCGCGTATCCAAAGTACCAGTTCCTCGGCGCGGGCGACGTAGAGACGGCGCACAACGACTTTCTGAATTATTATTGCGAAACGGGAATCTTCGGCGGATCGCTGTTCCTGGCGTTCTGGGTGTATTTCGGCGTGTGGGGCGCGCGGCGGATCGTGCAGGAGCGGGACCCGTGGACGCGGCGGTGGCTGGCGGCGATCTATGCGGGGACGCTCGCCTTCGCCGTCCACACGCTGGTGGATTTCGACTTTCAGAACCCGTCGCTTTCCATGCTGGTATTCCTCTTTGCGGGGCTGTTTTTCGCCGTGGGCGAGTTGGATGCGCCCCGACCCGCGCCGGAGGCCGCGCGCCAGAATCTCTGGCGGCGCGTGGGGGCGGCCGGGCTCGGCGTCGTGGTCGTCGCGTGCATGTCCTCCGTGTTGCGTCACTATTTTTTCGAGCTGGGACTGACCGACGGCAAAGGCCTCGCCCGGCTGTACTACGTCGGCGATCGCAAACCGATGGACGGCCGATTGCGATCGGCCGTTGAGTTGTGGAAGGTGCTGAGCGACGAAATGCCCGCCAAGCCCGGAGAAGCTCCGCCGCCGCGCTTCATCCACTTGTCCGATGCGCAGAGCATCGTTCCCGATTTGGCCGAACTCAGCGCGGTTGGTGAGTTCCGCGTGCCGATCCGAGAGCGGCCGGGCACGCTGCGGCCATTGAAACCCGGCGAATCGCCGCCCACGAACACATTGTTCTTCTTCCGGGTCGCTGATTTGCCGCGCGCGCGGGAAATTGCCGCGCGCGGCTGCGAACGGCGCGCGGACATTCTTCGTCACTGGGACGAGTCCTACCCTCACGACCCAGTCATCTCCGCGCATCTTTTCTCGTGGTACAACCTGCTGTTCAAGTATGCGACGGAGCCCGCTGCCAAACGGCGATACGCGATCGCTGCCGAGGGTTGGGCGCGCAAGTCAGTGGACCGGAGCCCGCATGTGTCATGGTGGCAGGCGGACTATGCCAAGGCGCTGTGGATTCGGGCGAGTATCGAGCCGGGTGCCGAGCGGGTCGAGTATTACCGCGCGGGTTTGGAGTACTACAAGTCGGCGTACGAACTGTATCCGCGCAAGGGCGTTGTCGCCGCACAATACGGGGAGGCGCAATACACGCTAGGTAAGGTGATGCTGAAGGCGGGCGGGGTGGACGAGGGCCAACGGCTGATGACCGAGGGTCTCGCAATGCTCGAGCGCGCCGCGGTGCTCGACCGCTATAATGATCTCTCTAACTAGGGACAGCCACCTATTTATTGACTCGTCCCTTCCGTTCGGATAGGCTCAACCCATGCCCAGACAAGCCCGTGTCGTCATCCCCGGCCTGCCGCACCACATCACCCAGCGCGGCAACAATCGCCAGGACATGTTCTTCGTAGGCGAAGATCGCGTGACTTATCTAAGCCTGTTGCGCGAGCAGTGCCAAAAACACGGCGTGCAGGTCTTGGGCTACTGCCTGATGACAAACCACATCCACCTCATCGCGGTGCCGGCGCGGCAGGACTCGCTCAACCTCGCCATAGGGCGAACGCATTTCATCTACACCCAACGCATCAACCAGTTGCACGGGCGCACCGGACACCTCTGGCAAGGCCGATTTCATTCGTGCCCGATGGACGACGCCTACACGGTGAACGCGATGCGATACATCGAGCGCAACCCCGTCCGCGCCAAACTGACGCGAACGCCCTGGACCTACCGGTGGTCAAGCGCGGCCGCGCACACCGGCGCACCCGACCCCGCGCAACTGCTCGACGTCAAGGCGTGGAGCGCCCTCGTCCCCGGCCTCAACTGGAAGGAAATGCTCACCCACGCCGAAGACAAAGACACGCGGTCCGCCCTCCGCCTAAACACGCAGACCGGACGCCCGCTCGGCACCGATTCCTTCCTCAGCAAAATCGAACGCACCCTCGGCCGGCGCCTGCGCCCCCTACCCATCGGCCGCCCAAAAAAACGAACCAGCAAGACCAGACAACGCAGGAATAAATAGATGGCTGTCCCCATTAAATCGTCCCCATTAAATCCCCATTAAATCCGGCCCTTTACGTGGGCCGCCAAATCCGACGATATCCTCGCCAAAATCGGACGAGCCAACGCGTCGCTGAATAAGACGGCAACAGCATGAATCACTACACTAGATTAGAGTGACCGGGGGTGCCGGTCGGGCGTGACGTGCGCGCTAAGCGGTGATGCCTGACGACGACAAACGCTGCCTACCATCGCCAACTTCGGGTTGCGCGGCGACGACAGTTCTGTCTACCGCGCCGGAATCACCAGCGTCTTGATCACGTCTTCATACCGACTCAATTGGACTTGAAGTGCCGCGCCGCTCTTTGGGCCTGCCGGTACGAGGCGAAGATTCCAATACTCGAAGCGCCCAGCTTCTACGCGAACATCGTAGGCGTCCCAGTTTGGGCGCTGGCGGCGCTTTGGGAGTGGATCGCCGATTCTTACGGTATGCTCACCAGTCGGCAACTTCGTCAGCCGCTTTTCGCCGGGCTGGAGAATAACGGACTCGCCACCATCAATGGCAATAGCGATAGGAAAATTTGCTCCTATATAAAAGGGATACGACACCTCTACGTATGAGTAGCTTTCCGCGCCATTGCCGATCTTCTCGCCAGCCGGCTGACTCAGCCCCGCTCCAAGCGCCAGCGGGACTTCCAACGAAGTCGGCTTAGACACGACCTTCCCTTGCTCGACGTTTGCTGTGAATGTTCTCGTAGCTGCGACTTCGATCGCAACTGGTTGATCGGTGTCGGGTGCCGGGCGCACGCCCGCCAGTTCCACGGGCACGGC
Source organism: Candidatus Hydrogenedentales bacterium (assembly GCA_038916785.1). Taxonomy (GTDB): domain Bacteria; phylum Hydrogenedentota; class Hydrogenedentia; order Hydrogenedentales; genus VFKU01. The sequence goes on along the minus strand of JBCLBO010000030.1, from coordinate 28,037 downwards.
CTTATCTTCGGCCGTCAATTCAACTGGTTTCGGAGCGAGTGCCTCGGCGGGCACGGCAGCCGACACCGTTTCGTCGGTCACTTCTCCTTTCGTCGGCAAGATTGCTTCCGAAGGCTGTGCAGATGCGACAAGCACTTGAGAAGCTTCGGGGATGGGCTGTGCCGTAGACTCCGAGGCCGCCGAGAACAAAACAAAAATCTTCCCTTGCGCCGGCACTTTGAAGGTCGTGCTGAATCGCGGCCCGGGCGCATCGGCCAGCCGCATCTCGTATTCCCCGGGCTCCAGGCGGTGTGTTGAAACAAAGAATTCTTTAGGTAATTCGGACCAACACCGCGTGTCCACTTTAGTATTGGCGACCACAGGAGCGACGTGCTCGATCGTGGCTCCGACCGCCGTCGCCAGTAGGCCGGCCGCCGCCACGCCCTCATTGTCGGACGCGCTACCGATCAAGGCAGCAAGAATACCGAGCCCCTTTAGTGCCTTACCCGCCGTGACCGTCCGTTTCGTGTTGACAGCACGCCTGGCCAGAATCTGGTCGATAGCGCGCCCGCCGCGGGTCGTGGCTTGGTAGTCGACGGATTCTATTAACGTAGGATCAAACGATGCCAGAGGATTGCCGTTCCCGGCCCACGCGACGTGAACAGTTCTGGATGTGCCATCATAGGGGTGGGGCGCGAACTCCAGTTTTTCCCCCAACTCCCCGCCCATGACTTTGGTCGGCCCACGACCTCTCGCATGGACCACGACAACATTTACGCCTGGATCGCTCAATTGGGAGAGCAACGTATCGAACGATGCCTGGCGGCGTTTGGACTCTTCCTCGTCGGTCGCCGATAGATTTGCAAGCACCTTCTCTTCAAATTCAGTCAGAACTGCCTTCGCCGCATCGAGCCGTTCAGCCTTCTTCTCAGAGAACGATTCGATGTAGTTCTCTTGCGGCGATTTCTTTTGAGGACTGGTAATCGACATTCGGGCCGACGCGAATGAATTCTGAACGGCCAACGCGGGTGACTCATCCAGGAGCACACTCAGATCCGCCTGTTCGTATCCCACCAGGAAAAGATTGTCGCGCCGCACCTTATAGCGTTTCTGTGTTCGCGAATTCGATTTATCCGGCGTGAGCGCGGGACTGGAGATCATTTCATTATGGCCCGTCGTATACGCCCTGCTGACCTGGCCGGCGATTTCTCGAAACCGGAATGCTCTGCGCGCCTGCTCGAATGCTGCGGCGGCATCGTTCTCGCGTCCCATCCACGCGTTCGCAAGCCCCTCCAACGCGAATGCCATATAGCAATCGACATCCTTGCCTTCGTTCGATGACTGCTTGTCCGCATACGCCGCCGCTTTGAACGACGCCCGCGCAAAGTCCAAGTCCCCGTACTGCATGTCGAGCATTCCCAGGTAAAGGAACGCGAAGAGCTGTTCGTAGGGATCGCCGATGAAGTATTTCTCCGATTCACCTTTCCCGACCACCGAGCGCAGTGCCTTTCGGTCCGCCTTTTGAAAGCCTTCCGCAGAAAACAGCGTCTCAAAATACTGCGTGACGTCGACGAGCAGATCCCGGGCCACGTCAAATTCCCCTGCCTCGATCGCGCCCGAAATCACCGAAAGCTGTTCGTCTACAAGGTTTGGACGCTGCGCTTCATCCGCGGCGATCGCCGTCAAGCGGTCCAACGCCGAGGTCATCGCCGGCGAATCGGCGGAGTCGGGGGCCCCGCGAGCGGCCGTCGGAAACACCAGACTAATCGCCACGACGACCGAGAGCGATTTGCGGCAATACGATTCACCGGTACGAGTCATTGGTGTTCGATCCTATTCGTCGCTTGCGCCGTCAACCTGATCGCACATCTTCCAGTCTTCCGTGCCCAACTCAGTTGGGCGCTCCGCGTACTTGCTCGGTCCGCAGATAGGACAAGTGGACTTCGGCCCTCTCCGCGGCATCGGAGAGCGACACGGCGTTGTAAATCGCGGTGCCGTGAAGAGGAACTCTTACCAGAGTCCGGGGCGTTTGATCGTCTAGCCGCCTTCCGGAAGCATCTTGGAAAAAAGTTTGGGCGTATAGATCCATCGCCGTGTTCGAGCGATTTTCCAGATGGACCTCGAGCTTCAGCTTCGTGCCCGCCAACGAGAGGTCGTTGTGGGCGACGATCAGTTCGGTGTGGAGGATGCGGGCGAGCGTAGGGTCAGTCGCCACGTACGTAATCGAGGAAGGCAGCGCGGGCGCTGCGACCGGCGGAGAAGGTGTTGACGCGCAGGAGAGAAGCAAACCGCAAAGAATCACGCCAGCAATCAAGCCCACAGAGCACTGCTTGAGAGAATGAATTGCGGACGTGATCATCGCGTTGACCGCTGATACTTCAACCTGTATACGGTCCGTCATATTCGGCCTCACTTGTCCACGCCGCGGTAGCTCGTACTCAGAACGGACGCGCGGCGGATTTGATAGTCATCACCCCATACCATCGCAGAAGTGTTGGTATTGACCAGATAGAAACTGAACTGCATGAGGCGGTCGCGGCCTCCAGCGGTCACCGCGACCATCTCCCTGATCTCGCCCATGAGGAAAAAATCTGCCGTTTTCTGAGGCAGGCCGGAGCCGGTGTCGACCTCGCCAGAGTCCCGCAGCCGTTGTTCAGCTTTGATCGCTTCGTCGATTCCGGCAACATTTGCGTCTAGTTCACGATAGATGAACTCAAGCTGGCCATTCGCATTTCGTATGAGTTCGTTGCGCACGCGCGCCGTAATTAGCTCCGGATCAAAACGCTCACTGGTAGTGTTTTTGATCGGACGCAATGCGATGCGTGGCACGCCCTTGAACCGCACTGGTCCATTGGGACTGGACACCGCCACCGTGGTCACGGCTGTACTGCTTAGGATGCTCCTGACCATCTTTTGCGCCATCGGTTCAATATCGCCGGGGTTGACCCCGGTCGTTTGAACGGGACTCTGTTCATCGGGGGCCAGATTCTGGATGCCCGTAGTCGTGACTACCTGCTGAGGCTTGCCGGCGCCCTTCTGACTTGTTGCCGATGTCGTAGCGCAACCGCACGAAATCGCGGCGGCGACCAACGCGGTCAATCGCATGCCTCCTCTGAACCATAATCCGAACGTCCTGGTCATCGTGTGACTCCTTTTGAAGGCGATCGGTAGTCGCGACTCTGGTGTCCTTATTAGAAAGCAACGTGGCAACGCCCGCATCCACTACATTTGCCAGAGAGCATTGAACCCTATCACTGAGCGACCGGATATGCAAGCATTTTTATCGATGCCGCCGTTCGTCTTGGCTTCTTCTCCTAGTCCTACGTGAACGCGGGCTCCGCCAACACCTCAGCTTGAGACTTCGCGCCGTATTTCATGGGTCTCGCGCAACCTGGCACCTATGCTTCAGTTTCAGGATACGCAAATACTCTGTTTCGTTCGGGACTTAAGCCTGACCCCTTGAATCGCGAACCGATTCGTGCTATCACAAAGCTGCTCTGCTGGCCGTTGTTTGGTTCAACCCTCTATAATTAGGGACTCGTACGCGGTGTCTGTTTCATGCCAGGGAGCGCGTTCGCAACGCCGATTTGGGTCAAGGAGTCGAATAACTGCGGCTAAGCTGGATCGATTCGACGGATGCCAGCGTACGGTGAGAGTTGAGACCAAATTCGAACGCAGGGTGTGGCGGGTCGCGTCTAACTTTGGAGGCGGCGATGATAAGTGATCGCACGGTCCGATGGCTTAGTACGTTCTCTGGCACCTATTTCCGGCGTTGGATGGAACAGCACTATGATCGACTTTTCACAGTTGACGCCCTGCGCCCCCTGACAAATCTCGACAAGCGTACCCGATACGGTATAGAGGCGGGACTATACGCCCTCATGGCCTACATCGAGCCTTTGCTTCCCAGCCGGACCAATCTTCAATCGGTATTTCGTGAGTTCGTGCTCGACGCGACGCCCGAAATTGGCCGGAGACTTGTCCGTGATTACGGGGAGACGATGAACACGGCTCCCCTACCAAGCGAAGCGTCTCAGGCTGCGGCTCGAAGACTCATCCGCGATTGCAGAGAGACGCTGAACACGGCCCCTTTGCCAAGCGAGCCGTCTCAGGCTGCGGCACGGGAAATTCTTGTCGAAATGGACGATGGCGAACTTCTGGAGCTCTTGCGGTGGTTCTCCAAGGCGACTCCCGAGCAGCGCGCCGAACTCCGTGCCGGCCGGGCGACTTTGCCGGAGGAAGCGATTCAGCATCTTGAGCAAACATCGATGGTTCCGGGCAATAACGCGATCTCACGCGCCGCTCGATCGCTCGCCAAGAAATTGGGCGAGCGAAGTGAGACCCTCGACGCGGCGACGTCGAAGATCGAGGAGATGAGGGAGCGTCTAAGAAAGAAGAGTAAACGCCGAAACCAACAGGGGAGCTCCTAGATGTTCGCATCGCTACGTGATTTTCTAATATCCAGTGCGGGTCTGCTCTGGAACGCCGGAGAGGTCACTCTGGACCAAGTTTGGTCGTACTTACGCTTGTTGATGCGAGCAGGAGTAGTATTGGGCACGGCGGTAGTGGTCGAAATTATTCTCATCGTCGTCTTGCTCTCCCTGGGAGTGAAAGAGAGCGGCGTTTACAGTCTGATATCTGTTCTGATTGCGTCCGAAGCGTGCATTTTCTTATTCCTAGCGTACCCTTTTCTCTTCGCAGCTACGGCAGCGCGCGATAGATTTCCTCAAGTCTTTTTGAGCGCATTCGTCCAACCCACCAAGATTATCGCAGCGCTCTTCTTCATTGGACTCATGGGTGGGATTTTCTGGGCGGTGACACCTATTGCGGAGAATCCGCTCGGTGCTCTTCGTGTCTTCGCGGTACTTATCGCCGTAGGGGTGGGATCGTACGCAGGATGGGTGGTCTTGCCTCTCCGCATTGGAAAGCGGCTGATAACGGTTCAGCTAGTCGCGATTCTCGGCGTCGCAATTTTCTCGTTCCTCTTTCCCGGATCGGCCCGCTCCCTGGGCCGGATGCTGCAACAAAGCGACGAGGTAATTCCTATCTTTTTTGACTCACCAAGAACGATTAAAGTGGATAAGGCCGAAAATATCGAATTTGTCGACGTCAGGACAGGCGAGTACAAGATATGGTACTACCGAAATGAACCCGGCCAGTATGAACTGTACGACCGCCGGGGATATCACCGGACCGGCATACCGCTGGAGAGAGCGGACACGTCCGAGGAGATCGAGGACATAATGCGCGCTTATGCCCCACTGGACGAGATTACGGAACACACCGCACTCTTCGACCCCGAGGGCAAACCGCTAGTTTGGTACTATCTATCGAGCGCGGGCAACTATGAGCTCTTTCGACGTCCGGGTGTCCATCCAAGCTTAGGGATTCCCCTTGAGCCGATGACGCCGGCAATAGCCAAGGTGTTCCGCGTTTGGCTGGAGACGGACCAAAGACTCAGGAAAGAGAAAGCGGACTCCGAGCGCGCGGCGAGCGGGAATTGGTCGTCGACGCCGCCGATTCGGTTGGATGAAATCACCGATCAAATGGCGCTGTTCGATCCGGCAGGGAAGCCCTTGGTTTGGTTTCACCGGGCTGATACGGGCGACTACGAGCTGTTTCGGCGTCCCGGGATGCACCCGGTTTTAGGGGTTCCTCTCGAGCCGATGACGCCCCAGTCGGCGAAAACGTTCCACGACTGGCTAGAGAAGCGACAAGGACTTCGCCAAGAGGACGCCGCCCGAGAACGCAAAGCAGACGAGACATCGGCGGCCGAAAACGAATGGAAGACGCGGATGAAAAAGGCTGCCGACGACGCCCGGACCGAGTCCGAGCGGTGGCAGCGGCTGGCGTCGGCCGAAAGCCTGTCCGCGGAATCAGCCGAACGGAATGCGAAGAACAGTTTGACGCAGGGCGACAGGTTTTCCGTAGCGAAGGACTACAAAGCCGCGACTCAGGCGTTCAATCAGGCAAAAATCCAGTATCACACCGCGCTCGAGACAGGGATATTCGGGTATCGCGACCGACTTGTTGCGCAGTTGAATGACTTGTTAAGCCAGGGACAGATTAACCATTCCGACGTCGATCGATCATTGAACGGAAAGATTCTCCAGGCGGACGAGTTGGTCAAGAAAGGAGAGTATGAATCGGCCGCCGCTCAATACCGCGCTATTTTCTCCCCCTACATGAGCACCGACGCTTCTCCGGCCAAACCGTGACAGAGTAAATAGGGACAGCTCCGCTGTCCCTATTAAAAATTCTCGGCGGTGCTCGACCGGTATGATGAACTGGCACGTTGGGCGGGCGCAGATGAAAACAGGTGTCACGATGGGCTAGGCTTTGGCCTTTGCGAACCGCGCGGAGACGGCGACATGAACGTGATGGTGATCCACGGTCCGAACTTGAATTTGCTCGGCACGCGCGAGCCCGAAGTGTACGGATCGCAGACGCTCGCCGACATCGATGCGATGCTCGAGGCCGAGGCCAAGACGCTGGGGATTGCGCTCAAGACGACGCAATCCAATAGCGAGGGCGCGCTAGTGGATGCGGTGCAGGGTGCTGCGAAGTGGGCCCAGGTCATCATCATCAATCCGGGGGCCTACACGCACACGAGTATCGCCTTGCGCGACGCGATCGCTGGCGTCAGCGTGCCTACGATCGAGGTGCACCTGTCCAACGTCCACGCGCGCGAGGAATTCCGCCGGCATTCCTTCGTGTCGCCGGTGGCGGTCGGGCAGATCAGCGGGTTCGGCGCGGAGAGTTACCGGCTGGCGCTACACGCCGCGCGGAAGCTCGCCGGCCGCAAATGAAGCACCGCCTCGACGCCCTGCGCGCCCGCGTCGCCGCGGCCGGTTGCGACGGCTATGTCAGCGCGCATCCCCCGGGGAACCAGTACCTGAGCGGGTTCATGACGAGCCTCGATCACGTGTCGTCGCTGATCGTGGTGACTCCGGGCGAGGCGCATTTTCTGTGTGATTCGCGATACACGGAACAGGCGCAGCGTCAGGTGAAAGGTTTGACGGTCACGCAGATCACCGGGGACCAGATGCAGCGCGGCGGGGAGCTGCTGAAGAAGTTCGGGGTGAAGCGAGTCGCATTCGATCCCAATGGCCACACGGTGGCGGAGCATTCCCGGCTCGCGGCGGCCTTTGGGGGCGAACTGGCGCCGAGCGACGCCATGCTGAGCGAGCTGCGGATGCGCAAGGAAACGGCGGAATCGGACGCGATTCGCGCCGCTTCGCAATTGGCGGAGGGCGTGCTTCGGGATGTGTTGCCGGAGCTGGGCGAGGGTGTGACGGAGCGGGACATCGCTGCGGAGATTGAATACGAACTCAAGCGGCGCGGGGCGTCGGGTGTTTCCTTCAACACGATCGTGCTTTTCGGGGCGAACTCCTCGCTGCCGCACGGCGTGCCCGGCGAGCGCCAGCTCCAGCGCGGCGACATTGTGCTGATCGACATGGGATGCCGGCGCGAGGGGTACTGTTCGGACTTGACCCGGACCTTCGTGTTTAGTAGCATCCCCGGCCCGTGGTTCGAGGAGATTTACGCCTTGACCCGCCGCGCGCAACAGGCGGCGCTGGATGCGATCCGGCCGGGGGTGACCGGGCGCGAAGTGGACGCGGCGGCACGCGGCATCATCGCCGCGGGGGGCCATGTCGAGCGATTCGGGCATGGCCTCGGCCACGGTGTCGGCATCGAGATCCACGAAGAGCCCAGGCTCAACACGCGCTCGGATATTGTGCTCGAAGCGGGCATGGTGGTGACCGTGGAACCAGGGATTTACCTGCCCGATCGGGGTGGGGTCCGCATCGAGGATCTCGTGCTGGTGACGGAAACGGGTTGTGAAGTGTTCACGCAGACTTCGAAGGAACTAAGAGTGCTATGAGTCAAATTTCGACAGCGGATTTTCGCAACGGCATGGTGCTGCTCCTCGAGAACGCGTTGATGGAGATGGTCGAGTTCCAGCACGTGAAACCGGGCAAGGGCGGGGCCTTTGTGCGTACGAAAACCCGTAACGTGCTGACGGGGCGCGTCTTGGAGCGTACCTACCGTTCCGGCGAGCGCTTCGAGGAAGTCCGCCTGATCCAGGAGCCGTATTCGTTTATGTATAGCGACGGCGACTTCTATCACTTCATGCACCGGGAGACCTACGAGCAAATCGCGGTGACGCCGGAAGTGATCGGGGATACCAAGGTCTTCCTCAAGGAGAACTTGGAAGTGGGGCTACTGTTTCACGAAGACCGCGTCATCCGGGTCGAGTTGCCGAATACGGTGGAGCTGAAGATTACGTATTCGGAGCCGGGGGTACAGGGCGACCGCGCGCAGGGTGGCACGAAGCCTGCCACGCTGGAAACCGGCGCGATTGTGCAGGTGCCGTTGTTTGTCAATGAGGGTACGGTGGTCCGCGTGGACACGCGCACGGGGCAATACCTCGAACGCGTGTAAGCTGAAAAGGCGGTCCGTTCCGCGTATGATGTGCGCGGGGGGGGGGGGAGTCCAATGGAGGGTCCCCGGTGGACTTTAGTGAACTGAAAGACCTGATCCGGATTCTTGAACAGTCCGGTTTGAGCGAGCTTGAGGTCGAGGAAAATGGCCGCCGCATCCGCCTGCACAAGGCCGGAGTGGCGGCGCCGATCGTGAGCGTGCCGGTGTCGGCGCCCGCCGTCGCCGCGGCGCCCGCGCCCAAGGCGGCGCCCGCCGAAGAGGACATCACCGGCGGCCTGCCGACCATCGATTCTCCGATGGTGGGCACGTTCTACCGCGCGCCCTCTGCTGACACGGATGCCTTTGTGAAAGTCGGCGATCGGATCGAAGAGAACCAAACGATTTGCATCATCGAGGCGATGAAACTGATGAATGAAGTCGGCGCGAAGTTTTCGGGCGTCGTTGAAAAGATTCTGGTTGAGAATGCCCAAGCGGTGGAATTTGGCCAGCCGCTGTTTGCCGTGCGGCGTGACTGAGGAAGGGGCCCTGCGCGGGGCGCGGGGCGGTCGCCACGCATGATCCGGCGCATCTTGATAGCGAACCGCGGCGAGATAGCGATCCGCATCATCCGCGCGTGCCGCGAGATGGGGATTACCTCGATCGCGGTCTATTCGAAGGCCGATCAGACCTCGATGCACGTCGGCCTGGCCGATGAGAGCATCTGCATCGGCCCGGCGATCGCGAGCGAGAGCTACCTGCACATTCCCGGGATCATCGCCGCGGCGGAGATCAGCGACGCGCAGGCGATCCATCCCGGCTACGGATTTCTCTCCGAGAGCCCGAAGTTCGCCACCATCTGCAGGGACTGCCACATCGGGTTCATCGGGCCCTCGCCGGAAGCGATCGCGCTCACGGGAGACAAGGCGCGTTGCCGGGAGGCGGTGAAGAGCGCGGGCGTGCCGACGGTGCCGGGGAGCGAGGGGCGCGTCGCGGATCCGAAGGAGGCGTTGGGCATCGCGCAGAAGATTGGTTTCCCTGTGCTGATCAAGGCGGCCGCCGGCGGCGGTGGCAAGGGGATGCGCATCGCGCACAACGACGTTACGCTGAGTAGCGCGTTCAAAATGGCCACAGCGGAGGCCGAGGCGGCCTTCGGCGATGGCGGCGTGTACATCGAAAAGTTCGTCGAGAACGCGCGACACATCGAAGTCCAGGTGCTGGGCGACAACTTCGGCAAGATTATCTCGCTGGGCGAACGCGAATGCAGCATCCAGCGCCGGCACCAGAAATTGATCGAGGAATCGCCCTCTCCCGGCGTGAACGCTTCGCTGCGGAACCGCCTGACGCGCGCGGCGCTGCGGGCGGCCAAGGCGGTGAACTATTCGAATGCGGGCACGGTGGAATTTCTCGTGGCTGAAGACGGCAGCTTCTACTTCATCGAGTTCAACGCGCGGATCCAGGTCGAGCACCCCGTTACCGAAATGGTCACGCGGCTGGACTTGGTGAAGGAGCAAATTCGAATCGCGTCCGGCGAACACCTGGGCTACAATGGACCCGATCGCATTGGCCACGCGATCGAGGCGCGCGTCTACGCCGAGGACCCGGAGTTCAACTTCCGGCCGTGCCCGGGGGTGATCACGAATTTGTATACGCCGGGAGGGCCGGGCATTCGCGTGGACACGCACATTTTCGCGGGCTACGAAGTGCCGCGCTACTACGATTCGCTGCTGGCCAAGGTGTGCGCGTGGGGCTCGGACCGCAACGAGGCCATCGAGCGGCTCGCGGGCGCGCTCGACGAGTACCAGATTCAAGGCATCAAGACGACCGCCGGGATCTGCGCGCGCATCCTGCGCACGAGCCGGTTCCGCCGCGGCGAATTGTCCATGAACTTCCTCGACTGGTTCCTGCAAAGCCAGGGGGGCGGCAGCGGGCGCTCCTGATCGTTGCTTCGCATGGGGTAGCGCCGTATACTTTTCGTTCGTCTGCTCCGCGAGAGTTTCGCTCGGTGGGGGAGGCTGCGCGATCGGCGCTCCGGACGGCGTCCGGGAAGGGACACATCGGACATGCGTACACTGATTCGATTCACCGGCGGCGTGATGACGCTGCTGACGTCCATCGGGCTTTGCGCCTTTGGCGTTTCGTTGTTATTCGTGCGCAAGCGCGAGGTGTATGACCAGGTCGACCTGGCCTGGCGCGACCTGATCGCGCGGGGGCCCGAAGGCTGGCCGTACCGGGAGGTGTTCGGCGGCGTTTTGGCGGTGCTCGGCCTTATCGTGTTCATGTCGCTGTTCGTGCGTGGCAAGAAATCGCGCCGGCGCAGCATCTCGTTTGCCGGTATGCATGGCGAAGTGACTATCGAGTTGGATCACATCGAGGGCGTCATCGAAAATGTCGCCCGCAAGCTCCCCGAAGTGCGGGCGATCGGCATCCGGCTGGAGCCGACCGAGGCGCGATCGCGCGTGCTGGTGCTGGCGGAGGCGGTACTGATGAAAGACGCCGACGCCGAGGCGCGGCAGGTGACGGATCGCGTGCAGGACTACATCAAGCAGCATACGCGCAAGCTTCTGGGGGTCCAGGAAGTGGACGTTCGACTGACCGTGCGGAAGTTCCTGTTGAACATGCGGACTGTGAAACCGCTACCGCTGCTGCTCGAAGGGCCGAGGGAAACGGCGCTGGCGCCGGTGCGCGCGGCGGAGCCCGGCGCGGCGCAGGTGCCGTCCTGATCCCCCTATGCTGACCAAGCGCATTATTCCCTGCCTCGATGTCGCCGAGGGGCGCGTGGTCAAGGGCGTAAAATTTCTCGGATTGCGCGATGCAGGCGATCCGGTCGAAGTCGCGCGGCGTTACGACGAGGAAGGCGCTGACGAGATCGTCTTTCTCGACATCCAAGCCTCCACGGACAATCGCGACACGATGCTCGACGTCGTGCGGCGAACGGCCGAGCAGGTTTTTATGCCGCTGTGTGTGGGCGGCGGCATCCGCACGCTCGAGGACATCCGGCGCCTGCTGAGCGCGGGCGCGGACAAGGTCTCCATCAATACCCCGGCGATTCAAGACCCCGATTTTGTGGACCGGGCCTCAGAGCGCTTCGGGTCGCAGTGCATCACGGTGGCGATCGACGCGAAGAAACAGGACGACGGCCGCTACATCGTGAAGAGCCACGGCGGGCGCGACGGCGGGCGGGCGACGCCACTGGATCCGGTGGAGTGGGCGGCGGAAGTGACCCGGCGCGGCGCGGGCGAGATTCTGCTGACCTGTATGGATCAGGACGGCACGAAGAGCGGCTACGATGTCGTACTCACTCGCCGGGTGGCCGATGCCGTGAGCGTGCCGGTGATCGCGAGCGGGGGCGCAGGCACGCTGGAGCATCTGCGGGCTGCGCTGGACGAGGGCGGGGCGGATGCTGCGCTGGCTGCGTCAATCTTTCATTTCCGGGAGTTTACGATTCAGCAGGCCAAGGAGTATCTGGCCGAACACGGCGTTCCGGTGCGGCCGGCCAGTGCGCACGTGGGTTGATGCCGATGCTGCGCTCGACCCATCCTCACCCGGCTGTCCACCGATGGCCCCTTCATCCGCTGGGCTGATTCGGTAGACTACGCGTTGCTCGTGCGGCCTCGCGCCGCGTTTCCGGAGAAGAAATCGTGAAGAACATTTTTAACGTTTTGAAGACGGACGCAGATGGTTTGTTGCCTGCGATTGTGCAGGACGACAAGACAGGGCAGGTCCTGATGCTGGGATACATGAACCGCGAGTCGCTCGAGATCACGCTCAATCGCAAACTGGCCTGCTTCTGGTCGCGATCGCGCAAAGAGCTGTGGCTCAAGGGCGAGACTTCGGGTAACACGCTCGCGGTGAGCGAAGTGCGCGTCGACTGCGATCAGGACGCGATCCTGCTGCGCTGCCGGCCCGCGGGCCCGACGTGCCACACGCGTGAGGCGAGCTGCTTCTATCGGACGGTAGCGCCCGACGGCGCGCTCTCGCTCGCCGGTGACGGTGTGGCGAAAGAGTAGGGGAGGCGGGCGATGATCCATCCTTCCCTCGAAGAGTTTCGCAAACTCGCGCGGCCGGGCGCGCTGGTGCCGGTGTACCGCGAGATTGTTGCCGATCTGGAGACCCCTGTTGCGGCGTATTTGAAAATTTCTCGCGGACATACGCGCGCGTTCCTGCTCGAGAGCGTGGTGCAGGCCGATGTGCTCGGCCGGTACTCGTTTCTCGGCGCGGACCCGTCGATCGTATTTCGCTCGCGGGGTAAGCAGGTGACAATCCTGCGGCAAGGCGCTTCGGAGAGTTTCGAAAGCGAGAATCCGCTGGACGAGTTGCGGCGCATCCTGGCGGGCTACACGCCGGTCAAGGTCGAGGGCGTGCCGGAGTTCCACGGCGGCGCCGTCGGGTATATGTCCTACGACCACGTGCGGTTCTTCGAGTCGCTGCCCGACAAGAACCCCGATCCGCTGAACCTGCCCGATCTCTATTTCTACATCACCGACACGTTACTGATCTTCGACCACGTGGGCAATCGCCTGAAGATTGTCTCGAACGCACACGTGCAACGCGACGTGGACGGCGCCTATGCGGAGGCCGTAGCGAAGATTGACGCGCTCCAGTCGCGCCTGCGTCAGCCGGTCGTCGTCAGCGAGGAGCGCGTGCACGGCGCGGCCTTCGACACCGCTATCCGGTCGAATTTTACGAAGGACGAGTTCTGCGCCTTGGTCGAGCGCGCGAAGGAGTACATCCGCGCGGGCGACGTGTTTCAAGTGGTCCTGTCGCAGCGATTCGAGCGCAATGTCTATTCCAGCCCGGTGAACCTGTACCGCGCACTGCGCTGCGTGAACCCCTCGCCGTACATGATCCTCATGCAGTTTCCAGAATTCGCGCTGGTGGGTTCGAGCCCGGAAGTGATGACGCAGGTGAAGGGCCGCCGCTGTATGCTGCGGCCAATCGCGGGTACCCGGCGGCGAGGCGCCACGCGCGAAGAGGACTGCGCGCTGGAGGCGGAGTTGCTGGTGGATGAAAAGGAGCTTGCCGAGCACATCATGCTGGTGGATCTCGGCCGGAACGACTTGGGCCGCGTCAGCTCGGTTGGTACGGTGCACCCGACGCAGTTGAAAGTCATCGAGCGCTATTCGCACGTGATGCACATCGTAAGCCAGGTCGAGGGCGAACTGCGGCCCGGCGCGGACGCGTTCGATGCATTGCGCGCGACTTTTCCGATGGGGACGGTGAGCGGTGCGCCGAAAATCCGCGCGATGGAGATCATCGACGAATTGGAAAATCTGCGTCGCGGGCCGTATAGCGGCGGCTGCGGGTATATCAGTTTCAGCGGCGACATGGACACCTGCATCCTGATTCGAACGATGGTGGTGAAAGACGGCGTGGCCCATCTCCAGGCCGGGGCCGGGATCGTGTACGACAGTCAGCCGGAATCGGAATACGAAGAGAGCCGCAACAAGGCCAAGGCGATGTTCCAGGCCGTGGACTTTGCGGAGCGGGGGCTTGAGTCATGATCGTGATGATCGACAACTACGACTCGTTCACGTACAACCTGGTGCAGTACTTCGGCGAATTCGAGCCCGACATCCGCGTATTCCGAAACGACACGATAGACGCCGAAGGCGTCCGAGCGCTGAAACCCTCGGCCATCGTGATCTCGCCCGGGCCCTGCACGCCGAACGAGGCGGGCAATTCCAACGAGATCATTCGTCTGCTCGGCCCGGCGATTCCGACGCTGGGGGTGTGCCTTGGCCACCAATGCATGGGACAGGTTTTCGGCGGCAAGGTCGTCCGGGCGGATCGGATCATGCACGGAAAAGTGAGCCTGATCCGGCACACCGGCAACCCGCTCTTCGCGGGGATTGAGTCCCCCTTCGAGGCGACGCGCTACCATTCCCTGATCATCGAGCGCGCGTCCTGCCCGAAGGACCTGGAGATTATCGCGGAGACCGATCAGCAGGAAATCATGGCGGTGGCGCACCGCAAGCACCCGATCTGGGGCGTGCAATTTCACCCGGAGAGCATCCTGACGGTGGCGGGTAAGCGGATCATCCGCAATTTCCTCGGCATGAAAAAGTGAATACTCCGGAGGCGTTCCCGGCCGCGTAACGACTGGACGCACAGGAACTTAGGGCCGATAGGAGTTTGACATCGCGCGATCGCTGTGTTAGTGTTTGGCCGAGTTCCAGAGTGTGCAAACGTGGGGTTCAAGGGGACGATTCTTGGCCGCGAGACTCAATAAAAAGCAGCAAAAAGTCGTGGAGCTGATGGACCGCAAGGTCAGCATGTGCCGCGAGTTCATGAACGACTGGCTACTGTTTAACCAGATTCTGAGCGCGTATCCGAGTCCCGGAGTCAATAAGGCGCAACTTGAGAACCAGTTCCTCAAGATTAAGAGCAAATTGGCCCGCGAGCACAACGTGCTCAGGGATCAGCTAGGTTCCGACTACAAAATCGATTCCAACACGATGAGTATAGTGTCGGGCGCGACGAACCTGGAGACCGTCTACGCGCAGTCCGAAGTGGCCGTGAAGAAACTACAAGGCGAGTGGCACCGCTCGTTCATTTCCATCAACGAAACCTTGGGCGCCATCGAAGACAAAAAGGCCCGCGCCGAGGCCGGTGAGAAAGTGTTCCTTGACAACATGGTGGGGGTCGGCGGCGGCAATCGCGGCGGCGGCGGCGGCGGCGGGGGGCTAACGGACAATCAGAAGAAGCTCGTCGCTTTTGTCATCGTCGTGGCTGCGGTCGTGGCGAGCGCATTGTTTGTCCCGCCGGTGACGGAGTACTTCAGGCCGGTGCTCGAGGCGATCGGCTACTTGGAGCCCGCACCAATTGAGTAATCAGTAGGCCTCGTCGATTTGTTCTCGTGCTGAAGGAATATCGGAATGTCACTGACCAAGCGGGAACTTGTCAACGAGGTCGCAACCCAATTGGGCCTCACGCAGAACGAGGTGGCGTCCGTCGTCCAGGAGCTCTTGGAAGCGGTGACGGCGTCGCTGGTCGAAGGCAATCGCCTGGAGATACGAAACTTCGGCGTCTTCGAAGTGAAGGAACGCGAATCTCGCATCGGCCGCAATCCACGCACCGGCCAGGAAGTGCCGATTCCTAAGAAGCGAGTCACTTCGTTTCGCGCCGGCAAGGCCCTCAAAGAGTGGGTCGAGGGGGGCCCGGAACACAAGCCCGTCCATCTCTTCAAGACAGATGACGAGCCCGAAGACAGTACGCCGCAGGGCAATCCGTCGTAGCGCGCGGCCCTCGCAGCCGGACCGAGGCTACGAGCGATCCTCGGCCTTCAGAAACTACAGACGGTCGCGCAGGAGCGCGACCCTCCCGCAGGCATCCGCACTGAACAAAGTATCGCGCGTGTGATACGATCCGTGACAATTCTTGTCGCGCCGGGCGGCCCCGGCCATAACCCATTTCTGCTTCCCGGGAGACCCCACGCGGTGACCGCGAACGTGCCACAGAAGTCCGAAGAGACGCCTAAGCCGTCTCGAGACTCCGAGGGCCGCATGACATTTACGGCGCACCTGGGCGAGTTGCGCAACCGAATGATCCGGTCGATTGCCGCGATTTTAATCGGTGTCATCATCTGCGTGCCATTTTCAGAGACCATTTTTCAGGCGCTGAAGCGGCCGCTAAGCCCCCTGCAGCCTGTAGCGGTCCCGGAGGTGCCCGGCGGCGTGGCCCCTCTGCCCGTCGATTGGATGGTGACCGGCCCCTTTGAAGGGTTCGTGGTCCAGTTGAAGATCAGCGTGTATGCTGGTTTCTTGCTCGCGCTGCCGGTGATCGTTTTCGAGATTTGCGCGTTTGTGTTCCCGGGGCTCAAGGCGACGGAGAAGCGCGTCGTCAAAATGGCCCTCGCGGGGGGCTCCGTGCTGGCGATCGCCGGAGTGAGCGTCGCCTATTTCGCGATATTGAGCACCGCCATGCCCGGCATTCTGAAGTACGTCCCGGAAGGCGTAAAGGTCAATCTTAAGATCAGCGAGACCTTGTCGGTGATACTCAAGGTGATGTTGGCTTTCGGAATGGCGTTTCAGATGCCGATGATCGTCCTCGTGCTGGTCTACGTGGGAATTTTGACCCCGGCGGCGCTCAAGGCATACCGGAAGATCGCGATCGTCGGTATATTCATCTTCGCGGCGGTCGTCACGCCGCCGGACCCGATTTCGCTTTTTGTGATGGCGCTGCCGTTGCTCCTCTTGTACGAGTTCAGCATCCTTGTTTCACACTTGGTCGTGCGGCAGAAGGCGAAAGCGCCGTGACCGCGGGAGCCTGAGATATGTTTGAGACCGTAGGCGGATTCGATCTCTTGGTGATCGCGGCGATAGGGCTGCTGGTACTGGGTCCGCGCGATTTTTGGAAATATGCGCAAGTGGCGGACGAGATCCGCCGGCGATTCAGGAAGTAGCCGTCCCATGTTTGGAAGCATCGGGTTTTCGGAAATGATCGTCCTCGCGGCAATCGGGCTGCTCGTCCTCGGGCCGGAGCAATTCCCCAAGTATGCGAAGATGGCCGCACGCTTCGTCCGCGACCTGCGCAATTACGCGAGCGAGGTGCAATCCGAGATCGTCAAGGAGTTGAACCCCTTGACGAAAGAAATGAAGGATCTGAAACGAATCAATCCGGAGAAGTATCTCGACAAGCTCATTGCGGAGGACGAGGCCGACACCCGGCCGCCCAATCCTGAGCCCCATCCCAGCGAGGTGAACTTCGGTGATCCGGCTCCTGCCGCGCCCGCACAGGCCGAAGCGCCTGCCGAACCGGCGACGGTGACTTACGGCGGCGGCGCAGGGAACTATCCGCAGGAACCTGATGTCCCCGCGACCCCGGCTGCGGCCGTGGAGCCTGAACGCCTCGACGGATAGGCGATTCCCGCGTTAGGCGCCCAGACGGTCGCCCGGTTTCAGGCCGACTCGTGCGGCCCAATCGGCCGCCGCGACTTTTCCTCCCCCGTCCGCGGCCTTCACTTTTGCGATGCGCAGGACGCCGCCCTTCGCCGCGACGTGCAACCCGTCCGCGCTGACGCTGGCGACCGTTCCGGGCGGATATGTGGTTGCCAGCGCGGTGTGAGTCGATCCGAATACCTGAAGGGACACGCCTCGGAAGACAGTGCTCGCGCCGGGGCTCGGGTCCGCGCCGCGGACCAGGTTGTGAATGGCCGAGGCGGGTTGGGTCCAATCGATGACGCAATTCTCCGCCTTGCACCAGCCTTCGTAGGTCGCCTGCGATTCGTCCTGCGCGATCTTCGGCGCGCGGCCGGCCTTTACGAGAGCTACCGACTCGACCATCGCCTGCACGCCCATGGGAAACAGCCGATTGAAGTACACGGTGCTCAGTGTGTCGTCTGCGCCGATCGGCGTCTCCTGCTGCAAGAGGATGGGGCCCGTGTCGAGACCGGCGTCTGGCCAGAAGATGCTGAGGCCAGTCTTCGATTCACCCCGGATGATGGGCCAGTTGATGCTACTGGGGCCGCGGTGTTTCGGGAGCAGGGAGGGATGGTATTGAATGGTGCCGAGGCGCGGCGCTTTCAACATTTCCTCCGGCACGATGTCGGTGACGAAAGCCATAACGCCGAGATCGGCATCGAGCGAGCGGAACGCGGCGATGGCTTCCGGCGCGCGCATGCGGCCAAACTGGAATGCGGGGATCCGGTGCGCGCCCGCGGCGATTTTAAGCAGGTCGTTCGGGCGGCCTTCCTTGTCCGGAGGGCAGAATACGCCGGCTATCGATTCGCCTGCTTCGACGAGCGCGTTCAACACGCTTTCGCCGAAGGCCGCCTGGCCGATGAGCGCGATACGGAAATTCGAAGACACCAGCATTCTCCTGGAGGAATACACATTAAAATCAATCGCCGGCGTCCGAACCGGGACACCGGCGAAGAGATATCATTGTGAGTCCGCGCTACTTCTTCTTGCTGTTCTCCGCGCCGCGGCGGGGCTTGATGATCCCGCGCTGCTTGCGCTCGCGAATGGCGTTGGCTTTGTAGAACAATGCCGGATCGATGATCGCATCATGCAGGCCCTGTGTTTCGACGTCGCCGTAGGTGACGCGGCCACGGTAGGTGCGGTTCGAGAGAATGATCGCGATGGCTTGGCGCGACCACTTGTTCTTCTTGCGCGTCATGATGTTTTTCGCATGGAGGTACTGGACCACCTTGCCGGTGCTGCGCGTGCGCAGGTACTCGCGGAAAATCGTGCGCACGATTTCCGCTTCACGGTCATCGATCTCGAGCGGCCGTTCGCCTTCGCGGCCGCGGCGATAGCCGTAGGGGGCCGGGCCCGTGCCGTAGCGGCCCTGCTGCACGGCGCTCAACTGTCCGCGCTTGACCTTCGCGCCGTGATCGCCGAAATCGCCGTCCGCGAGCGACGCGTTGCCGCGATCGCCTGCGCTCTTCTTCCGCGTGGTTCCGCCCAATCTCGCCATATCTGCGCCTGTCCGCCTCTGCCCGTGGGTGGGCCGCCCGCGATCCCGCCCCCGGAGGGGGAAACCGCAAAAATAACTGTTCCAGTTAAATGGTTTACACGATAGTTCCCGGCGGCACACCCTTCACGGAGTTCGCGTCGCCGGATTCAGCGGCCCCATGTAGCAGCCCAAGGGTCGTCGGAGCAACCATACTCTCCTTCGTACTCTACGACAAATTTGGAGTCATGTCAATAGTTTCCTTACCCTACTTTCAAGCAATTTTGGGCCTTGTGTGACGTTTTTTGCCCCACTGAGAACTCGGAGATCGCTTCTCGTGTGGAGATTGAGTCGAATCAAAGAGACGCGCCGTACTCCCGTCGCGGGAATACGGCGCAGAATATATTTGACAGCCAGGGTCTACCCGGGAGGGATAGTTACTTGGCGATCTTCTTTTTTACCTTGGCAAGGGCAAGGAGTTGGGGCGGGGTCTCGGCATAGGGGCTGGCCTCGGTCGCGATGCTGCGATCGACGATGTCGAGCACGTCCCTCTTCGTGAGGCCCGCTGCTTTGGACTCCGAGACGACTTCGTGCATGCGGGCGATGATTCGTTTGCGGCAGTCCTCTCGGCACTTGGCCTCGATTCCCTTGTTCACGAAGACGCCCATGCCGCGCCGGGTGTAGAGGAGCCCCATCACCTCGAGGTCGCGGTAGGCCTTGGCCACGGTGTTCGGGTTCACGCCGAGACGCTCGGAGAGCTCGCGGACTGAGGGCAGCTGATCGCCGGCCTTCAATTTCGTGGACGCGATCGCGAACTGGATGTGGTTCTCGATCTGAACGTACACTGCGACGGTACTGTGGATATCGATACTTGCGAGCATTTGGATCATTCCCTTTCCGTTCGTTTCTTTTTGCGGAGCGACTTGCACAGCACTACGCTGTGCTAAGATAAGGCCGCAAGTTGGCGCGCAGAACTTTCCGTTCGGTGCAGCAGTGGCCTGGAAGACCGGCCACGCGTGCTACATTGTCGAGCGTCGTAGGGCTGCAGCGCCATACTAACCGCTTGCTCTGATGTTACAGTGTTCTGTTCGTGGATTCAACAAAAATTCGAGGATAATTTCACGCCGATGTTCCAAAATCGCCCCCAAGGTCGAAATCGATCGAATCGTGTGGGAGTCGGAGTGCTGTGCGGGATCGCGTCGGTATTGGTCGCCGCACTGGTTTCACCGGTCGCAGCGGCGCAACTGCGACAGCCACAAACTGCTGATATGGCGAAATCCGTTCAGGAGCCAGCGATCGAATGCGCGGTTACTGTGAAAACAATACTCGGTTCGCCAATCCCGGCAAGAATTCTTCTAATTCCTGGCGGCGGGGCCTCCACGGTTCAAACCGAACTTCCCGAGGGGGCGGGACGGGTTTCGGCGCCTGCCGGGACCTACACGGCCGCGGTGTACGCGTACGACGCGGGTGTTCCCATTTTGGTCGAAGTCCAATCGCTGACCTTGAGTGCCGGCGCCGCGGCTGAATTGAACATATCCGTCCTCGAGGGATCGAGTGGAAATCGTTCCTTGAGCGCATTCGACGGGGATTTTGATCTGGCCCTGGATCGCGTTGAACTCGAGCAGGGGACCGATCCGGGGAACCCGCGCAGCGTGCCGGCCGAGACGCCGATCGAATGGCCTTCGCCGATACTGGACTCGAAGGGCGGATGGTACCGGGGCGAGCTCCACGCGTACTCCTCGTACGGGCCTGGCAGCGAGAAAGTGGGGCAGCTCATTCGCCGAGCCGAAGCGGCCGACTTGGACTTTTTGGCGATTACCGACCCGAACACGCTCGCAGCCGCGCGCGATCCTGAGTTCCAATCGAGCAAACTGGTCTTAATTCCTGCGATGGAGTGGCAGCACCCGGCCCTGGGGAGCGCGCTATTGTATGCGCCGCCGGCGATCCCTTCGGCCGAGATCGCGCAGGCCGAGGCGCAAGCGCTGGCGCTCAAACTGCAGGCGCAGGGCGGCATCTTCGCCGTCGCCCACCCGACCTTGTCCGGCCGGGTCTGGCAGTGGGGGCTCAACTACCCTAATGCAATAGAAGTGTGGTTCGGCGAGTGGCGCGCAACGCCCCCAATGGAACTGAGCGGCCTTTCCGAAATCTGGGCGCGGCGGGACGCGAAAAATCAACTCGTGAACTCGATTGCGGTCGCCGCGGCGACGAAGCTGCTCTCGGCGAACGGGCAGGCGGCCGTCTACTACGATCGGGAGACGGCGCGCGGCGTGCACGCCTCGATGATTGCCGGCAGCGGGAGCACCGGGAAGAAGCAACGCCTCGGCAGTCCGATGACCTATGTGTGGGCGCGGGAAAAATCGCTCACGGGAATTCTGGAAGGCATCCGGATCGGCCGCACCTTCGTCACCGCGGGTCCAGACGCTCCCTTCATCGAGTTCATGGCCGACATCATGGCCGACGAGTCCACGGATGTCGGCTCCGGCGGGATGGTGCCGATCAATGTAGAGTCGCTGTTCTCGGTGGGAGTCGAAGGGGCCAAAGGCGGGCGGGTGGAGATTCTGTTCAACGGATACCCGGTCAGGTCGCACGTGATTACGCATGAACGATTCATGTACTCGATCCTGGATACGCCGGGGACCGTCGGCGTGTATCGCGCGCGGGTGCTGACGTCGCCCAAAGAAAAGGGCTATGGACCCGCCGAGGTTCTCGCCATGTCCAGTCCGATCTACGCACAGAGTTTCTATGTCGATCCGGCGAAGTCAGCGTCCAATGCCGGCTGGATCGACGTCGAAAGCACCTGGGAGGACCCCTCCACCGTAGTGGTTTTTGATCCGTCCACGTTGGATCCCTCGCAAGTGATCACCTTGGACGCGCCATCAACGCGCTAAATGGGGTCTTTTCAGTAAAGTATTCCTTGTCTGATGGATATATCATTTTTATCGATTTCAAGCCTATTGACAGAATACGCTGCCTTGGCTATCCTGACCCCGCGGAGTGACTTCGGTTCGTGCGCGTCGCCTGAGTGACGATGGGGCGCCGGATCGAGAGCGCGACCAGGGTGCGGAGCGGGACAGGAGGCGTTGGCTGTGGCATATCAGACTGAGGAAGAGCGTCAGCGAGGCGTAGTGAAATGGTTTAGCGATCCCAAGGGATACGGCTTTATACTGCGCGAGCAGGAGCCGGATATATTCGTACACCACACGGCAATCCAGATGGAAGGTTTTCGGACGTTGAAAGAGGGGCAGGCCGTCACCTACGATCTGTTGCAAAGCCCGAAGGGATTGCAGGCGGCGAACGTCGTTCCGCTGGAAGGAATTCCGATCGCAGCGGGATAACGGTCACGCATCGTAGAAAATCAGGTTCCAACGAGGGGTCGGGTTAGCAGGGGCGAGATGCCAGCGCGGTCCGAAAGGGTCGCTCCGGCATCTCGCTTCCGTTTGATCGCTTCGCGGCGTTACTATTCGCGAGTGACTCGTTGCGACCGGGAGCCCTTGTGAGCGCGCGATTAATTTTGGACTACTGCAAGACGGGGATCGTGTGCCTCGTGATTGCGGTCGCGATCGGGTGTGCAAGCGATGGAGCGAAGAAAGACACGCCGGCCGATCTCCAGGGGGCGCGCCTACTGGAAATGGAAGCGGCTGCGACTGCGCGTCCCGGCGACGCGCGGGTGCAGTACGCGCTGGGGAACGGTTATTTCGATGCGCGCCGTTACGCCGAGGCGCGCGGCGCGTATCAGCGCGCGATAGGGCTGGAGCCGGGCTTCGCGGACGCGCACACCAATCTGGGTCTGGTGTACCGCCTGGAGGGCGATCTCCAGTCATCCGTCGCCGAATATGAGCGCGCACTAGCGATCGACGCGAGCGACCTGGTCACTCGGCGCAATCTAGTGGTGGCGCTGGTGGCGGCCGATCGATTGCCGGAAGCGGCGGAGCAGCTCGCGGAGCTCTCGCGGCGCGCTCCCGGCGATCTCGATTCGATTCGTCAACTCGCAAGCCTCTACCGCGAACTGAAACGTTTCACCGATGCCGAGGCCGCGTATGCCCGCCTCGTGGCACTGAGCCCCGGCGAGCCGGACGCCTGGTTCGCGTTGGGGGAGACCCAGCGCGCGCAGGCAGACCTGCGCGGCGCCATCACGTCATGGAATCGCGCGGTGGCCCTGAATCCCGATCACGCCGCGGCGCAGGCCGCGCTGGCGATGGCCTACACGGATACCGGCGACTACGAGCGCGCGTGGGGGTCCGTGCGCGAGACGCAGCGCCTGGGCGGGTATATTGACCCAATGCTCGTTTCGCGCTTGCAAGATCTCTCCGGCCGGCTTGGCCCTGACTAAATAGCCGGTGATCAATCTGAGACACGGGTGTGTTCTCCACGCCGGAACCTTCACTTTTGTCATTCTGAGCGGTAGCGAAGAATCTCCCCGCCGGTCCGCCGAAAGACATACCCCGATCTGGCCGCAACGGGCCCAGCGCGATCTATGTTCTGCACAGTGAAGTGATCCAGGTATACCACCGGCTATTTAGCACGGCCCGCGTTAGGCGGGCTTTTTTTCGTTGCGCACCTTTTCTTTTGCGGGCCCCTTGGAATCCTTGGCGCTGGCGGCCGGAGTGGGGGCGGCCGCACTGCGGGTCATCAGGTTTTGGATCGCTCCCCAGGCGAACCAGACGACGCCGGCCAGTGCCGAGCCCAGCAGCAGCGATAGGGCGAGTATTCGGAAGAGCGTCATCGGATTTCTCCTTCGGGGATCCAGCCGTGGGGCACCAAGGGGTGGCGAGTATCGAGGGGCGCCAGTTCGCGGCCTGCGCTTCCCCGGGACTGATCAAGTTCCTGCTGCAAGCGCTGGACGCGATCGAGGATGCGCGAATTGGCCGCTTCAAGTTCCGTGATCGCCTGGTTGAGCATCTTGCTCACCTCGAGGAGGTTAGGTTCGCGCAGGGGGCCGTCGGCAGACCCGGGCTCGATCGTGTCCGCGGCCGGTTCGAAAGCCGGCAGCGGCGGCAGTTCTTCGTGCGCGACTTCCAGCCGCAGGTCGTCGAACCAGGCGGAGCCCTGCCCCTTGAGCACGCAGCGGACCACCACGAAGTCGGTATCGGGCGGCGCCTTTACGCGCACTTCCGCCTGGGTCCAGTCGAGGCTTCCCGACAGCGGCCCGCCGGCTGCGCTGGTGGCAGCGGCGGTGACGCGCGCAGGGGCCTTCGTAAAGCACTGCAACCAGAGCGCGGCCTCGCCTGCGGCCTCGGTCCGAATTTTGCCCGTGAAGACGAGTTCCTTGCCGGCGAGATCGGCAAGGACGACCTGGCTCCAATTGTTCGCCGGTTCGCGCGCGTAGGGGTTGGGCACATGGAGCATGGCCGCGCGCGATCCGGCCTCGGAGAGTGGGTCGGCGTCGGCGAAGGCGCCGTCCTGCGGCATGACGAAAGCCGACCAATGCGCGGGCCGCCCGTCCGGGGCGAGTTCCTCGAAGGAGGCGTTGACCAGCAGGTTCACGCCCTGTGCAATCGAAACGGCGAGACACACCATCCCCGCGGACGCGATCATGTGGGGCATCCTGCGGGCTGCGGGCGCCGCGCCGCGCCGGAATCAGCCCATGCCTTGCAGGCGCAGTTTGAGGTCCTTGGGTTTGCTGGCATATTTGAGAGCGATCTCGGAGGAGATGAGTTTCTTCACCCAGAGGTTATACAGCGCTTGGTCAAAGGTTTGCATCCCGTACTGCGAGTGGCCCTCTTCGATGAGCGCGACGATTTCCTTGATGGGCCTGCCTTCCTCGATAAAGTCCCGGATCGCCCGTGTGCCCAAGAGGATTTCCGCGGCCACGCAGCGTCCTTCGGTGCCCATGCGCGGCAGGATGCGTTGCGACACGACGCACCGCAGCACACTGCCGAGCTGCTTTTGGATTTGCGTTTGGTGGCTGGGCTCGAAGAAGTCCATCACGCGGTTGAGCGTCTCGACGGCGTCCACGGTGTGCAGCGTGGAGAACACCAAATGGCCCGTTTCGGCCGAGGCCAGCGCCGTGCGTACGGTCTCGGCGTCGCGCATTTCACCAATGAGAATCACGTCCGGGTCTTGCCGCAGCGCGCCGCGCAGGGCGTTCGCAAAGCTCAGCGTGTCGCGCCCGACCTCGCGCTGAGTGATGATCGACATTTTATCGCCGTGCAGAAATTCCAGCGGATCCTCGACGGTGACAATATGCATCGCCTCGGTGGTGTTGATCTCGTTGATCATCGCGGCGAGCGTCGTGGATTTACCGCTACCGGTCGGCCCGGTCACTAGGATCAGCCCGTTTTGTTCATGCACGATTTGAGTGAGCACGGGCGGAAGTTCGAGCTGCGCCAACGAAAGGATTTCCATCGGGATGAGGCGCAGGACGATCCGGGACTCGCCGTCGTCACGGCACGCGTTAACGCGGAAACGCGCCTCACCCGGCAAGGTGTACGACGCGTCCAGTTCGAAGAGCTTGGTGAACTTCGCCATGTCCTTCGGGCTGACCACGGACCCGAGCAAGGTCTCGACGTCCGCGTCCGTCAACGGATCGTAATCGAGCCGTACCAACTCGCCGTCGATGCGGAAAATGGGCGGGTTGTCGGTCTTGATGTGGATGTCGGACGCCCGGCGAACGATGGCTTCGCGCAACAACTCGTCCATCACCGCCGGTGCTTTTTTAAGCTCCGCCGCGACAGTAACTGGCCCCATGCGAAAGTCCCCCACTGTATCGGACGACCGTATTATACCAACATTAGGTCCGGTTTGGGGGTCAGGCGCATGTTCCCCGTAAAACCGTGCATTAACCGGGAGTATCCGGCCGCGCCAATCATGGCGGCGTTGTCGGTGCACAGCTTGATTGGCGGGGCCATGACGGGCACGCGGACCTCGGCCAACAGGCGCTCGCGCAGGTGGCGGTTGGCGGCCACCCCGCCCACTACGAGAAGTCTGGGGGCGGCCGTGCGGGCCAGGGCGGTCTGGGTTTTCGACACCAAGATGTCGATCGCGGCGGCCTGGAAACTCGCCGCGACGTCGGCTGGGTTCGCGCCTGGATTGTCCCTGAGCGCGTATAGCACGGCCGTCTTCAAGCCGCTATAGCTGAAGTCCAGGTCCTCGGAGCGGGCCATGCCGCGAGGAAACGCGAAGGCGCGAGGATTGCCGGCCCCGGCGGCGCGCTCGATGCTCGGGCCGCCGGGGTAGGGCAGGCCCAGCAGGCGCGCGACCTTGTCGAAGGACTCGCCCACGGCATCGTCGCGCGTCGCGCCCAAGAGTTCGTAGTCGTGGGCCGCGCGGCAATAAACGAGCTGCGTGTGCCCGCCGCTTACGATCAGCGCGAGCGCGGGGAACTCCGGCGGCGCGCCTTGTAGGAATGGCGAGAACAGATGACCCTCGATGTGGTGCACCGGCACCAGCGGGAGTTCGCGGGCATGGGCGAAGGCTTTGGCAAAACACACGCCGACCAAAAGCGACCCCATGAGGCCGGGTCCCGCCGTGACGGCGACGGCATCAATGCGATCCTCGGCGATGGCCAGCGCGCGGAGTGCCATCTGCGAGATGGCCTCGGTGTGACGCCGCGAGGCAATCTCCGGAACGACCCCGCCGAACTCTTTATGAAAGTCGATCTGCGAGGCGATGTCGTTCAGAACGACATGGCAGCCGTCGTCGACAATGGCGACGCTGGTCTCGTCGCAGGACGTCTCAATCGCCAACACCCGTGTCATCGGACCAGTTTCGAGACGTGCACGAGTTCGATCCCTTCGGCGGCCAAGCGCGGCAGGTTCTCTCGTAGGAATTCAGCGGTGTTCGGCCGGAAGTGGCAAATGCCGATCGCGCTGCCTTGTTTCCGGGCTTCGTCCATGAGCTGCTGAAATTGCGCGCGGATGGCGGCGGGATCGTTGTCATGATCGAGGAACAGCGTGCGGGCCGCCGTCGGAATCCCGAACTGCCGCGCGACCTCGAAGGCCACGCTCTCCCGGGTCGTCCGGCTGTCGACGAAGAAGAGGTGGGAATCTTTTATACCCTCCATGAATCGCCCGAGCGCCTTGGCGTTCGCGGTGAATTTTGAGCCCCCGTGATTGTTGATGCCCACCGCGCCGGGAACTTGGGCGAGCGCGGACTCGGTCAGCCTGAGCAATTCGGCGGAGTCCATCCCGCCGTCGAGTTGTCCGGGATGTACGAGCGTGGGGCTCGTGTTTTCCATCGGCATGTGAAGCATCACTTCAAAGCCGCGGCGCTGCGCCTCGCCGGCCAGCTTCGTAGCGTGCGGCGTGTTGGGCAGAATCGCGAGGGTCAGCGCCGGATCGAGCCCGAGGACGATGTCGGTGGGTTCGCCGCCGTAGCCGCCGTCGTCCACGATGATCGCCACGCGGGCCAGCGCCTGGGCCACCTTCGGCCGCTCGCCAGCCACGAGCGGCCCGAAGGCGGGCGCCCATAGTCCTGCCGGGGTGACCACCGACGCCGCAGGATCGGCCGGCGCGACTGACGCGGGTGCGCCCGGCGCGGGCTCGTCGTGCGCGGGCGGCGAGCGGGCCGCCGGCCCGCGATCGGGCCCGATGGCCGAATGGATTTCCGGCGCGTGCCGCGTCTGCGCGCGCGTCTCCGCGTGGTGAAGGCGGATCTCGGCGATTTCGAATCCCTCGTAACTGAGGACCGCGGACCGCTCGGAGTCGGCCGCGTCCTCGGATGAAACGATGATCTCTTCGCGCCAGAAGGCCCGTTCGAGCGCATTCATCACACGCTCGGAATCAAGGGTGTCGGACAAGTGCGCCTCGACGCTGGTGTGGAAAAAATGCGCGCGCGGCGTCCGCTCGAGACGCGGCTCGGAAGTCTCGATGGATTCCTTGGCGAGTCCCTGATTCCGCAAGACCTCTGCGGCGAGGACCCCCACATCGCGAGTGAGAGCGAGCAAATCCAGCGGCCGGTGCGTCAAAAACTGCGTCACCACCCAGAGCGTTGCGACCAGTAGCGCGGCGGACGCCACAAGCCCGAGCAGCGTCCCAATCCCCGAACGGGCAACCGGGGTGGCGGTGTCTGACGCTGGCGTTGGCGCTGGCGCTGACGTTGGCGCGTCCGGCGTCTTATTCGTCACTGGCTCGGCTTTCATAGATCCACCCACTCAACCCGCGCGATCGCGTCGCCGAGAAAGGCGCGTCCGGTCTCTGCGAAGCGATCTGGGGCATCGCTCACCAGACAGGTGAGAGAGCCAATCGCCGTCGCGGACTCCGTGCGTAAGTGAAGCCGGTCTAATGCATCTGCGACGGTCTCCG
>JBCLBO010000029.1:0-32901 GCA_038916785.1 Candidatus Hydrogenedentales bacterium | reverse complement strand
CCGCATTGTCCAACTTCCAGACGTCCTGCGGGAAGCGGTGCTTTCCGAGCAGGCGCGCGAGTTGATCCTTTCGCATCACGGCGTGCTTGACGCGGTGGTGACCAGCCCCCAAACGATCGAGCGGTTCGTGAAATTCCCGGACGCACTCGACGCCATTTTGCGGACGCCACAGGCGCGGCGCCGAATCGCGACGCTCTCCGACGTGGTAAAAAGCATTGTCGCGGACGAAGCGGCCCGCGCCTCGATTCTCTCGAATCACGGCCTGCTCGATGCGATCGTTTCGAGCACCGAGGCGCATCAGCGCATCGTGGTGCTCGCTCCCGTTCTCCGGCGCACGGTACAGAGTCCCGAGGCCTTGCGCGCGGTCGTTGAAGACGAAGCCCTGGTAACGCGCATCCTAACCGATCACCGCGTTGCCCGAAACCTCGAACTGAGCGCCCGGCTCAATGCCATTGCCGAGTTCCGGAAAATTTGGCATCGCCTCAAGCCCTTCGTGGATCCCGATGCGCCGGAGCTGAACGAGCGCTTCGCTACGGTGCAGGCCGGACTGCATGACCGGCATGACGTGCCTGCGGCGATCGTGCGCTTGCTCACGGTGGACGGCAGGTTGCAACTGGCCAGCGGCACGCTGCGCATCCCCGATGAGCGCGCGGCATGGTGCCTGATCAACGAAATCCTGTTGAACGAGAGTTACCACTTCGAATGCGCCACGAAGAATCCGCGCATCATTGATGCAGGTGCGCACATCGGTTTCTCGATCTATTACTTCAAGACGTTGTTTCCAGACTGCGAAATCACTGCGTTCGAGCCGGTGCCGGCGTTGCGCGAGATCGCCAACGAAAATATACGCGCGTGCGGTTTCACCGGCGTGACGCTGGAGCCTTTCGCGATCGCCGCCGCCGAAGGAACGCAGACGCTGACTCAGCCGACGTCGGATTCGATGGCTGGTTCGCTCCAGCACGAAAGCAAAGACGGTCATGAGACCTTCGAAGTGCGGACTATGCCACTGAGCCGCTACCTGGGCGAGCCGGTGGATTGTCTGAAGATGGATATCGAAGGTAGCGAGTATGAGGCGCTTGAAGAGTGCAAGCACCTGCTGCCCAATGTCCATCACATCTTTTGCGAACTGCACCGTGTGTCCGCCAAGGACGACCGAATGCAGCGTGTGCTGACGATACTGAGCGGCGCGAATTTCGACTACTGGATCGCCCCTTCCTGGGCCGATCAGCACGTTACCGAGCAGCGCACAATGCAACACGTCGGCCGGCCGCAAAGCCTCTTGCTCTGGGCGAAAAACCGGAGTCCGCGAACCCCTCCGTCGTAAATGGCGCACCCGGCAATCCGGGGAATCGGTCGATGGACAATCGCAATCCGCGCCGGATACACTACCGGGTCGGCCCGCTGTCAAATAGCGGTCCAGCGTTTATTTTGAAGGATGATGCCGACAGGCGCGCTATGGGCAATGCTCTGATCCTTACCCGCGTTCCGCTCTCCGACGAAGACCTGCTCGCCATCGAGCGACAGGGCTGGAATGCGCGGGTGGTTCATGTTTTTGGCAACCAGGTTGTTAAAAACAGGATCGAAGAACTTGGCCCCCTGACGTGGCCCGAACACATCTTTGCCGAAGATGTGCTGATGGAGGCCGCCGCGGCTGCGAGCAAGCCGGTATCGCGCCTGAGTGATCTCGGGGTGCATCCGCAAAAAGCCGAATTGCGTGCCGAGGAATGGAGCCAGCCTGCCGGCGGCATTCTCTTCGTGCCCTGTAACGATACTCACGTGAAGATGTTCCTGCCGATCGCAAACATGTTTCCTCGCAGCACGTTCCTGGTTATACGCGGCGAGAATGCCGAGAAATTTCTGGAGGAACACAACCGGGGTTTTGAACAGTTCGATCTCAAGTTGTTCCATGGCGATCGCTATAAAGCAGCTATGCGTGATCTCATGACGCGCACAGGATCCACTGTCGTCGTCATGGCAAACGATTTTACTGGCGAGAACCGCAGAATCTGCGAACTGTGTCGCGAGGACGGCATACCGACCGTCTGTATCGAGGAAGGCCCGCAGGACTTCGATCTGGAAGGCGGCAAATGGCGGCAGATGCAGCATGCCGACTACATATTCTCTCAAGGTGCCATCACCGTTGATTATCTCACCGCCAAGCGCTTCGTGATAACCGGCAACCCGCGGCTCTCGGGGTATACACCTCAGCCACTCCCCGGCACACCGAAAGTCATGGTTAACTGCAATTTCACTTACAACAGGTACGAAGACTGGCGCGATCGGTGGATCGGCGATTGCGTCGCGGCGTGCGACGCGCTGGAGCTCGAGTATTTCATCTCGCAACACCCGCGGGACAACGGACACTATCCCGATCTCAACGTAATTCCATCCAATGCATTCGTGATTGCCGATCAAATTAATAGTGCGAATGTACTCATCACCCGATTTAGCCAGGTAGCATATGAGGCGATGCTCAGCGGACGGCAAGTCGTCTATTACAATCCTCACGGCGAAGTAAAACGGGTATTGACTGACGACGCAAGTGGCGCGATGTTTCTCGCTTCCGACCTGGCGACATTAAAGACCGCGCTGTCGGACGCGATGAAGTATCCGTTTACAAACGAGCCTCAACGCAACGCTTTTCTGAATCTGCACTGCGGCCCCTGCGACGGTGGTGAAGTAGAGCGGATTATTCACGGTTTAGCCATGCTGTCGCGGACATCGCGCGGGTCCGGCGGTAGCTCTCAGGGCCCGGCAATCTCGAAAGGATCGGCATTGACTCCCGAAGAAATCAGGGCGGAACTGGATCAGGTGGTGGCGGAATTCGGGCCCTATACCGCACAAAACATGCGCCTGGCCGATGGTGTCTACACGATCGACACCAAGACCAACTACGACCACTTCAAGGTGCACCGGATCAAGCAACTCGTCGCCGATGCGGGCTATCTCTCGCCCGACACCCGGATACTCGATATCGGCAGCCTGCAGTCGATGTTTGCTCTGGAGTTCGCCCTTGAAGGACTTCAGGCCGTGTCTATCGAAGGCCGCCGCATCAACATTGAGAAGGGCCGTTTCGCGGCCAGGGCGATGGGCGCGAAATCCATCGAGTTCCACCAGGATGATGTGAACAACATCAGCACGGAGAAGTACGGCGAGTTCGATGTGATCCTGTGCATGGGCATCCTCTACCACATCGCCAAGGACAAGTATCTCAACTTCCTGAAAAGCATCGCCCATTGCTGCAAGGACGTATTGATCATCGACACATTCGTTTCGCTGCACGAACGCGAAGCGATTGAAATGGACGGCGTACGGTATCTCGGTATGTCGTGGCGTGAATTCGAAGAAGGCACCGACGCGCGCGCGAAGGAGGCCGCATCCCATTCTTCGCTGTCCGACAACATGTCGTTCAGCATGACCAAGCCCAGTCTGATCGAGTACCTCGGCCGGTTGGGATTCACGACGATCAGCGAAGTCTCCGTGCCGCGCCAGCCGATCCAGCCTCGCGACCGCATTACGCTGCTCTGCCGCAAAGGTGTCCCGGTGACACTCAACGTCTTCCCCGAGTTCACGTTCGAGCGCGACTTTGCGACAGCGGGCGACTCCCGTGGCACCCAGGGCCAGGACCTCGTATTCTGGAACCGCCTCACCGCGGGCGATGCCGGCGGATCGCTGGACGCAATTGATCAGGATATCAAGCCGCTGGCGTCGGGCCGGAGCAAACCGATGCTGCAAGCGTACTCGGAAATTTTCAGCGATATCCGCACCAGACCGCTTAATATCTTGGAACTCGGCACGCGCAATGCCGGATCGCTTGCGCTCTTTGGACGATATTTCTTGCAGTCTCGGATCGTGGGACTCATGCAACAGAGACCCGACCCCGGCGCCTATGAGCAGCTCAAGGCAGTCGGCCCCATGGCGAGAGTGGACCTATGTACGGGTTCGCCGGCTGACCGTGTCCTGATCGACGGAATCCTTGACGCGCACTTCCACAAAGATCCGCTCGACATCGTGTTCGACAACGCATCGCATTTGTATGACGACACCAAGAAAACCTTCGATCATCTCTATTTTTCACGGCTGCGGCCGGGCGGGTATTATGTAATCGAGAGTTGGGGTTGTGGTTATTGGCCGAAATGGCCCGATGGCAATGCCGACGGGCTGCATGGTCTGCCACTGCTCGTCAAACAGTTTGTCGACGAGGTGGCCCGGCCCGACCGTACCAAGGAGTTCAAAGGCGTACGGGCTTTGCCCGCGGCCTCGATTGAACCCTCGTCCATCGCGGAGCTGATCGTTGTATCTGGAGCCGTGATTCTTAAAAAGGCGTGACCGCGTGACTACCCAACCGCTCGTTTCCATCATCATCCCCTGCTACAACCAAGCGCGCTATATTCCCGATGCGGTGGAGAGTCTGCGCAAACAGGTCCACGAGCATTGGGAAGCGATCCTGGTCAACGACGGCTCGACGGACGACACGCGTGCAGTTGTGCAGAAATTGACGGCGGACGATCCGCGACTGAAGTACATCGAGCAAGAAAACCGCGGCCTCGCCGGCGCGCGCAATACGGGACTGGACCACGCGAGCGGCGACTACATTCAGTTCCTTGACGCCGACGATCTGCTTTTTCCGGACAAGCTCTCGAAGCAGTTGGAACTCATGTGCCAGACGCCGGATCCGGCCGTGAGTTATTGCCGCCCTTTCTTTTGCCAGGGCGACGACACGAAGACGGAGATTAGCGCAAACCGGCCTTTCCCGCTGCTTGATACTGGCGACGCGCCGGCCGACCTTGCGTTCCGTTGGGAGCGCGGCCTCTCGATTCCCCCTCACTGCTTCCTGTTCGACGCACGGCTCTTCGCCGAACCGCGCATTCGGTTCGATGAGTCCTTGCCCAATCATGAGGATTGGGAATGCTGGATGCGCGTGTTCACCAGACGCCCTGCCGTGTACTTCGCTGACGAGAAGCTCGTCGTCTATCGCCGGCATGCCGCGTCCATGTGCCGTGATGAAGACCTGATGCGCCGCGGATTTCTCCAGGCGCTTACGACGCAGCGTGACGCCCATCGCGATGCTCCCGAGATCCACGGCATCCTCGATCGCCGTATTCGATACCTCACATTCTCGAAGGAAAAAGAGGAGCCGGTCGATCTACCCTGGCGGCCGCTGGTCTCCGTGATCGTGACGAGCTACAACTACGAGCAATATATAGAGGAGTGCCTGCGCAGCGTTTTCAACCAGACCTATCGCCGGGTCGAGCTCATCGTTGTGGACGACGGCTCGACCGATCGGTCGTGCGAGATCATCACGCGCATGCTCTCCGAGAGTCCCTTCCCCGCCAAGCGCATCTTTAAATCGAACGGCGGCCAGGCATCGGCGTGCAACGCGGGTTTCCTGCAAGCCACGGGCGAGGTCGTGAGTTTTCTCGACAGCGACGACACATGGCGCCCCGACCGGGTCGAGCGCGTTGTCGATTTTATGCACGAGTTCCCGGGCGGCGGCGTGTATCAGCACCAGTTGGACACGGGGAAAGGACTTAAACGGCACGGCTTGCTCAGCGCCGATGTATTTGCGGCATGGAAACGCTGGGGCGCCGGCGAATTCAATATTTTGGACGATTCGGGCGGCGCGCTGTTCTCACCGTTCCTGCCGACGACCGGGCTCGCATTTCGCCGCGAAGTCCTCGATAAGGTATTCCCGATTCCGGTTCAACTGATCACCTGTCCGGACGCTTTCCTGACCCGCACCGCCGTGGCATACGGCCCGCTACTTTCGATGCCGGCGGTGCTCGGCCGCTGGCGCGACCACACGGACAACGCCGGCA
This sequence comes from Candidatus Hydrogenedentales bacterium, assembly GCA_038916785.1. Lineage (GTDB taxonomy): Bacteria > Hydrogenedentota > Hydrogenedentia > Hydrogenedentales > VFKU01. The sequence continues at coordinate 27,082 of JBCLBO010000029.1, read as the reverse complement.
AGGGTGGTTTCGGCGGTCCCCGCAAGTACTGGGTGCCGGTGGTGATGCCAGCCATCAATACATACTACGAACGGCGGAAACTCGGACTACGATTGAAAGAAGACGCAATCCACACCAGTGCTGTGGACGCGTCGCGCGTGTTAGGGGAAGGCACTTTTTCGCGGGCGAGCTTTAAGACGCGGACAAGCGCACCGACCGAACCCCGCAGAACATCTCCCGCATACCATACTTTGCGGCGTACATGGGGCAATTTTTTTCGCGTTTTCCTGTCTGAACGGCGCGTGCGGCGGATCCGCCGCTTTTTCTACGGCGAAGAAGTCGGCACGTCCAAAGGCTCAACATTTCTCGTTGGTGCACCCGCGGGTAAAATGGCGGGGAAGGCGCTGCGTAGCGTATTCGGCGACCGAGTGGTTGCTCCCATGCGCCGCTTCACTCTTCGCATCGTCAAACCGGTGACGCGGAAGTGACCGCGATCTCCCGGCTCGATGTAGTTTTTCAAGAATAACGAGCCCACAACCGTCCGAAGGTCGCCTCACGACCATCTGTAAGTCAGTTTGTTATAATACTTTACAGCGCTCAGAATTCTTGTAACATTCCGCGACCGTGGAGCGACTTAGTAATGGACGGTTGGAGAAAGCCCGAAAGGGCACGAGGCCAGCCGCAAGGATCCGCAGGGCATCCGGTGATCGTTCATTTCGGCGACCAACCGAGCGATGCAGAACTCATCGGTCAGGCGCAAGTCGGCCGGATGGATTCATTTGAAGAATTGATTAGGCGTTATATGCCGCTGGCCACTGCGTTTGCGCTGTCGCGTACGCGTATTTCGCACGAAGTGGACGATATTGTGCAGGACGCCTTTGTAGAAGTTTACGCCTGTATCAGGGAGCTACAAGACCCCGCACGATTTGGCGCCTGGCTTCGCGGCATTGTTCGCCATCGTTCGATCGATTACCACCGGAAGCGCGTGCGACGCCGAGAGGTTTCCGGCGAATTCGATCCATCAGCGTATGAAGCCAACCAGCCGATCGAGGTTTCGCAGGCTGAACGGAATTTGATCTCTGCTGAAATCGAGCGCGGGGTCCTGGAGGCGCTTGGTCAGATCAGAGAGAAGTATCGCATGGTGTTGTATTTGCATCTAGTCGCGGAACTACCGGCGCGAGAAATCGCGGGCCGACTGGGACTGACACCGGGAGACGTAAGGATCCGGCAGATGCGCGGCTTGAAAATATTGCGCAAGAAATTGGAGCGCGCTGGAATAGACGCGCGCTCATTGGAATCGTAGGAGCATACATGGCATCGAAAAAACCGCATACGCCGGATGGCGGGGATACCGGCGAGTTGGCGGCCGCGTTCGAGAGTTTGCGTCAGCACGATGCCGCGCGCGTGGACGCCGTGATGCGCCGCGTCTTGACGCTGCAGCCCAGCCAAGCCCGTCTAGCGCGCCCATCCTGGCGATGGCTACGCCCGCTACTGGCGTCCGCGGCCGGCATTGTGCTCGTGGCAGGCGCCGGATTGGCGGCCGTGGCTTACCGCAATGCGCAGCCCGATAGCGTGCCGGGTCCGGTTGACGTCGCCGCGGGACACTCCATTGACGTCCCAATGAGTCCACCGGTGCTGAGCAGCGTGAACGAAGCGATCTTGTCAGCAGCGCCGGGTTCGGTTGTGGAATTGCCCGGTGGCACTTTCGACGAAACGATTCGTATAGCCAAGGCCGTAACTTTGCGGGCGCAAAGCGGCACTACGGTACAGATAGGGTTGCGCGCCGGCATTCAATAGCGGATGCGGCGATTGTATAAAACAAATCCCGAGAGGGTAGAGGAGGAAATTGTTATGAAACGGAAATTAGGCGTATTGGCCGTCTGCGTGGTTGCGGCGGCGGTGACCGTGCCGGCGTATGCGGCAGAGCAACTTTTTAACGCGGATCTTGTGCTGGACGATGCCGGATCGTCGCGCACGCATATCATGATGGAAGGCCACGAAGTGTTCCGCGTCGACCGGGACTCCGCAATCTACTTCGGCAACGTGTCCCCCCCCTCTCTGCCCTTTGTCATTCGCGCGAACGGCGCCGACAAGCTTTCTGTGACCGCTGCGAACACAAACATGTTCAATGATCTCCGCATCAACAACGTCGGCTTACGCTCGAAGTTGTTCATGGAAGGCCATGAAGTGTTCCGTGTTGACCAGGGCACGGCGCTTGTCATGGGCGACGTCGCTAATGCCGGTCTCGGTGTTACGTTTCGCACCTCTGGTGCGGATCGTTTGGTGATCAACGCCGCAGGTACTAACTCCACATTCACTGGGTTGGGTGTGGTCAGCGTGCCCGTCCTGGAAATTCGCGGTGGTGCGGATATCTCCGAGTCGTTCAACGTCGAACCCTGTGCCGGTGCACCGGACGTGCAGCCGGGCATGGTCGTGTGCATCAACCCGCTCAAGTCCGGCGAGTTGATCGTGAGCAGCGAACCCTATGCGAAGACGGTTGCCGGCATTCTGAGCGGCGCAGGCGGCCTGCCCACGGGTCTAATCATGGGCCATGAAGGTTCGATCGCGTCGGGCAAACACGCTGTCGCCCTGACCGGCCGGGTCTACTGCATGGTGGATGCGACGAATGCAGCGATTGAGCCGGGCGACATGCTGACCACCTCTGCCACGCCGGGCCACGCCATGAAAGCTGTGGACCACACGCGTGCGATGGGCGCCGTCATCGGCAAGGCTATGACCCCGCTGGCGCAGGGTCAAAAGGGCCTGGTGCTCGTACTCGTAAATTTGCAGTAAACAGTAAACTTCACCTTCGCAGGACCCGGGCGTATTCGAGTAGCCGGGTTCTGTGTTGCTTTTTCCCTGCCGGGAGACTATCTTTCCGCGGGACGCAGTGGTGCATCCCCAACCACTCTTATCGAGTACTATGACGGAATTGCGATATCTCGACGCGTACGGTAAATAGTATTACCGCAGAGCACTTGCCGCCGTCATTCCGCTGGACACGGTTTCACGCGCTCATCGCCGCCATTGCGTGTATTGGACTCCTTGCGGGTGCCGCCTTCTTTCGCTTCGACCGAATCATGGAAGAAGGCCTGACTCAAGGGGACAGCGTCGGCTACTACGCCATCGCCAAGAATTGGTCTCAAGGCGATCTGACGGATTTCTGGCAGGACGCATTCTACCGTCCAGTGGTGTACGGAGTGGACGCTGTCGCTCTGCTGTTGTTTGGCGACAACGACTACTCGATCAAGATCATGCATGGAATCTTCGATCTCGCCAGCATAGCGCTAATAGTGCTTATCGGTATCGAGTTGGGCGTGGGTGTGCTGCCGGGAATCGCGGCGGGGGCCGTCGTAGCGTTTCTTCCGTACACCATCTACTGGTGCCGCGCCGCAATGCCACACGGGCTGACCGCCTGCTTTGTGCTTGCAGCCGTGTATTGCATATTGCGAGGCTCGCGGCCGGCAGTTGGACGACGCGCCGGACTCCTTTGGGACATGCTCGCGGGCTTAAATCTGAGCCTTGCGGCGAACACTCACGCGGATGTCGGGCTCTTGGGTCCAGGATTCCTGCTCGTCCAACTCATGCGTGACCGACCCTTCCGGCTCTCCTGGCGAAAAGTGTGGAGTGCTTGCGCATTCGGAGCTGGCGTAATACTCGTCTACCTCGCCGGTTTCGCCGTATTCGGTCCGGCAAAAGTTATGCTCGTCATTTCAAACGAATTCGCGATGGGAGTCCAGCAGCCATACATTGAACAGGCCCCGCTCTATCGCGTGCCCTTCGACATTCTTGCCATCTCATCGGCTCACTCGTTTGAAAATCGCTGGTGGATCCCCGTGTTTATCCTGACGGCGACGCTTGCCTGTCTGATGCTGGCAGCGATTCCCTCGGCCCGACCCCGGCTCAAGACGGCAATCCCGTTGATATTGCTCTTCTCATATATTCTGTTTTTTCCGCTCACGATCGGCCCCTTCGATAAGTCCCACGCGCGCCTGTTCGTCGCGCTTCTGCCGATCGCGATGCTCGCGGTTACCTGTCCCGTCTATGACCTGCTGCGTCAAACTCTGCCGCGGATGGCGAGCGTCCCGGTATTTCTGGTCGCGGCAGCGGCAGTGTTTGCCGCGATACCCAACGAAGCGTTCCGATCTGTCGTTTCGCAGCGTTCGTCGTACGTTATCGCCAGCCGTGAAGATGGGCGAGACCCATTCGCTGCGGTCGTTTCGCAGCGTTCGTCGTACGTTATCGCCAGCCCTTTTCGGGCGCTGTACGAAGCGATTGGCGATCGCGTCACTGCGAACCACAAGTTGCTGATCGTTCCCTCGAACGCCTACTACAATGAGGGCTTTCAAACCGGCCTCTATTTTGGCGAGACCGCCGAGTTCCTGGCCGACCAGCCACGCCGCGAAGCCTACACACCGGAATTGTTTGAGCGCACTATCCGCGATGGCAATTTCAGCTACTTCTACCGCCCGGTCTTCACAGACTCCCGGATCCTCGATCCGGTGCGCCGTTATGGTTGGAGAACGTTCGCGTGGATTCGACACTTGGGGAGACCCGGATACACAAAGGAAGACGAGAGCCGGATTATCGAATCGACATTTGCCAAGTTGGGCGCGCGCCGCATAATTCGGATGCCAGGCGGTGATGTGTACAGCTTGCGTAAACGCAGCATATTTCCCAATAGCGATTTCGAGATGGGAACTCTTGAGAACTGGTCTAGCCCGTCGCTGTCGACGCCATTTACGGTCGTCGAGGACAAAGACACAGGCGCTTCGGTTGCCCCGCTGACCCTTGCGACGCCTCAAATCCTGCGAACTCCCGCCATCATGACAGGACAACCGAAAAGCCATCCGTTTTATCTTGAGTCCTCGTCTTATTCCCATGGTAACCGCGATGAGAGTCGGAGCGGGGTGGGTGAACTCTTGTCGCTGGCTTTCACCATCGAATTCAATGTCATCGCTTTCGAAATCAGCGACTCCTCCAATTCGAGCCTTACCCATGTCGCGCTTCGTGTGGACAACACCGAGTACCGCGCCGTGTCTCCTGGCCCCGGCCTGACCGCCTTGCAGTGGGACCTCTCGACTCATCTCGGCCGCACTGCGCAACTGGTGGTCCGCGATCTAGATCCGACTCCGGGCCACTCGCTCCGCGTCAACGGCTTCTACTACGTTTATTAGCTTTTTATTGGCTGAGGGCTTCGAAAATATTTTCCTTAATATCTTTGGGTGTCCGTCCCGAAAACTCGTACTTATTGCGAGACAATGACTTACGAGTTCACTCGCGACCTGCCGTATTGCCGCTACTCGCGGTGATTTGGTAGCGTTTCGCCCCCCTTCATCTGGTCAACCACCGCCCGAAATGTGTCAGGAGCGCGAATGACGGAACTCGCAAAGCTCTCTCTGAGGCTGGTGTACTCGGCTTTGAAATCCCGAGCGGCGCTTCAGGTCGAAAATCTAGCCCTACGTCACCAACTTGTAGTTCTCCAACGCTCAGTGAAGCGCGCGAAAATTCGGCCAGCGGACCGGATCTTGTGGAGCACACTCGCTCGTATTTGGGTGAACTGGGAAAACGCTCTCATATTTGTCAAGCCCGAAACCGTCATTCGTTGGCAGCACAGACGATTCAAGGCGCACTGGACGCGCTTGTGCCGCGAACCGGGCCGGCCGGCGATAGCGAAGGAAGTTCAGGAGCTCATTCGTACGATGTCCCGAATGAATCCGACTTGGGGCTCGCCGCACATCATGGGCGAGCTGGCGAAGGTCGGCATCGCAGTCTCCAAGTCGACGGTCGAGAAGTACATGGTTCGAGCTCCAAAGCCCCCAAGTCCAACGTGGCGAAGTTTCCTGAAGAATCATGCCAAGGAAATCGTATCGATTGATTTCCTGGTCGTTCCCACCGTCCGGTTCACGATGTTGTACGTTTTCATCTTTCTGTCGGTCGACCGACGCCGAGTTGTCCACTTCAACGTAACAGCCCATCCCACAGCAAGTTGGACCGCACAGCAAGTGATCGAGGCGTTTCCCTGGGAGACGGCGCCCAAGTATTTGCTCAGGGATCGAGACCGCACCTATGGACTGTGGTTCAGGGAACGAGTCCGGAGCATGGACATCCAAGAAGTGCTCACAGCGCCACGAAGTCCGTGGCAGAACGCCTACTCCGAACGGCTGAACGGGAGTATCCGACGGGAATGCCTCGACCACTTAATCGTCTTAGGCGAGGCGCACCTCCGGCGAATCCTCAAAGACTACTTCGAAATACTACAACCGGTACCGCATCCACCAGTCCTTGGAGATGGACGCACCGGATGGGAGGAGCATTCAACCGCCCGGCGAAGGCAAAGTGATCGCCATTCCACACCTGGGCGGACTCCACCACCATTACCAAAGGAGAGCCGCATAATGCCCGTAAACAAACGCGGATCAGTTTTCGAGACGGACAATAGGGTCTACTCATTGGATTCGACCACCATCGACGATATTCTAGAAATAGATCACGGCAGAGATCAGCAGGCGATGCTGGATGACGTCTTCGCCGAAACCGCTCAGGCCGCTAATGCGGTCTGACTCGACGTCCCAGCCGAAGCGTGCCTGGTATCCGACGTCGATGTTGACGCGCTGGAAGGCCTGCACGCCGAAGCCGGCCGCCACGCCGAGGTATTGGTCCGGAGCGCCGTCGCCGGATCCGCCGCTGTCCGGCCGGTTGCTGGCAGGCTCCTCGTTGTAGTAGAGGCCGCCGCGCACGGTCCACAACTGTTTGAGTTGTTCCTTGGGCTGCTTGGGGACAAACACATATTCGGCGCCGAGGCGAATGGTATGCGTGATGTCCAGGTGGGTCGCGTCGGGTGAGTCCGTGTCTTCGCCAGTGATGAGTGAGGTCTTTGCGCCCGATCCATCCGTGAGTACGAAATCGTTCCAATCGGTAAACGTCACGTCGAAAGACATAGTGAGGCGGTCGTTGAATCGGTGCGCGACGCCGATCGTGAAGGAATCGGGGAATGTCAGGTGCCGGTCTTCGGACGATTCCTGGAGCGGGGTGTTGGTGCCGAATTCGCGGGCCGAAAAGTTCACGTCGCCGGTCCAGCCGGTGTCGTAGCGTGCGCCGATGCTCCAGCGCTGGTTCGGCGTCCAAAGCGCGCCAATGGTAAAGTTCTCGCCGCTCAAGTCGTTGTAGCGTTCTTGCGCGGTCCGGACGGTCGTGGGCACGGGGGTGCCGTCGATGGAGACTTCGTTGGTCACGACGAGTTCGCGTTCCCAGTCATTCTGCGAGAAGAAGCTGCTGCGCCACAGGTTAAACGCCGCGCCGATCGACAGGGTGTGCGTGAGTTCGATGGCGATCGCCGGCGTGATCGTCGCCAAGCCGCCGGACTGCGTGAAATCGAAGGTGCGAAACTGTTGCACGTTCTGGTCGAACTGGTTGACGAAGCTAAGATCGGCGTCGAGTCCGAAGTCACGGCCGAACTGGTATTTTTTCTGGTAACTCACGGATAGCGTGATGTTGCGATTGATCACGGGCAGCGAGAAGGGATAGGTGAAGCTCAGAAAGTTCAGCTCGGATCGGAAGTCGGTCGCGGATGGCTCGGAGAAGCGATCGTCGCCGGAGTGAATTTGTTCGGTGAAGTAGTTGAACGCGCCGACAACCGAGACCTCCGGGCGCTCCAGTTGGATAAGGCCTGCCGGGTTCCACGAGGCGGCCGTCGCGTCGTCCGCCAGCCCCACAAAGGCGTCGGCCATGCCCGCCGCGCGCGCACCCGAGCCGACCGGGCTGGGCGACACGCTGAAGTCGAGGTTTTGCGCGCGCGCGGACGCGGTCAGGATCGTCGCGACTAAATAGCCGGTGATCATTCGGAGACACTTGTGTGTTCTCCGTGCCGGAACTTTCACCTTTGTCATTCTGAGCGATAGCGAAGAATCTCCCCGCCGGTCAGCCGAAAGACATACCTTGATCCGTTCGCAACGAGCCCAGCGCGACTTATTTCTACATAGTGAAGTGATCCAGGTATACCACCGGCTATTTAGAAAGCCAAGAACAATGCCGCCTTCGGGGTGGCGACGCTCACGCATGGGCATTCCACCTCTCGAAATACACGTCCGCCTGCTAATTCGCGCTGCCAAGGCGGACCTTTGGCCCCGCAGGATCGGCCAGGCGCAGGGTCATGGATTTGAAGCCCTGGCCCAAGGTCAGCGCGCCGGGTTCGGCGAGGGTGGTCGTGCCGGTGTTTTGGATGGTGATGGTCCCGCCGTTGGCGATGCGGTCTTTGGCGCCGAGCGTGCCGCCGAAGGTCGCTACGGGCCGGTCGATCGAGCCGATGCGAATCACGTCTGTGAAGCCGTAGCGAACGTAGACCTGCAAGAACAGCGGCGGCGTGTCGTTCACCTTCGGATTGGAACCCACGAAGCGCTCGAAGCCGTCGGGGTAGGTGTCGCTGTCGGTGTCCGGCATGCCCGGATGGATGTCGAGCGTGAACTCTTCGATGTTGGTCAGGCCGTCAGGCTCCTTGTCGTCGAGTGACCCGTTCGGCGGCGCCGCCGACGACGCATTCAGATTCTTCGCGTTCTCCCACCAGTCGGGTAGGTCGTCGCCGTCCGTGTCGTCGGCGGGCAGCGTAATGTTCAGATTCGGGACGATGGTAATGGCCGGGAGCGGCGCAATAGTAACTTCCAGCCGGTCGCCGCTCGTGATCGTGTTTCCCGAGTTGCTCGCGACCACGTAGTAGTCGCCGACGTTCAGCTCGAAGACATAGGAGTACGTCGTGGCGCCCGTCATCGGATTCGTACCCACCAATGAAAAGTTGCTCGAAGGAACGACGATGCTTGCGCCGGTGGTCATTTTTGTGAAGTTGATCTGGAACCCCACAACGCTCGGCGGGGCGCTGGCGAAGACGAGCCCGCCCGACGCCGTGCCGGAGTCGCTCACGCTGACCGCGCCGGCAGAAGCCTCATAGACCCCTGGGGCGATCGCAGAGAAGGTCGTGCTGACCGGATCAACCGAGAACCCTTCCACGAGCGCCTGCGCCGAGGTGACGCCGGCCTTCAATCCGACCAGTTTCATAGTCAGACCGTCGATGGCGACGGTGGGCTGGAAGGGCGTCCCCGCGTCCTGGGTCACCTGGAAATTATCCGTCACCAGATTGCCGCCGGTGCCCACGTTGATGTCCACCTTAATCGTGTTCACGGCGGTGGCGTCGGGCGTCAAGGCCACGTTCTCGATGTGGGGCCCGCTCTGAATGACCACGACACGCCCGGACATAGGCGCATACCCCGGCGCGAAAACCTTTATCTCATACTGCGCGGGTTCCAGCGCCCCGAGGAAGTACCGCGCCGCTCCACCCGAGACGTCCAAGAACGGCACGCGCGTACCCATCGGCAGGCACACGCGCTCGACGTACACCTCGGCCGCGGGCAACGCCGCAGTGGTGACCGCGTCCCTCACCTGCACGGTCAGCGTCGCGTTCGGCGTCCCGCCGCCGCAGCTCGTCGTGTCCAGAACGCCGGAGCCGGTGATCCCGCCTACGCCGGTCGTCCCGTCGATCAGGCCGCAGTTAGACAGGAGGCCGTTGTTTACGATGGAGTTGTTATTCGTAAGTCTCCCGCAGAAACCGTTCGAAAATGTCGCACCCACAGAGCCGGCCCCTGCCGGACCCCTAATCTCCAAAACGCCAGCTCCGGCGACGGTGAAGTGGCCGCTCGAATTTGAAAGAAAACATCCATCCCTAACAATGAAAGATGCATAATTGTTAATAATACCTTTGTTCACTAGGGCGTTGGGTGAGTATATCTGGAATTGGCCGCCCGAATTGTTGTTGATCGTGCCGTCTTCTTCGTTGGAAAAACCGCCGGATGGCCCGTCTGGAGGCAAACCGTCAAGGTATACAATCCCAGCATTATTAATCACGCCGCTGTTCGCAAATATTGAACGCGCGATTACAACAGCGCCTGACTGAAACGTGAGCGTCCCGCTGTTTTGGACGGTGCCCCCGAAATAGCAGCCAAACCACCCATAATTTCCGTCCACCGTAATCGATCCTTTGTTAAGGATAACACCATTATATATGCTTATGAGAAACGCGCGCGAGTCCGCGCCGGTCGCGGAGGATAAAACATACACCGTTCCGTCATTCTCCAGCGTCTTTTCGATGTACATTGTCCCCAATACATTTATGGTCCCGCCGACCTCGTTCCTAACGACGCCTCTGTAGGCAATGGTTGTGCGATTGTTGTAGGCGCCTTGGTTGATCAGCGTCGAACTCGAGTCCATCCAAATATCACCGTCCACGTTCATCGTCCCTTGATTGATGAACGTAGCAGTGGATACCAAACGTAAATAGCCACTGACGGACATAACATTGATGCTCGTGGTTCCCGTGCGCGTGACGCTCGTGCCGCCGAGAACGTTTATCGCGTCGCCGTCGAGGATGACCACGTCGTCAGCGGACACGGGCGCGACCCCGCCTTGCCAACTGGAGCCGGTTGTCCAGCTTCCGCCGCCGGTGCCGTTGGACTGAATCGTGGCGGCGGCGATCGGTCGAGCAGAGATGAAGACCAACAGCGCGAGCGCGGGCGGGACTAGATACCGGCGGGACATTCGTGGTCGGCGTTGCGTCGTAGACGTTGCCGACTTGTCCGATTCGCGACGCGACGTAGGCATGTCAATGCTCCCGCCCCCAACTGTGTTCCACAATATGGAAATACCGGCCTATGAGTCCAGCAAAAACTACACAAATTGTGAATTTTTGCGCGAGTCAGCCGAAATCCTTGAGCCTCGCGTGTAGTAATCTATTAACATTTATAACGATTTTGAATAAATATGAGAATCGAGACGAGATCCTTAGAAGCCGACTCCGGCGCGGAACTCATCCCAGGATTTCGCCAGCAGCGCCCTAACGTCCGGAACGTAAATGGCCAAGAGAATGCCGATGCCGATGATAAGGAGGAGCCAGTGGCGCGCGACGGAGGGCACAAGCGCCCAGAGCTGCACCAGCATCCAGCGAAGGCCGCGGGTCATGGCGGGCGCCGCAAGCCGGACGGCCCATGCGGCGTCGCTCTCTGCCCATTGCGGGCGGCGCGTCGCGGCCTGGCCGGTGGGCGAGCAGGTGAGCAGCAGCTCTGAGTACCCGGCCTTCAGCACCTGCCCCGAGCGCAGGGTCCTTGAGAGGATTCGGCCCGCGCGTTTGCCGCCGACGAGCACGGTGGCACTGGTGAGCCGGCGGACGCGGTAGCCACCGCGGCCGATGCTCAGGCGCGCGTGGCAGGGCTGCACCGTAATGTCGAGCCGGGGCCCGACGGGGCAGGCCGGGTCTCGGCCGAGTACGAGCGGGGAGTCGGTGAGCGGCGTGGCGACGCCGTCCTCGGGTCCTTTGGTGATGGTGAGGACGTCGTGCGGGAGGTTTGCGATGGTGTTCACGGGGCGGGCTCCGGGGCTTTGCTTTGCAATGCGCCTTTTTCGAAGCTGAGCTGCTCGCCGTCGGCGCGAATGTCGATCATGTCGCCGGATCGAAAGCGCCGATGGAGCAGCAGGTCGCTGAGGGTATCGGCGACGTAACGCTCGACGGCACGGCGCAGTTCGCGCGCGCCGTAACGCGGATCGTAACCCCGCTCGCCGAGGAACTGATACGCGGATTCGTACATGCGGATGCCGATCTTGCGCTCGGCGAGCCGCCGCCGTATCTCGTCCATCATCAGGCGCAAGATCGCGCGCACGTCCTCTCGGCGGAGGGGAAAGAGGGGCACGAAGGCGTCCATGCGGTTGAGAAACTCCGGCCGGAATCGCTTCGCGAGCGCGACCTGCAGGCGCGCCTGATTCTCCTCGTCGCTGAGCGAGCGATCGAGGACTTCGGCCCCGGCGTTTGACGTGAACAAGACGATGGCGTGTTTGAACGAAATTTCGCGGCCCTTGGAGTCGCGCAGCCGGCCTTCATCGAGCATGGGCAGGAAAATATCGTATATCTTGGGATGGGCCTTTTCGATTTCATCGAAGAGCAGGATGCAGTAGGGCGTGTTCAGCATGTAGACGTAGAGCAGGCTGTCTTCTTCGTGTCCGACGTAGCCTGGGGGCGCGCCAAGCAGCCGGGAGACGGCGTGCGCCTCGACGTATTCGGACATATCGAAGGTGTAGAGCAGTTCGTCGGACCCGCACACCTGAGCGGCGAGTTCCTTGGCGAGTTGCGTCTTGCCGACACCGGTGGGACCCAAAAAGAAGAGGGACGCATCGGGGCGGTTTGGGGCGGCCATACCCATCTTGGATTTGCGAATTGGCCCGACAACTTTGGCGACGGCGCGCTCCTGGCCGATGATTTGGCGATTCAGCAAGGCATCGAGATTGGCGAGTTTCGAGCGTTCGCGGCCGTTCAGGTCGTCGAGGCTGATGGAGGCCATCGCGCTGACGACCTTCTTGATGTCGTGCGGCGTGACCTTGCCGGCGACGCGTGGGTCGACGGTGGCCTTGAGCGCCGCGGGGTTTGTTTCCGCGAGGATCATTTTCAGATGGAAGCGCGCGCAGGCCTGGTCGAGCACGTCGATCGCCTTGTCCGGAAATTCGCGGCGCGGCAGGTAGCGCTCGGCCAGCAACACAGTTGCGGTCAGGGACCCCTTTCCGATTCGCACGCCATGATGCCGTTCAAAACCGGGTTTGAGCCGGCGCATGAGTTCATGCGTGTCTTCGGGGGAGAGTCCGTCGATTTTGACAGTCTGAAACCGCCGCTCAATTGCTGGGTCTTGCGCGATAAACTTCCGATACTCTTCGGGCGTTGTCGCCCCGATGCACTTCAACTTCCCCCGGCCGAGTGCTGGTTTGAGAAAGTTGGCCATATCGCTGCCGCCGCCGTCCGTCGAGCCCGCGCCCATAATCAGATGGATCTCATCGATGAAGAGAATCTTGTCTCCCGATTGCTCCATGTCTTGCAATAGCGCGATGAGTTTGGATTCGAAGCTTCCGCGGTATTGGGTTCCAGAGAGCAGCGCGGCAAGATTGAGCTCGATGATCCGCTGATTGCCCAGGAGTGTTGCGAACTCGCCGGTGGCGAGTCCCGCGGCCAGCCCTTCGACGATCTTCGTCTTGCCCACACCGGGGCTTCCCAGGAGAATTACGTTGTTTTTCTCCTTGCGCATGAGCACTTGGATCGCTTCCCTCGTCTCGCGGTCCCGCCCGTATGGCTTCGAGATTTCACCCCGCCGCGCGGCCTCGGTCAGGTCGGTCGTAAAGTCTTCAATCTTGATGCCGGCCTCGGTCGGCGTGCCACCCGCGTTTGCGGGGGTACTCTCGGGTTCGCCGCCAGCGGGGTTCGTTCGCTGAGGCTCGGTGAGGATGCTCTTTTGCAGCGCCTCGGCCAAGGCGGGCCGGTCGACCCGCTCGGCATCCAGAATTCGGCAGACTTCCGACGTGTCCTGCCGCAGGATAACCAGTAGCAGGTGTGACGGCGCGGTCTGGCCTCGCCGAAATTGTTGCGCGAGCCGGGTCGCTTCGTGCATCACGTCCAGAGCGCGCGGCGTGTAATAGACCTCGGCGGTGTCAGTAACTGGCGACACGCCTTGCCATTCCGCCTGCCGAAGCGCGCCGAGCGCCCCGCGGAGGGCGGCCATGTGCGGGCTCTCGGCGAAGCGCCTCGGCAACAACTGCGGGCGGGACAAGAGCGCCTCGAAGATGTACTCGACGCCGATGTAGAACTTGCCGCGGCGCATGCTAAGAATCGCGGCCTCGTCGAGCACCGACCTCGCGTCGGGCGAAACCTGGAATTCCATCGAATCAAGACCCCTCGACGCGTGCCGTGCGAATCACCCGGTTTCGGCCAGACTCTCGTCAGCCGGCCTACCTCCAGTAATGCCTCCAGTTCTTATGTTACGCCATGACCAGATGGAAGCGCACCCCGGTCTGTAAGGCTAAGCACCGAATCGATTATACTGGAGTCCGGATCATTTTTCGGCGGTTACGGCCGCACGGAGGCTAGAGTTCTCCGACATGACCCAAGGTTTCGAGACGACTCGCTGGTCGCTCATCCTGGCGGTGCGCGATGTGCCAGGGGCGCAGTCGCGCGAGGGAATGGAGACCCTGTGTCGGCAGTATTGGTTTCCTTTGTACGCATACGTCCGGCGCCGAGGCTATACGACCGAAGATTCGCAGGACCTGACGCAAGAGTTCTTTGCGCGTTTCATCGAGAGACAGGACCTCCGGCATGTCGATCCGCAAAAGGGCCGATTCCGGGCGTTTCTGCTCGGATGCTTGAAACACTTTCTCGCGGATGAGTGGGACAAGACGCAAGCACAGAAGCGCGGCGGCGGACGCGCGAAGCTTTCGCTCGACTACGAGCGCGCTGAAGGGTTGATGGCCGAACTCGCCGAAAACACGCTGACCCCGGAACAACTCTACGATCGGCAATGGGCACAGACCGTGCTAGCCTGCGCCTTGCACCGGATCGAAAGTCAATACCAGGCGGGCGGCAAGAACGACTTGTTCCGGGCCCTCAAACCGATACTTTCGAGCGGGGCGTCCGACATTTCCTACAAGGACTTGGGTGCGGGCTTGGGCATGAGCGAGGGCGCAATACGAGTCGCGGTTCACCGCCTGAGAAAGGAATTTGGCCAGTGCCTGCGGGAGGAGATCGCCGATACGCTGGCCGATGCCGCAGGCGCCGAGGAGGAACTGAAATATCTGCTATCGCTCCTGTGAGAGTTGTTCTGTAACGTCGGGCCGCCTTTGCCTCTATTGAAGGTCGAGCGTTGGTAAACGCCACCACAGGAGGCAAGCGGACCATGAGCAGGATTCTGATCGCGGAGGCCGATCCGGAAAGCCTTTCGGCCAAGGCGGCCCAGGCGCGTAAGGCGGGTCACGAGGTGTTCGTCGCGCACGACGGACTCGAGGCGCTGGACCTGAGCGCTGAGGTCAATCCGGAAATTGTGCTGTTGGATGGGCTGCTTCCTCTCCTGTCCGGCAATGAAGTCGCGGAGCTCTTGCGCACCGCGCCCCAGTATGCGGGTCTTCGCGGGGCGAAGGTCATCGTCATGACCGGTGAACCTGATCCAGCGCCCGAAGGCGGCCGCGAGACTTCTCGCAGCGAACGCCGCCAGCGTAGCCCGATCATTCGCGCGGAACGGCCGGAAGGCGGCGAGCGGGTGTGGACCCTCGGGATGCGGCCTGCCTGAGCGGCGCGAGTCCAGGACGGACGCGTTGCGCAAGCGACTGGCAGGAGTCATCGAAAGAAGGCGCTTGCAACACAGGATTGAGTCGTGTAGGTTTCATACGGCTGTGGTCGCGGGCCGCTGCGCGATCGCGGTAGGATGCTTCCAATGAATCTACGCGAACGATCGTTCGCGGGACGGCAACTATGACGGACGAGACAGAAGACATTCCGGACGACGAGAATCCTCCGCGTAAACTTTTCTCGATAGACGAGCGCTTTGATTTCCGACTTCCCCCGGAAGAGGCGGTCGAGAAGGCGAGCCCGGGCGGCGCCGGCGCCGCGGGATCGGCCGAGGCGACACCGACGATGCTGGGAGTTCCGCCACCTGAGGCGAAACCTCCGAGCTGGAAGGCCGAGGCATCCGGCGATCCGCTTCTTGGCCAGCAGGTGGGCAACTACGAGGTGGTGCAGGAGCTCGGACGTGGCGGATTTGGCACCGTGTATAAGGCCCGCGATACGAAGTTGGATCGATTTGTCGCGCTCAAGTTCTTGCGTTTTCCGCTTGACTCGGAATACCGCAAACTGTTCGCGCGGGAGGCGAAGCTGCTCGCCACCCTCAGTCAGAACGCCAACATTGCCCAGATATACACGTGGGGGGAGTATCAGGGTAGTTATTACTTCGCGCTTGAATACCTGGATATGAGCGCAAGCGCGCTGATCGAGAAGGCCGGCGGGCGCTTGGGCGTGCGCCGGGCGCTTGAGATTATTTCCGGGTGCGCCGCGGGCCTGCAGCACGCGCACGATAGCGGCGTCCTTCATCGGGACGTGAAGCCGGCCAATATCCTCATCGACGCCAAGACAAACCGGGCCAAACTGTGCGACTTTGGTCTTGCCAAATTTCAATCCCTGGGAGTCGATTCGGTGTCGGCCCACATGGCTGGATCCCCGCCCTATATGGCGCCCGAGCAGGTCATGGGGGGAAAGCTGGACGTGCGGACGGATGTCTACGGGTTGGGAGTGACGCTGTACGAGTTGCTGAGCGGACGTCTCCCTTTTGAAGCCAAGTCTCAGTCGGAGATTATCGAGCGCATTCGTCTGAAGAAGCCCACACCCCTCTCGGTGCATCGGCCTGATCTCGCGCCGGCCGTGCGTGAACTCGTCGAAAAGGCGACGGAATGGGAACCCCGGGACCGCTTTCAAACAGCCGAGGATTTCAGACAAGGCGCCGAGCGGCTCCTGCATCAGATGGAATCGTCGGGGGGACTGCCCGGGCGGGCCCCGCTCCATTTTCCCGCCGGTCGGCGAGTACGCCGTCGCGCGCTCAGCGTGGCGGGTGCTGCCGTGATCGCCATGGTTCTGTTGGGGGCCGCTGTCGGATTTGTGGGGCCGTGCGTCCCCGTGCCGCCGGGCGATTCGGCGCCGGGCGCCTGGCCGGTCGCCATGGCCGAGGCCCGTGAGTTGATCGATTCCGGAAAATTCACCGAAGCCAAGACCGCGCTTGAGGACTATCTGAAAACGCGGCCGGACGATGACTTCGCGAAGTATGCGCTTGGCTTCACCCATTTTCTGCTCGGCAACTCAGCAGAGGCCGAGGCCGTTTTTGACACGATTGAAAACCTATCTTTGAAACTTGAAGGCCTTGCCGCCATCAAGCGCGCCCGCGAAAATGAAGGCGCCCGGCCGGCACTCGAGGACGCCCTCAAGGTAGTCCCCACGCGCTATCCGGCCTTGCTCCTGGCTTCGTTGGACATTATGAAGGGCGAGTATCCGGCCGCGATCGCGCATCTTCAGGAAGTCGATGAAGCCCGGCTGAACTTCGAATGGCAGCGCCGCGAACTCCACCGGCTGCTCGGACAGGCCTACTACAAGAATGGCAGCGTCGACCTCGCGGTCGGGGAATTCACGCAACTTCCAGCCGGCGACATTATTGCCGCGGGGTATCTTGAACTGGCGCGTTCCAAGCAGAAGGCGGAAAATCGTGCGGCGCTGCGTGAACACATTAAGGAACTCCGTGTCAGTTGGGACGCGTCTGGGATTGCAGCCGTACAGGACACTTGGACCAGCCGGCCCATGACGCTGCGTCTTGAACCGATAGAAGACGACGGCTCACCCGCGGCGCGCGCCAATGGTTTGGCCGACCTCTTGCCCATCGGGATCCGCCAAGCGCTTTACGATGCCGACGGGGCGCCGATTGAGTACGTGGACAGGGAATCCATTGATGCGGTTGTGGACGAACTCACTGTTAACTTCGACCTGGGCTCCGAGAGCGAGCGGTTAGCGATGCGGCAACTGGCCGGTGCCCGATTGATCATGAAAGCCGGGTTCGTGGAAGCGGGCGAGAAACACGTCTTGGACGTCATGGTGACGAGCACGGAGACGACAAAAGCGGTCCTCTCATACGCGTTCGAATACACTGAATCGGACGAGTACACGAACCTGGCGACCCGTATCGTCGCAAAACTCGCCGATAGTGTTTCGCGTCGCTATCCAGTCAAGGGGAAATTAGTGCTGAAGGAAGGCCAGCCCATCCTGAACGTGGGTACGGCCGTCGGCGTGAGGCCGGGCATGCGGTTCACGTTGCGCGGCGCGCCCGGTACCGCGCCAATCGACGGCCGTTTTTGCGAGACCTTGGACGGAGCCCAGGAGTCCTTCGTGCCCGTGCGACTGGAGGGCCTTTCCATACTGGACATTCCCCGTTCGGGGTTGTATGCTGAACTAGAGGACAAGGGTTGATCGCAAATGCGGCTGCTGCCGAAACCTAAGTTGTACTCTCGCGCTCTGTTTGCCGTGGCAATGGGCCTGCTGGCCGCGGGCTGCGTCACGTCCCAGAGGGACGTGCCCCGCTATGCGTGGGAGACCGCGCAGGAAGAAGAGTACAAGACCGCGTTTCGCGCGCGGTGGTGGAACTACTACGACCGGGGAATGTGGAACGAGTTGCGCGGAAACTACGCCGCTGCGGAAGAAGATCTCAAGGCCGCGCATGCGTTGCGATCAAAGGACCAGCTCTGGCCCCGGACCTACGGCATGCACTTTCTGCCGGAATATTTTCCAAGTCGTGAGCTCGGCATCACGCACTATCAACAGGGCCGCTTCGACGAAGGCCTCCAGTTGATTGAAGAAAGTCTGAAGAACCAGTTTTCCGCGCGGGCCGCCTACTACGCCGATTTGTTGCGCGTGCAGGTTCTCACGAAGAACGGCCTGGACAAGGAACCGCCCACCGTCGAATTGGTCTTGCCTGTGCCCGGCCAGTCTCTTGGGGCAATCTATACGACGGTCTCCGGAATCACGCGCGATGATCAGTTCGTCAAGGCGATTTTCGTGAACGACCAGGCCATCGATTTCCGCCAGTCGCAGCCAGAAGTGCCTTTTCAAGCGCCCATCGTGTTGTCCGCCGGAAAGAACGAAGTGCGGGTCCGCGTGGTGGACCTCATGGGCAAGACCACCGAAAAGACCTTCGAACTGACGGGAGACCACGAAGGCCCGATCCTGAGCTTCGATCGATTCGACGCAGCATCGGGCGTGCTGAGCGGGGTCGCCTACGACGCCGCAGGCGTGGTCTCGTTGAGCCTCTTCGGGGCCCCTGCGCCCCTGCACCGCCGGGCCGATGGGCTCTACGAATTCCGCGTTCCGGTCGATGTGGCGAGCCAGGGTCCGGCCGTGCCCTACGCGTGCACGGACCAGAGCGGTAATACCACCGCGGGCACCGCCCACATCGACACGCAGTCTGCGCGGGTCGCCCTTGCCGATCTGCCGCGCACGCGTGTGGCGATGGCGGATGGCGCCCGAATCGCCGCACTTACACCCGGGACGGGATCCAACAATGGATCGTTTACCGCGGAACTCAAGGACCTGGAGAACGGCGAGCGCTTCTTTTCTCCTGAGTTGATCGTCAATATTGTCGTTGATTCGCCCGTTCCCGTATCTGAGATCGTCTTCAACGGAAGACACCTAGACGTGGTTCCGGCCCTTAGCCAGTTTACATTGAGCACGTCGCTTGCGCTGGGCGACACACCTGCACCGGTACGCTGCCACCTCGAGGCGCGCAACGCGGCCGGCGCCATTGCCTCAGACGAGAAAACCATCCAGCGCGAACTTAGCGTTGTGGAGACCGAACAGTCGAAATTGAGTTTTGGATGGTTCCGGCTTCCCAGCAAAGTCCCCGGCCTTTCCGAGATCGAGGTCAAGAATCTGTTTAGTCCGACCGAAATACAAAACGTGGAGTTGTTCCGTCGGCGTTTCGGCACTTTTTTCGATCGGGACAATCAGTTACTGGAAGCGATCGCGACTGAGCAGGACCTCTCACAGCTCTCCCGCAAGGCGGAACAATTGATGGCCGAGGGCGTAGAAGTGGCCGACGTCCTTCTCGAGGCGACGGTAAACGCCAAAGACGATTTCATTGAGATTATATTGACGGGAACCAGCACGTCGAACGGGGAGCGTGTCGCCAATCGAATCGAGATCGCGGACTACTTCGACAAGAGCCGGTTGGCCGAGTATCGGGAAAAACTTGTGGCGCGCCTGGCGCAGGAGTTCCCCCGCATTCAGCGGCCCGCGCTCAAGATTTCAGGCCCGAACGTCGTAGTAGGATTCTCGTCGCTGGATGGAGTCCGCCCGTCGTACAGTTGCATCTTGGTGAAGAAGGAAGACATCGGCGGCCAGCCCAATTACGATCTGCTTGCGCAAGGCTTGGTGACGAAGGTGGGTAAACAGGAACTCGGAGGCGCAAAGTTTCGGCTCGAGCCGGACTTTGTTCCGGATGCTGATTTGTCGCAATACCTCGTGATCACGAAGTGAATGCGGGGCTGTCCGTCCCGAAAACTCGTACTTATTGCGAGACAATGACTTACGAGTTCACTCGCGACCTGCCGTATTGCCGCTACTCGCGGTGATTTGGTAGCGTTTCGCCCCCCCTCATCTGGTCAACCACCGCCCGAAATGTGTCAGGAGCGCGAATGACGGAACTCGCAAAGCTCTGTCTGAGGCTGGTGTACTCGGCTTTGAAATCCCGAGCGGCGCTTCAGGTCGAAAATCTAGCCCTACGTCACCAACGTGTAGTTCTCCAACGCTCAGTGAAGCGCGCGAAAATTCGGCCAGCGGACCGGATCTTGTGGAGCACACTCGCTCGTATTTGGGTGAACTGGGAAAACGCTCTCATATTTGTCAAGCCCGAAACCGTCATTCGTTGGCAGCACAGACGATTCAAGGCGCACTGGACGCGCTTGTGCCGCGAACCGGGCCGGCCGGCGATAGCGAAGGAAGTTCAGGAGCTCATTCCTACGATGTCCCGAATGAATCCGACTTGGGGCTCGCCGCACATCATGGGCGAGCTGGCGAAGGTCGGCATCGCAGTCTCCAAGTCGACGGTCGAGAAGTACATGGTTCGAGCTCCAAAGCCCCCAAGTCCAACGTGGCGAAGTTTCCTGAAGAATCATGCCAAGGAAATCGTATCGATTGATTTCCTGGTCGTTCCCACCGTCCGGTTCACGATGTTGTACGTTTTCATCTTTCTGTCGGTCGACCGACGCCGAGTTGTCCACTTCAACGTAACAGCCCATCCCACAGCAAGTTGGACCGCACAGCAAGTGATCGAGGCGTTTCCCTGGGAGACGGCGCCCAAGTATTTGCTCAGGGGATCGAGACCGCACCTATGGACTGTGGTTCAGGGAACGAGTCCGGAGCATGGACATCCAAGAAGTGCTCACAGCGCCACGAAGTCCGTGGCAGAACGCCTACTCCGAACGGCTGAACGGGAGTATCCGACGGGAATGCCTCGACCACTTAATCGTCTTAGGCGAGGCGCACCTCCGGCGAATCCTCAAAGACTACTTCGAATACTACAACCGGTACCGCATCCACCAGTCCTTGGAGATGGACGCACCGGATGGGAGGAGCATTCAACCGCCCGGCGAAGGCAAAGTGATCGCCATTCCACACCTGGGCGGACTCCACCACCATTACCAAAGGAGAGCCGCATAATGCCCGTAAACAAACGCGGATCAGTTTTCGAGACGGACAGTATACGCTAACTGGCGTATTCAGTCTGAGTTACAAATGGTCGGGGTGAGAGGATTCGAACCTCCGGCCTCTTCGTCCCGAACGAAGCGCGCTAACCGGGCTGCGCTACACCCCGAACCGACGGCATAGTGTAGCGGTTGGCGGGACGGGAGTTCAAGATATTCTTGGCGAGAGGGAAGGACCGGCGGGCGGTCTCGTGCGCGGGCGGGTGGACCGGGTGAACAAATCGGTGGTCGAAGTGGTATTGTCTGGGGATTCATGCGGTTGACGAGAGCGGGAGGTGTGTCATGGCGAACAGGCCGGAGTGGATTGGCCCGAAGGTCGGGGACTTTCAAATCAAGGTGGACCCGCGGCTGATTGCGATTGCGATTGTCGGGATTATCGCCGTGCTCTGGTTTTCCTTCGGCGGGCCGGTGTATACGGTGGCGCCGGAGGAGGAGGGCGTGGTGCTGACCTTCGGGAAGTATACGAAGACGACGTCGCCGGGGCTGCATTTCAAGATGCCGTGGCCGGTGCAGACGGTGGAGAGGCCGAAGGTGACGCAGGTCAAGAAGGTCGAGATCGGATTCCGCAGCGCGGGACGCAGCGGCCAAGATTACTACAAGAGTTTTACGGATTCGCCCGAGCTGTTGCACGAGGCGCAGATGCTGACGGGCGACGAGAACGTGGTGAATTGTTCGATGTCGGTGCAGTACCGGATCACGAGCGCCAAGGACTATCTGTTCAATTTCCGGGATGAGGACGATGTGACCTCGGCACTGCGCAACATTGCGGAGGCGGCGCTGCGCCAGGCGATTGGCGACCGGCCGATCGACCATGCGCTGACGACGCGCAAGGAGCAGATTCAGGTCGAAGTGCAGCGCAAGATGGGCGAGCTTGCGGAGTTGTACGGCCTTGGCGTCGGCATCGCGGCCGTGCAGTTGCAGGACGTGAAGCCGCCGAAGGAAGTGGAGCTCTCTTTCCGGGATGTGGCGTCGGCGCGCGAGAAGCGCGAGGAGCTGGTGAACAAGGCGCGGGGGTATCAAAGCGGGGAACTCCCGCGGGCCAAGGGCGAGGCGCAGCGGATTGTGCTCGAGGCGGAGGGATACAAGGAGTCGCGCATGGCGGAGGCGCGCGGGCAGGCGGTACGCTTTACGGCGCTGGCGAAGGAGTACGCCGTCGCGCCTGAGATCACGCGCGCGCGGATGTACCTCGAGGCGATGGAGGAATTGTTGCCGCGCTTGAAGCTGACAGTCATTGACGAGAAAGCCGGCGTATTGAACGTGCGCAACTTGGGTGCGGCGGCGCCCGTGGCGGCGCAAGCCGTAGCGGCGCAAGCCGCGGCGCCCAGGGCGCAGGATGGAGGCCAGCGATGAACCGCAAAGCAGCGTTGGGCGCGATAGCCGCGATTGTCGCCGCGGTGGGGGTGGTACTCCTGTCGTCGGCGTGTTATATCGTGGATGAGCGCGAGCAGATTGTCGTCACGCGGTTCAACCGTCCAGTCCGCGTGATCGTGGGGGATCGCGCGGCGGATCTCGAGGCGATCAAGGCGCGGATTGACACGTTGGGGCAGGGCGATGTGGTGGTTTCGCAGGGCGCGGGGCTGTACTTCAAGATGCCGTTCATAGATAGGCCGGAGCGTCTGCCGGATACGCTTCTCGAATACGACGCGGATCCGGAGTACATCGTGACGCGCGACAAGAAGCAGCTTGCGGTGGACAACTTCGCGCGCTGGCGCATCGAGAATCCGCTGCTGTTTCGGCTGCGTTTGCGCACCGTGGCGGAGGCGCAGAACCGGCTGGACGATATTATCTACTCGATCATGCGCGAGGAACTCGGGAAAAACGATCTGATCGAGATCATCCGCACGACGAAGACTTTTACCGACTTCACGACCGCGGCCGACGAGGACAACCCGGAGGTGGCGAGCGAGGCCGTGATGCAGGAGACGCTTGAGCAGGGCCGCGAGGAAATCATGAATACCGTGGCGGAGCGCGTGAACTTGGTGACTCGCGAGCAATTTGGCATCAACATTGTGGACGTGCGCATCAAGCGGGCGGAGTTGTTGCCGGAAAACTTGCAGGCGGTGTTCGCGCGGATGCGGGCAGAGCGCGAGCGCATCTCGAGGGGCTACGTGAGCGAGGGCGAGCGGCAGGCCTCGGTGATTCAGGGCGAGACGGACCGGGACGTGAAGATTATGGTCGCGCAAGCCAATGAGCAGGCGGCGCGGTTGCGCGGCGAGGGCGATGCGGAGAGTCTCAGGATCATCGCCGAGGGGGTCAGCAGCGATCCGGAGTTTTATAACTTTGTGCGGAGCCTGGAGGTGATGGGCAAGGCCACGCCGAAGGGCAGCGAGTTTGTCATCGGGCTGGATTCGAGTTTGTACAAGATACTGATGCAACCCTGAGGGCACTGTTTGGCGTCTCCTAATAGGGCGGAGATTCGGTGCAGCGGCCGACCGGACGGCGTTCCTCGCTGGGCGGCCAACGAAAACCGTCGTGGGTAGGGGCGGGGCCCTGTCCCCGCCCTGTGTAGTCCGCGCGTGCGGGGCGGGGACTGGGCCCCGCCCCTACAAGACCTCCGCCAAATGTAGCGGGGCCCAGGGGGCGGGCCAGTTCCAAGGGATAGGGCGCGTGGCACGGGCGTAATGGATGACGAGGCGGCCGGCGCCAGTGGCGACCACGGGGTAGGGGCGGGTCTCGAGGACGGTGCCGGGGGCGGCGTCGACCGGGCGCGGGTCGAAGGTGGCGCGGTAGACGCGGACGCGGCGGCCGTGGTGCGTGAACCATGCAGGGTAGTACGCGAGCGCGGCGCGGGTGAGGCACTCGATGCGCTCTGCGGTGTCTCGCCAATCGATCGCGACCGAGTCTTCCGTGATGCGCGGGTCGTAGGTCGCTGCTGCGGCGGATTGCGCGCGGCCCTTGAGTCCGGAGACTTCGATGTCTTCGATGACGTCGGCGGCCATGTCCCGCGCGAGGTCGCAGCAGCGGTAATACACCGTCACGCTCGTGTCGAGCGCGTTCAAGCCGATGGCCTCCTGCGCCAAGAGCGCACCGGCGTCCACTTCGCGGGTCATCGTGTGGAAGGTGACGCCGGTCTCTTTTTCTCCTGCGAGAATCACATGCGCGAAGGGGCTCGGACCGCGGTGCTTCGGCAGCAGGGATGAGTGCACGTTCACGCAGCCGAGTGCCGGGAGCGCGAGCAGGGCTTCGTTGAAGATGATGCTGAAGCCGGCGGTGAGGATGAGGTCGGGCGCGAGCGCGCGGAGCGGGGCGAGTTCGGGGTCGTCCATGCTATCGATCCAGTAGACCGGGATGCGGCGGCGGTAGGCCAGCGCGGCCGGGTCGAGCGCGGGCGGCATCAGGTAGCGTTTCGTGCGGAACCATGCGCGGCGGTCCGGGGGCGTCCGGCGTCCGTTTTGCAGCAGCCCGAGGATTGTGTGCCCGGCGTCCAGCAACGGCTCGATCACGGACACCGCCAGCCGTCCGCCGCCCGCCACGAGAATCCGCATGGGTCCGCTCCTTCCGTGGCGATAGTACCGCGCGCGCGACTCCTATATATATCGCGCGGTTTGTTGCATTGGGGATGGAGCGAGAAGCTGGTAGCGGGAAGCGCGGGACTAGGGGGAAATTATTTACGGAATTGGATCAACGCATTGGTACATATGGTCTTACGAAAGGTCAGGAGCGATTCGCGCTGAGGTGCCGAGAGCGTATCTGAGGGTTATCGATGCCGGGCCCAATTAATCCTTAGGGGGATCGACGCGTCGGGAAGTGTTATGACCAAGGCCAGGACGGCGTAGGAGTAGAGTTCCTCGAAACGCCACGCCACGTCGTGGTTTGAGCGCGCCGAGGATGTGTTTGATGAGGGTGGTCTTGCCCGCGCCGTTTTCGCCGACGAGGCCGTAGACACATCCGCGCGGCACGCTGAGCGAGACGCCCAGGCTACGAGTACTGGGTTACGTTAGATGCTTTTAGAGCAAGTGTCGGCAGTATCTGTGCTCATCTGCGGCAATCTGTGGGCGATGGGTTTGGTGGGATGGGGCTCTATTTCGTGTCGAAAAGGATTGTTACGGGGCCGTCGTTCAGGAGGCGGACGTGCATGTGAGCGCCGAAGCGGCCGGTTTCGACGGGAAGGCCGCGCGCGCGGAGGTGGACGGCGACGGATTCGTAGAGTGGGATCGCGAGTTCGGGGCGGGCGGCTTCGATGAAGGAGGGGCGGTTGCCTTTGCTGGCGTCGCCGAAGAGGGTGAACTGCGAGACGAGCAGGATGGCGCCTTTTACGTCTTCAAGGCTGAGATTAAATTTACCATCGACGTCGTTGAAGATGCGGAGCTGCGCGATTTTTTTTGCGATCTGCGCGGCGTCGTCTTCGGTGTCGTGCGCGGCGACGCCGAGGAGGACGAGTAGGCCGTGGGCAATCTGGCCGATGACTTCGCCCTCGACGGTGACGGAGGCTTCGGTGACTCGTTGAAGGACTGCGCGCATCGAATGCTCCGGGTGAGTTACAAGGTGTAGCTGGATCGGCGGTGGGGATTCAAGCGATCGGCTAAATAGCCGGTAATCATTCCGAGACCGTTGCGTGTTCGTCGCGCTGGAATATCCCGATCTGTCATTCTGAACGCAGTGAAGAATCTCCCCGCCGGCCTGTCGAAAGACACGCTCTGATCGGCTCGCATTCGCAGGAGCGCGGTGTATTTCTTGAACCCGAAATGATTCCGATAGACCACCGGCGCTTTAGCGGGTGGGCGGATGACACGGCGTAGGGATTTCTTTACAGAAGGCAACGAAGAGAACGAAGGGGTGACCAGAGACTACCGCGTTTGGGTTGTCGCGGCGGATTGGCGGGTCGTGTTGACAGATCGATTCGCAGGCAATCGTGCGCCGGGGCTTGAGGCTGCCGAATCAGGGAGTATCTGGCGAGTCGGCCTCGGGCGTTTTTTTCTGGCCGGTTGCTGAGAGCACAGGACCTTGCGGCGCGGCAGGCGTCTCAGGTTCGATGACGGGATTTTCGACGAATCGCGTGCCGCGCACCGTTTTGCCTCGGATTTTTCTCGGATGCTGCGCCTCATCGAGCGCGGCGGCTTGTTCGGCCTGCGCCGCAGCTTCTTCGGTTGCTTTCGCTTCGCCGGCGGCCGCTTCGCCGGCGGCCTTTAGTTCTTCTTCTGCCATTGCTTCTTTTTCGGAGCGGACGGTAGCGTTGTTCTGGGCGCGTTCCTTGCGCTTGGCGCGAGCGGCCTCCTCGCGCGCTGCGGCGTCGGCGGGGATTTGGTTCAGGCGAAGGTCGGAGTGGCCGCGCACTTCGGTGACTTGACCGGAGGCGTCGCGGACTTCGATGCCTCCTTTCCCTTTTCCGGAAAAGGTGACTGGGGCCTGACCGTCCGGCCAGGCGCAGGCGGACAGAAGGAGCGCGGAGATAGCGGCGATGGTCTTCATGGTTCCCCCGATCATTACCACCCTATCTTACCACATTTTGCGTGGGATTACGCCCGAGAACAGGGGCGATTCCGTCAAATCAGGGGGAATTTCGGAGGGATTTGGCGATTCCCGCTTGCGACGACGCCGGCGCTACGGAGGCGGGTCGCGGGGATTCATCGCCTGCTCGTGCGCCTCGACCTGCGCGACCCATGCGTCGTCCCAGGAGAGGGCGCAGCGCGTGCCCCGGGTGGTGGTGCGGTTTGGCGCCGGTGGTGCTGCGGTGGACATGCGTGCCTCCGATAGGACGGATAGGACCTCGAGGACCTATTGGGAGTCTAAAGGCCTGTAACAAATCCCGACGGTCGTCGTATGGGCGGCTCGCCCATGCGGGTTCATGGCGGCCGGCGTCGGATATTGTTAGAAGCTTTAAATAGCGTGCGCGGGTTGTTGCACGGGGAGGAGGGAAAGGGTGGGGCGCGAAACAAGGGCGGGGCGGCAGCAAATCGTTGACAGGAAAGGCACTAGACGATTGCTACGGAAGAGGCTTGGCTGGAAGTCCAAGCTGGAGGCTTGGAAGAAATTA
>JBCLBO010000028.1:0-33554 GCA_038916785.1 Candidatus Hydrogenedentales bacterium | reverse complement strand
TCAATTTTAACACGAAGATGTCATAGCTCCCCGCCGGGGTCAGGTTGGCCGTACCCGCGCCGGGGTCGAAATCCGCCGTGCCATAGAAGTACCCAGTGGTGTAGACGTTGCCCGAAGCGTCCACCGCGATGGAACTGCCCCAGTCCTGGGACGTCCCACCTAGCTGTTTAGCCCAGACGAAGTCGCCAGCGGCGTGGGCCGGAACCGCACCGAACATAGATGTCGAGGAGATTAGCGCCGCGATCACAGTCGATCGCCCGGCCCTTATTAGGCCGAAGTTCGCCCCCGCGCGCGCCCACGACAAACCAGTTGGATCAAGCATCATTATTGTCCACCTTCCTCGGAGGAGCTGCCCATCGCGCCGTACAGCCAAAATTGAACACACTTCTTTGGAATACGAGTGTTTTAGCACTTAAAGAATCGGAAGTCAATAGGGGGTCTGACCCCCGGGCTATTGTAGTGCTTTATAAATAAGGCAACTTATTAAGTTGTACGGGGATTCCTCTATTATCGACGGAGGATGAATCCCATGAGACGCGCGTGCCGGATCGAATTGAGCGAAGAGGAGCGGGCCACACTCGAGCAATGACAGTTTAGGCGGGGTTTTCAACGGAGCATGCCCCTAAGTAATTGGGCAGTGCGCCAATCCGCTTTTTTGTTTTCGTCATTGTCCTTTGAATCCTGTCAATCCTGTAAAATCTTGTACATCCTGTCTATTGCCCTTGACCTTCCCGCCGTGCATCCGTGCCCGGCCATCCGGTATCATCCCGCCGCAAAGTCATGCCGTGGGGGGGGGCGCGAAGCGTCATGCCGGAAGTCAGTGAAGAGTTGGTGATCGCCAATAAACTCGGCATGCACCTGCGCCCCGCCCAACAATTGGTGCAGACGGTGCTCAAGTTTAAGTGCGACGTCCACGTGCATAAAGACGGCAAGCGGGTGAACGCCAAAAGCATCATGGGCCTGCTCACGCTGGCGGCCGCCAAGGGTACGCATCTGCTCGTGGTCTGCGACGGCGACGACGCAGACGCGGCAATCAGCGCCGTCCGCAGGCTCATCGAATCGGGCTTCGGCGAAGAGTTGTAAGCACAGGGGCCGCGTCCCCGGAGTGTCCGCATGGCAAAGACAGCGCCGGAACGACGCCTCCGCGGCATCGGGGTCTCGCCGGGCATCGCCATCGGCCCGGCGCGGACCTTTCGTCTGCGCTCGCTGGACATCCACCCGCGCTCGATTGACGATCCCGCGGCGGAACTCGCGCGCTATGACGAGGCCGTCGGGCGCGCGCGCGACGAATTGCGCCTGCTCAAGGACCACACCGCCAAGGGCCTGGGCGATCGGCAAGCCGCTATCTTTGACGCACATCTCGCCCTGCTTGACGACCCCGCGCTGCGGCCGGAGGTGGAACGCAATCTCAAACTCGAAGGGCTGAACGTCGAGTACATCGTCCAGGAAATCATCGGCGGATATACGCGCCTCCTCGAACAGTTAGAAGACCCGTCCTTCCGCGAGCGCAGCACGGACCTGGCGGACATCGGCCGCCGCATTCTGGGCCATCTCCTCGGCGAAAAACCCCTGCGCCTGGACCAGATGGACGCGCCCTGCATCGTCGTGGCGCATGAGCTGGCGCCCTCGGAGACCGCGTCGCTGGACATGAAGCACGCGCGCGGACTGGCCACCGACGCCGGCGGGCCCACCTCGCACATGGCGATCATCGCCCGCGCCTTCGAGATTCCCTCCGTCGTCGGCCTGCGCAACCTCGGCGATCAGGTGAACGACGGCGACACGCTCATCGTGGACGGCGCGCGCGGTTTCGTCATCGTCCATCCCTCCAAGACCACGCGGGCCCGCTACGAGGCCGAGAAAAAGCGGCTCGACGAAATCCGCGCCGCGTTGCTGGCGGCCGTGGGCGAGGGGCCCTGCGTGACGCTGGACGGCGAGCACATCCCCACCTACGCCAACATCGAGCTGCTCGCCGAGACGGAGATGAGCCGCAAGGCGCGCTGCCAGGGCATCGGCCTCTACCGCACTGAATTCCTGTTCATGGACCGCGGCGACCTGCCGACCGAGGACGAGCAGTACGCCGAATACCGCAAGGTAATGGAATCGATGGCGCCGCTGCCGGTCACCGTGCGCACGCTGGACATCGGTGGCGACAAGGGCATGCCGCTGCTCACGGCGGACCACGAGACGAACCCGCAGCTCGGCTGGCGATCGATCCGGCTTTGCCTCGATCGGCCCGACGTCTTCAAGACGCAGTTGCGTGCGCTGCTGCGCGCGAGCGTCCACGGTGACATGCGAATCATGTTCCCCATGATCACCAGCCTCGAACAGTTCCTCGAGGCCCGCGCCATGATCGACGAAGTGAAGACCGATCTGCGCGGACGAAAGGTGGATTTCAACGACAAGGTCCCCGTCGGCTCGATGATTGAAATCCCCGCCGCGGTCACCATCGCGGACCTGCTTGCGAAGGAGTGCGCCTTTTTGAGCATCGGCACGAACGACCTGATCCAATACTGCCTCGCCGTCGACCGGACGAACGAGCGCACCGCGCACCTCTACCAGCCCACGCACCCCGCCGTACTGCGCATGCTCAAGCAGACGCTCGACGCCGCGAACGCGGCGAACGTCGAGTGCAGCGTCTGCGGCGAGATGGCCGGCGACCCCGCGCTCACCGAACTGCTCATCGGGATCGGGTTCCGCAGCCTGAGCATGTCGAGCGCGTCGCTGCCGGCCGTCCGCGCGGAGATCGCCAATACCCACGTGGCCGCCGCGGAACGCTTCGCAAAAAAAGTCCTCGCGCTCTCGTCCACGGCCGAAATCCTCGACCTCATCGCCCAGCGCAACGCCGAGCGCGACACGCTCAATCGCCTCGGCCGCGGCGGCGCGCCGGCCTGAGGACACGATGCCCCGCCGGATCACACTGCTCGGCTCCACCGGCTCGATCGGCCGCAGCGCATTGAAAGTCATCCGGGCCTGTCCGGGACGATTCGAGATCGTTGCGCTGGCTGCACACTCCAATGTCGCCGAACTCGCCCGGCAGGCCGCGGAATTCAATCCGAAGTACATTGCCGTCTCGGACGAAGCGGCCGCGCGGGAGCTTCGCGCCTTGGGCCTCCGCGCCGAAGTCCTCGCCGGTCCACGCGCGCTCGAAGACGCCGCCGCCCTCGACACGGACCTGGTCCTGTGCGGCGTAGTCGGTGCGGCGGGCCTCAAGCCGATCCTGCGCGCGATCGCCGCCGGTCATACCGTCGCGCTGGCAAACAAAGAGCCGATGATCATGGCTGGCCGCTTGATCACCGGCGCCGCGCGCGCGGCGGGTGTCCGCATCCTCCCCGTGGACAGCGAACACAACGCCCTCTTCCAATGCCTCGAAGGCCGCGACCCCGCGGATGTCTTCGCGGTGTACCTCACCGCATCCGGCGGTCCCTTCTACGGGAAGCCCCGAGAGTCGCTCCGCGCGATCACGCCGGCGCAAGCCACGAGTCACCCAACCTGGGACATGGGCGCGAAAATCAGCGTCGATTCCGCCACGCTGATGAACAAGGGGCTCGAGGTCATCGAGGCCATGTGGCTCTTCGATCTCCCCCTGGACAAGATTCGAGTCGTCATCCACCCCCAGAGCATCATGCACGGCCTCGTCGAATTCACCGATGGCCATATCCTCGCCCACCTGGGCGTCACCGATATGGTCATGCCCATCCAATTCGCCATGACCTGGCCCGAACGTGTAAAATCCCCGATGGCCCGGCTCGACCTGACGCGCATGAAGGCGTTGACCTTTGCCGGGCCGGATTTCCGCGAGTTTCCGTGTTTGGATATTGCGCTGGCTGCGGCGCGCCGCGGAGGCACGGCGGGCGCCGTGCTCAATGCGGCGAACGAGACGGCCGTAGCGGCGTTCCTCGCTGGGCGCTTGCCGTTCTTGGGCATCGCAGAAGTGGTGCGGCGCGTACTCGAATCGAGCGAGGTGCGCGCGGACGATTCACTGGATACAATACTCGCCGCCGACGCCGACGCGCGGCGCGCGGCGCAATCGCTTGTACAGAACTTAAAGGAATCGCTGTAGCGCATGGACATCGGACCTCTCGAAATTGCTGTCTTCTTCATCGTGCTCGGCGTGCTCGTCTTCGTGCACGAACTCGGCCACTTCCTCGCGGCCAAGGCCTGCGGCATCTACGTCGATCGATTCAGTCTCGGTATGCCGCCCAGGATCGCCGGCTTCCGCTACGGCGAGACGGATTACTGCCTCGGCCTGCTCCCCATCGGCGGCTACGTCAAGATGGCCGGCCAGGAAGACCAGCCGCTCTCCGAGGAGGAGCGCGATACGACCTACGGGCACGTCCCGCCCGATCGCTGGTACAACAAAAAACCCGTATGGCAGCGCGCCATCGTGCTCGTCGCGGGGCCGGCGATGAACCTCGTCCTCGCCGTGTGCATCTACGCCTTCATGGCCGCCTTCGGCCGCGAAGTGCCCCAGACCGAAGTCGAGACGCGCATCGGCGAGGTTGAAAAAGGATCGCCGGCCTCCGAGGCGCCACTCTTCCGTGCCGAGGGCGGCGCCACGCCCGATCTTTCCGGCGCGCCCGACGAGACCGGCTGGCGCACCGGCGATCGCATCGTGTCGATCGACGGCAAGCCTATGACCCTGTTCGAGGACATTATCGTCGCTGCGATTCTGAGCGGCGGACAGTCCACGCTGGTCGAGATCAGCCGCGCGTTGCCCGAAGGCGGCGCCGCGCGATACCTCTCCCCCGTCACTCCAAAATTTTTCGGCGAGATCATGGAGGCGCGCCGCTTCGGCGTTACGCCGTTCTCTCCCGCTTTCGTGCGGCAGGTCTTCCCCGCTTCGCCCGCGCTCGAGGGCGGCATCAAACCGGGGGACACGATCCTCGAAGCCGGCGGGGAACTCGTCGATCAGTTGACCTTCTCCTCGATGGTGCGCGAATTTTCGCCCGACCTGGCGATAGCGCTCACCATTCAGCGCGGCCACGAGACCCTGCCGCTCACCGTCAAGACGCGCCGCGAAGGCAACTTCAAGGATCTCGCGCTCGATCCGCCGCTGCGCAGTTCGCTCGGTCTCGAGGACGGGAAACCCCTCGAAGTCTTGGAGGAAGCCCCGCAGTTCCTCGAAGGCATCGGCGTGCGGACGGGCGATCGTGTGCTGACGGTGAACGGATCGACGGACATCGGGGCGACGCTACGCGCGCTGGCGCAGGAAAACCCGGAGCCGAAGGTATCGCTCGCCATCGAGCGCCCCGCGCGCTTCTTCGGCTCGGCGACCGTCTGGACCACAACGATGACCGTGAGCGAGGCGCTTCGCGCGCTCACCGGCATTGATTCGAACGCTCAACCGGTGATTGCGATGATAGCGCCCGAGCTAGAGAAAGCGAGCGGCCTGCAGCGCAAAGACCGCATCGTGCAAATCGACGGCCAGCCGGCCACTGTCGCGCTCCTGCGCCAACTCGAGCAGACACGGATCGGAGAGACGCTTCCCGTCGTCGTCGAGCGGCCCGCCATTTTCTTCGGACTCGGCCAAACAGCGAAGACCATCCAGGCCGAACTCACCATCGCGCCCATCCAGCAAATCGGCGTCCTCTTCGAAACCAAGACCATCATCCGCAAGGAGGAACCCGCCAACATCCTCCCATACGCGTTCAAGGAATGTTATCGGCAGTCCACGCGCATCGTTTCCATCCTGCGCCAACTCCTCACCGGCGGCCTCAGCCCGAAACTCCTCGGCGGCCCGGTCATGATCGGCGACATCGTCACCACGGCCTACCAGATCGGCTTTTTGTATCTGCTCGAGATCACCGCGATGATCAGCGTCAACCTCGCCATCTTCAATTTGCTCCCCCTGCCCGTGCTCGACGGCGGCCAACTCGTGTTCCTCGGCATCGAGGCCGTCCGCCGGCGCCCGGTCAGCACGCGCATCACGGACGCGGTCCAGCAACTCGGCGTCGTCATGATCATCAGCCTGCTCCTTTTCGTGACCTTCAACGACGTCTCCCGAATCATCCACCGCTTCCTGCCCTAATATCTCGTCACAAAAAGTGAAGGTTTCGTCATTCAGCCCGAAGGACTCGTCACACAACTTGAGAGTCTCGTCATAAAACCTGCACCTCCCGTCATGCAGCCCTAAGGTCTCGTCACACGACCTGAAAGTCTCGTCACAAAACCTGAACGTCTCGTCACACGACCTGAAAGTCTCGTCACAAAACCTGAACGTCTCGTGATACAACCCGAAGGGTTGGCAGAAATTAGCCGGGGGTCGTAGCAACGCGAAGACCCCCGGATCGCTCGCCCCCAACACAACTCAACCACCCTGAAGGGGTGGCAGAGTCTCAGCATCCGACGGCGCGCCACGAGACAACACGCCGCCCCCGCGTTGCGCCGGGCGCGCCGCTCAAGTACCATACCGCGCTACAAATCCGGGGAATTCCTCTACCTATGGGCTCCATCACCGCCAAATTCGGCGGCACCTCGCTCGCCGACGCCGCCATGGTCCGGCGCGCCGCCGCCATCGTCGCCGCGGACCCGCGCCGCCGCTTCGTCGTGCCTTCCGCGCCAGGCAAACGCAGCGCCGACGACAAAAAAGTCACCGACCTGCTACTCACGTGGCACGCCGCGCTGAAGAACGATCTCGATCCCACGCAGCCGATGAACGTCATCTCGCAGCGCTTCCAGGATCTCGCCAAGGATCTTGGCGTTAGCATCGACATCGCCGCGGAAATTCGCGTGATCGGCGCCGAAGCAAAAAAATACGACACGCCGGACTATCTCGCGTCCCGCGGCGAATACTTGAACGGCCGCATCATCGCGTCCTTGCTCGGCGCGAAGTTCGTCGATCCCGCCGGGCTCATTCGCTTCGACTACGAAGGCCGCCTGGACGAATCGACCTACGAACACCTCGGCAACGCGCTCCAGGGCGAGGGCGTTTTCGTCGTCCCAGGCTTCTACGGCGCCGACCCCGAAGGCCGCATCAGGACTTTCAGCCGCGGCGGCAGCGACATCACCGGCGCGATCGTCGCCCGCGCCACGCACAGCGACCTCTACGAAAACTGGACCGACGTGAGCGGCATCCGCATGACCGACCCGCGCATCGTGCCCAACGCGCGCCGCATCGACGAGATCACCTACGGCGAACTGCGCGAGCTGGCCTACATGGGCGCCTCCGTCATCCACGACGAAGCCCTCTTCCCCGTGCAGCGCGCCGGCATCCCCATGAGCATCCGCAACACGATGGAACCGGACGACCCCGGCACGCGCATCCTGCCCGAGCGCCTGCCGCAGCAGCCCGTCATCGGCATCGCGGCCAAGCGCGGGTTCACCATGATCAACATCGAAAAGACGATGATGAACCGCGAGGTCGGCCTCGCGCGCCGCGCGCTTTCCGTGCTCGAGGAGCACCGCGTCAGTTTCGAGCACATGCCCACGAGCATTGATTCGATCTCGCTCATCATCCGCAACGAGGAACTCCAGCAGCACGGCCTCTCCATCGTCACCGGCATCGACCGCGTCTGCCAGCCCGATCGCGTCTGGCTCACGCCGGGCATCGCGCTGATCGCCACCGTCGGCGAGGGCATGAGCCACCACATCGGCGTCGCCGCGCGCCTGACCGCGGCGCTGGCGCAGGCCCGCGTGAATCTGCGCGTGCTCGACCAGGGCGCCTCGGAGACCAACATCATCATCGGCGTCAACGAGGACGACATGGAGCGCGCGGTGCAGGCGATTTACGCGGCCTTCGAGAACTGGAAATGACGGCCTCCCCGCATCCGGGCTCCGGCCGGCGCACGAAAATCGTCTGCACCATCGGCCCCGCCTCGGAATCGCCCGAGATCGTCCACGCGCTCGTCGCCGCGGGCATGAACGTCGCCCGGCTCAACGCCTCGCACGGCACCCACGCCGACCATCGCCGCCGCTGCGAGATCGTCCGCGCGGCCGCCGTGGAAGCCGGCGCCTCGATCGGCATCCTGGTCGATCTGCAAGGCCCGAAAATTCGCACCGGCCTGCTCGCCGATCACCATCCCGTCCGCCTCGCCGATCACGCCCCCTTCATCATCACCACGCGCAACATCGTGGGCACGGAGCATTGCGTCTCTACGACCTACGAAAACTTTCCGCGCGACGTCAAGCCCGGCGCCACCATCTTCGTCGCCGACGGCCTCATGGAACTCAAGGTCGTCCGCGTCGAGGGGCAGGACGTCTACTGCACCGTGGTCCACGGCGGCATGCTCGGCGAGCACAAAGGCATCAATCTGCCCCGCGTCAACGTCAGTGCGCCCGCCCTCTCGCGCAAGGATGAAGAGGACCTCCGCTTCGCCGTCGATCTCGGCGCGGACTTCGTCGCGCTTTCCTTCGTGCGCAAGGCCGAGGAGGTCCTTGACCTCAAGCGCCGCATCGAGAGACTCGGCGGCGGCCCGGCTGTCATCGCGAAGATCGAAAAGCCCGAAGCGATCGATTGTTTCGACGAAATCCTCCGAGTGAGCGACGCGATCATGCTGGCGCGCGGCGATCTCGGCGTCGAGCTCCCGATGGACGATCTCCCGCAGTTGCAAAAGCGGATCATCGGCCTGTGCAACGACGCCGGCGTCCCCGTCATCACCGCCACGCAAATGCTCGAATCCATGACCGTCCACCCGCGTCCTACCCGCGCCGAAGTCGCCGACGTCGCCAACGCGATCTACGACGGCACCGACGCCGTCATGCTCTCCGGCGAGACCGCCTCGGGGCAGTACCCCGTCGAGGCGGTGCGCGTCATGGCCGACGTCGCGCTCAAGGCCGACGAGGCGCTCTACCGCGAGTCGCCCCACGCGCGCATCGTGCGCATGCGCGAGTCCGGCATCCGCACGGGCGACATCGGCATTGCCGACGCGGTCTGCCAGTCCACCGTCCGCATTGCGAACGCGCTCGGCGCGCGCCGCATCGTCTGTCTCACCGAGACCGGCCGTACCGCCGCGCTCATCGCGCGCTATCGGCCGAACGCCCCTGTCACCGCGCTCGCGCTCACCGAAGGCGTCCAGCACCGCTGCGCCCTCATCTGGGGCGTGGACTCCGCACGCGCCGTCGCCTTCCGCTCGACCGACGAGCTGCATGCCTGCGTCGACGAAATCCTGATCGAGCGAAAACTCGCCGTGCACGGCGATCTCATCGTCGTCGCCGCGGGCGTCCCCCTCGGCGCGCAGACCCGCACCAACATGCTCCGCATCCACCGCGTCGGCGGCCCTTCGACCCCGCTCGGTTGAGCACCCGCGCCGCCCGCCGTACAATACGCCGAATGACCCGCCGAGCCCCGATAGCCCACGACTGGTATCGCCAGTCCTTTGACGCGTTTTACCCGCTCATCTACGCGCACCGCACGATCGAAGCCGCCCGGCCGGAATCGCGCTTCTCCATCGAACAGACGCGGCTGCGCCCCGGCGATCGCGTGCTCGACCTGTGTTGCGGCTCGGGCCGCCACATGTCGCACCTGCTCGAAATCACGCCGCATGTTTTTGGAATGGACTATTCGCCGCATCTGCTCGAGATGGCACAGGAACTCCTCGGCGATCGCGCCCGGCTCGTCCGCGCCGATATGGGTTGCCAGCCCTTCGCGCCTCTCTTCGATGTGGTGATGAATTACTTCACCAGCTTCGGCTACTTCCCCACGCGCGAGGGGAACCTCGGCGTCGTTCGCGGCATCGCGCGCATCCTGAAACCCGGCGGGCGTTTCTTCATCGACTATTTGAGCCGCGCTTGGACGGAATCGCGCCTGGAGGCCGACACGCGGCGCAGCGAGCAGGGCTTCGACATCCTCGAGCACCGCTGGATCGATAGCGCGACCCATCGCATCAACAAGTCCATGATCGTGTCGCGCGAGGGCCAGTTCCTCAAAGACACCGTCGAGTCCGTGCAGTTGTACCACTGCGACGAATTCACCAGGCTCCTCGCCGATGGCGGCCTGCAACTCGATCGCCTTTTTGGCAACTACGACGGCACGCCCTATACGCCGGATCAGCCCAGAATGATCGCCGTCGGGGGCCGCGCCTAGCCATGCGCGACATTCTCACCGACTATCGCGCCGGCGCCCCGGACCTGCTCGCCTGCTTCGCGGGCCCGCCCGAGTCTCTTTGGTCCGCGCCGGCGAATTTGCCCGCTTGGTCGGCAGGCGTCGCCGAAGACATCCGCCGCTACAACGCGGACCGCGGCCATACGCCGCCCTTCGCCGGCACGGAGGCGGTCATCGTCACGGGCCAGCAGCCGGGCCTCTTCACCGGCCCGCTCTACACCATCTATAAAGCCATCACCGCCGTTAAGGCCGCGCGTCTGCACACCGGTCGCACAGGCCAGACCGCCGTACCCATCTTCTGGATCGGCGCCGATGACCACGACTTCGACGAGGCCTGCTCCGCGCACTACCTCTCGCGGCGGCACACGCTTGAGACGCTGACCTACGCCCCCGCCGCCGACATCGCGGGCCGCTGCATGTTCCGCGTGCCGATTGAACCCACGCTCCACGCCATGGCCGAGACCATCGCCGCCGACGCGAACGGCTCCGAAGAGGCGCCCGCGATCCTGCACATGCTCCACGACACGCTCAACGAAGCGCAGTCGCTATCGGATTGGTACGCGCGCCTCCTCGTGCAACTGTTCCAAGGCACGCCTCTTCTGTTCTTCACTCCTGAACTCCCCGCCGCGCGCCGCGCCGCCGCGGAACTTTTTCTCCGCGAGATCGAAGACCCGCTCGAAACGACTCGCCTGGTGAACGAAGGAGGCGAGCGTCTCGCGTCGCTCGGTTTCGAACAACAGCTCGTCAAAGCCGCGGACGAATGTTCCTTCTTCCTCGAAATCGACGGACGACGCCGCAAAGTCCTCTGGGCAAACAACTCGTTTCGCCTTCCTGAATCCGATCTCAAATACAGCGCCGCCGACCTGCGCGTGATGCTGGACGCCGAACCCGAACGCTTCACCGCGAACGTCGCCCTGCGCTGCATCCTGCAGCAGAAACTTTTTCCGGCGCGCGCCTACGTCGCCGGTCCCGGCGAACTGGCCTACTGGGCGCAACTCAAACCGGCCTTCGATCGACACCAGTTGCCCATGCCCGTGGTGTATCCACGCGCGCAATGCCTGCTCACGACCATCAAGCTGAACAAAATCCGCACGAAACTCGGCCTCGCGCTTCCTGAACTCGCGCACGCCGAGGAAGACGCGGTCACCCTCGCCATGCAGCGTGCCGGCGCGCACCCCATGCTGGGCCGCGTGCAACAGGCGCAGAAAACCGTGCGTGCCGAACTCGACGCGCTCACAAAAGCGCTCGGGCCCGCCGCCGCGACCGCCGCGCAAATGCTGCCCGCGCTCCAGGCCGAGCTCGATCGCGGATTCTCGCGCATCGATCGCGCGCTGCTGATGGCCGACGAAGCCAAGCACACCACCGTGCGCCAGCAGGTCCAGCGCCTGGCGAACAACCTCGCGCCGCTGCACAAACCGCAGGAGCGCGTCCTGACGATCTTCTCCTTCCTCTTCGAG
This sequence comes from Candidatus Hydrogenedentales bacterium, assembly GCA_038916785.1. Classification (GTDB taxonomy): domain Bacteria; phylum Hydrogenedentota; class Hydrogenedentia; order Hydrogenedentales; genus VFKU01. Next base: position 22,058 of record JBCLBO010000028.1, on the reverse strand, counting down.
CACGGCCCGGCGCTCATTGGCCGGCTCTTGAACGAGATCGACCCCGAAGCGAAACAGATTCAGGAGATCGAACTATGAGCGTGGACGTGCTGGCCATTGGCGCGCACCCGGACGACGCCGACCTCGGTCTCGGCGGCACGTTGTTGCTGCTCGCCGCCCAGGGTTTTTCGACCGCGATCCTCGATCTGACGCAGGGCGAGGCCGCCTCGCGCGGGACCGCCGAGGAACGCCTGCGCGAAGCCGACAAAGCCGCGCATGTGCTGCAAGTGCGCGAGCGTTACAACGCCGAACTGCCGGACGGGGGACTGGCGAACACCCCCGACCAGCGCCTGCGCGTCATCCCTTTTATCCGCGCGCTGCGCCCCACAATCATCCTTAGCCACCACCACACCGACCGCCACCCGGACCACGCCGCCGCGCACGACCTCGTCCGCGATGCCAATTTTTTCGCCGGCGTCGCCAGCATCGAGACCGAGGAAGAGCCCTTCCGCGCGCCGCACCTCTACCTCTACCACCCCTACCAAGACAGCGCCGATGCGCCCGCTTTCGTCATGGACATCTCCGAATTCATCGAACGAAAGCTCCGGGCCTTGCAACATTTCAAGTCGCAACTCCACAATCCGAACTACCCCGGCCCGCAGACTTTCGCATCGAGTCCCGAGTTCTGGGAATTTATCTCCACCCGCGCGGCGTATTGGGGGAACCGGGTCGGCGTGGCCTACGGCGAGCCCATCTACACCTCCGGGCCCTTCCCGCTGGACTATTTGCCTGGATTGGAGATTGAAGGATGAAAATCGGGATCACCTGTCATCCCTCCGCCGGCGGCAGCGGCATCATGGCCACCGAACTCGGCCAGGCGCTCGCTGATCGCGGCCACGAGGTCCATTTCGTCAGCTTCGAGCGCCCCTTCCGCCTGCGCGAATTCCAGCGCAACCTCTTTAGCCACACGGTCGACGCCGCGATCTATCCCCTCTTTAGCCACTCGCCCAGCACGCTCGCGCTCGCCTCGCGCATCTGCGACGTCGCCGACGAAGTCGGGGTCGACGTCTGGCACGCGCACTACGCCATCCCGCACGCCGCCTGCGCCATCCTCGCGCGCGACATGCTGCCCCCGGAAAAACGCTTCAAGCTTATCACCACGCTCCACGGCACCGACATCACGCTCGTCGGAGCGGACCCCTCTTTTTTCCGCATCACCAAGTTCGCCATGGAACAGAGCGACGCCGTCACCGCCGTCTCGAACTGGCTCGTCGACGAGACCCAAAAAACCTTCGCGCTCTCGAAACCCGTACGCACGATCTACAATTTCATCGACCCGGACCGCTATCCGCTCGAGCCGCTCAAACGCTGCTCGCTCGCCGAGGCGGACGAAAAAATCGTCATGCACATCAGCAATTTCCGCCCGGTCAAACGCCTTACCGATGTCATTCGCGTGTTCAACAAGATTCTCAAGCGGGTGAACGCCCGCCTGATCATGGTCGGCGAAGGACCCGAGCGGCTCTCGGCCGTCGGCGTCGCGCGGCAACTCGGCATCATGGACAAAATAAAATTTCTCGGCGTCTACGAAGACGTCGAGCACATCATCCCCTGCGCCGATCTCATCATCCAGCCGAGCGAACACGAGAGCTTCGGACTCACGCCCCTCGAAGCGATGGCCTGCGGCGTGCCCGTGCTAGGCACCGCCAGCGGCGGCATCGTCGAAGTCGTCGAACACGGCGTCTCAGGCTACCTGGCCGAAGTCGGCGACATCGACACCATGGCGCTCTACGCCAACGAAATCCTCACCGACCCCGTGCGCGCCGCCGAAATGGGCCGAAAAGGCCGGGAGCGCGCCATAAACAAATTCCACCGCGACCTCATCGTCCCTCAATACGAAGCGCTCTACGCGGAAGTCCTGGGCCGATCGAAGTAAGTGTAAAGACTATACATCCGCAGATTACGCAGATGGTCGCAGATTAAATGAGCCGTTCTCTCCGCGCCTCCGCGTGAGTCAATCGTGAGTCGACGGTATCGACACCGAACCAATCTACCGCCAATCCCTTAGTCCTCTTCCCTACCCTCGTACTTTTTCTTCCCCCGCCGCTTCCGGCGAGCCTTTTGCCGACGCGCTTTCTCCCGCGCGGCATCCGCCGCGGTCACCCCGCCCGCCTTGGCCTCCAGCAACTCACACATCCGTCGCCGCGCGTAGAACCGATTCAAAGCCTGCGACCGCGCCTGCTGCATCTTCACTTCCAGCCCGCTCGGCCCGTGTTTCAAATAGACACACGTCGCCGTCCGGTTCACATGCTGCCCGCCCGGCCCGCCGGATCGGATGTAACTCTCCTCCAGATCGGATTCGCGCAGGCCGCACAAAGCCATCCGCGCAACCAGCTCGGCCTCCTTCTGCGGAGTCACGCCGTATTTCGACATCGTGCTCAAACGCTCCTTACAGAATCACCCATGGAACACATTTGGTGCGACGCGAACCGGTAGGGCGGGTTATGACCACCCTATCGGCCGCAATCGGTTCTATCTTAATTCATCCTCATTCATCAGTGGCTAAAAAGAAAAAGGCGGGGGGGCCGCGCGTCCGTGCGCAGCCCCCCGAATTGCGGTTGGTGCAGGCGTCAGGCCTGAACGTCCAACTCGTGTTCCTCGGCAACCGGAGCGATCGCCATCACAGCATAAATCAGCTGCAAGGCTCTCGACCCGGTGCCCGACGACTCACGCAGCGCGGCTTCCGCCTCGCGGCGCGCCGCCGGCGACACCTGAAACACGAATGGACGGCCCACGGCAGACCCAGCGCCGCGGATCGGAGAAACGGTGTCCATGATGGGCAGCCCTCCTTCCACGTCGGGTCCTCCACAGCACCACTTGATCGACCTATCGGCAGGAGACCCCGAAAACTTTAGTGCGGGATTTGATGGGATGAATGGGAGGGATGGGACCCATAGGTCTCATTCTTCCCATAAATCCCATCCCCCTATGGGCCTTGAAGTGCCCCCTAATTCAAACTCGACCCGCGCCCGTCCCGAATCCGCTGAAAAAACGCACTCAGAATCCCCCCGCACTGGTCCGCCATCAGCCCCGAATACACCCGCGGCCGGTGGTTGAATCGTGTATCGGCCAGCAAATTCATTAGACTCCCGCTGCAACCCGCCTTCGGATCCATCGCCCCAAAATAGACCTCCGGGATTCGCGCCAATATGATCGCCCCCGCGCACATCGCGCAGGGCTCCAGCGTTACATACAACTTCGTGTCCTCTAGCCGCCAGCTCTTCAAATGCGCCGCCGCCTGCGTGATAGCCAAGACCTCCGCGTGCGCCGTCGGGTCCTGCAGCGTCTCCCGCTGATTGTGCGCCTTGCCGATGATCTGGCCCTTGTGCACGATAATGCAGCCCACCGGCACCTCGCCGGCATCGAAGGCGCGCTCCGCCTCCTTGAGCGCATATTGCATAAACCGGGAGTCGTCGTCCAACATAAGGGCAGCATCGTGCAGCCTCGCCCACTCAAAGTCAACCGCACGCCGCGACCCGCAGACTCCGCACTCAAAAAGAATGATCTGTTGCCACCTGGACCTCGGTATGTCCCGGAGGGACAATTGATAGTAGCCCGGCGTTTCAGGGCGTGTTGCCCAAAACAACAACCCGGAAATTCAACGACTCGGACGTCTTTGGACTGCGGCAGCGATAGCTGCCGCTTTACTTAGCCCAGCGGAGCTGGGCGTCGTCACACCGGAATCCCCGCTTTTTCGTGTGCACTGCGCCGGAGCAGCCTCCCGGCGCGAAAGCGGCAGCTATCGCTGCCGCAGTCCAAAGAGGCCTGTCACGTCTCTCTAGGCAAGTCGGATCATTTGGGCAACACGCCCTTCAACGCCGGGTAAGAGTCCAAGAAAATCACCCAAAGTCAACCGCACGCCGCGACCCGCAGACTCCGCACTCGAAAAAAATGATCTGTTGCCACCTGGACCTCGGTATGTCCCGGAGGGACAATTGATAGTAGCCCGGCGTTTCAACGCCGGGTAAGAGTCCAAGAAAATCTTTAGTCCCGGAGGGACGGCTGAACGCGCCGCTTAACCGCCTGCCCCCGCGCCAAGGCTTTCGCACAAGCCGCGGATTTTCCCCTGTTGTCATCGGTGGTCGTTTTCGATACAATCCCCCCTCGGGGGCCGGATTTCGATCCGGCTGTAGTAAGGGGGATTCCTTCCGTTGAATACCGCAGTGCCTTCATCTGTTCTCTTTGTGAGGAGGGCCGGCGCGAGCCGGCCTCGCTAAGGGAACGGCCGTGTCGGACATCCGCGAAACCAGCGCGTCGCGCGATAACAGCCTGAGCATTTATCTCGGGGAGATCTCACGCGTTGCGCTTCTCTCGCCCAGCGAGGAACTGCGCATCACGCGCCTCGCAAGAAAAGGCGACCCCGAAGCGCGCCGCCAAGTCATCGTGGCGAACCTGCGCCTCGTCGTCAGCATCGCAAAAAAATATCTTTACTACGGCCTGCCGCTCATCGACCTCATCGAAGAGGGCAACCTCGGCCTGATGAAAGCGGTGGAGCGATTCGACCCCGAGCGCGGCTGCAGATTCTCGACCTACGCGACGTGGTGGATCCGCCAGGCCGTCACGCGCGCGCTGTCCAACCACGGCCGCACGGTCCGCATCCCCGTCTACGTCACCGACAACGTCGCGCGCTACAAGAAGGCGGCCGAAGAAATCTACAAGAAAAAAGGCCGCCAGCCCGAAGTCGAAGAAGTCGCCAAGGCGATGGGCATCAAGATTAAGGAAGCCGCGAAAATACGCTCCTTCGTCGATGAAATCGCCCCGCTGGAAAATCTCGAAACCACTGATTCCGACAGCCCCGGCGGCATCCAGGAACACCAGATGCCTTCCCGGCTCGACCAGACGATCGTGCAATTCGAGCTGGACCAGCAGATGGAAGAGCTCATGCGCGAACTCACCGATCGCGAGGCCGGCATCATCCGATACCGCTACGGCCTCGCCGACGGCAAGGCGCACACGCTCGAAGAAACCGGCCGCGAATTCGACCTCACGCGGGAACGCATCCGCCAGATCGAAAAGAGCGTGCTCAAGCGCCTCAGCGAATTCGCCCACGCGCACCCGGCGGACTTCAGGCCCTAATTCCGATTTTCGCCGCCGCGTTTTACTGTGCTACGCTCTCGCCGTCTCGGAGTACGCCCCATGGACATCGGTCCTTTCATCCGCACGGTACCGGACTTCCCCAAGGCCGGCATTCAATTCAAAGACATAACCACACTCCTGCAAAACGGCCCCGCCTTCAAGTACATCATCGACGGCTGGAAGGACCGCTACGCGGACAAGAAGATAGACGCCATCGTCGGCGCGGACGCCCGCGGCTTCATCTTCGCCGGCGCGCTGGCCTACGCGCTCGGCCTGCCGCTCGCGCTCGTGCGCAAAAAAGGCAAGCTCCCGCACACCACCATCTCCGAGAGTTACGAACTCGAGTACGGCACCGACACCCTCGAGATGCACATCGACGCGCTGAACAAAGGCGACCGCGTGATTCTCGTCGACGACCTCCTCGCCACCGGCGGCACCATGTCCGCCGCGGTCAAGCTCATCGAGAAGCTCGGCGCCGAAGTCGTCGAGATCACGTGCGTCGTCGAGCTTCCCCTGCTCAAGGGCCGCGAAAAGCTTGCGGGCTACCCCATCCACACCCTCGTGGAGTACATGGTGCACTAGATCGCCGATCATCGTTTTGTTGCAACTTCCAAGCGCAACAGGGCCCAACCCCTGTCATTGCGAGCGATAGCGAAGCAATCTCTTCCAGCGGCGTCTGCACTCTCGCGAAGTTGGTCTTGTCGACGCCTCGCATCCGGAAGAAATCGAGATCGCGCCTGAACCAGATTGCTTCGTCGCAACCGCGCTCCTCGCAATGACAGGAGGACCAGAGCGCGCGAAAAGATCGCTGCGATCGGCGCTCACAATTAGAAGTCGCGCTCAGCCCCCGCGCATATTTGCGCGCGCCTTCTCCATGTTGGATTCGAGCGTCTCGTCGCGGCCCAGTAGCCCCTTGAACTTCTCCAGGTCCTGCGCGATGAAGAGCCCCTGCCCCGTGGCGAAGGGCGAGTCCGGGTCCGCGTGATACAGGCGCCCCGCGGTGTACACCTTGCGCCCCTCGACCCGTTCTACCCAGCACTCCGAAGTCGCGATCGTCCCGAGCGGCAGTTTGCGATGGAAGTTGATCGTGATCGACGCCGCGAGCACCGGGTGTCCCGCCACCCACGCTCCGACACCCATCGCGTGATCGAGCACGGCCGCCATGCTGCCGCCGTGCGCGTGCCCCGGCGGGCCCTCGGCCTGCGGGCCAAACCACACCCGCGCGAAAAGCCTGTGGTCGGCCTCGCGCACGAACATGCGGATGCGTAGCCGGAGCCCCTCGGGATCGCCCTCGATGAACGATGCGCCGCCCGTCGTGCTGAAGGGCATCTCGATCGGCGTCCACCCCTCCTCGCCGGTGAGCGTACCGATTGGTGGCGCAATCAATTTTGAGATGTCCATACAGCGATTTCATTCACCCAGGCCCGTCGAGTTGGCCAAATCCTATAGGTCTCATTCGTCCTATAGGTCCTATCGGCGTTCTGTCAGACCTCTTCCCCTTCGAGCAGCAGCTTGCGGTAGTAATCGCCATAGCTCACGCCCTGACTGTCCTTCATCATCGCCAGCGCCGTGCGCGGGTGTTTATTGAGGATGCCCGTGACCATATAGGGAATGTAGTAGCCCCACTTCAGCTCGCTCTGCATCTTGAGGAAATCCGACTCGATCAGATCAAGCACGGGCTGCACGTTGTAGCGCGGGTTCTTCAGAAAACCGAGCAGCAACTCCGTCGTGCAATTTCCCGCGGCCCGGCCCATGCCGTAGACGCTCCCGTCGAGGAAATTGATCCCGCGGATGATGCCCTCGACCGTATTCGCGAACGCCAACTGCTGGTTGTTGTGGCAGTGAATCCCGACTTCGATGCCGGTGCCCTCGAAGGCCTTCAGGTACTTGTTCGCCAGGTATTGCACCTGCTCGCTGTACAGATATCCGAAGCTGTCCACGAGGTAGACCACATCGAAATTCGTCTCGGCCAATTGCCCCAGCGCCTCGTCGAGGTCCGGCTCGAGCACGTGCGAGACTGACATGATATTCACGCAGACCTCGTAGCCCTGTTCCTTGGCGTGCCGCCCGAGGTCGATGGCCTTGTCGATTTCCTTGCAGTACGTCGCCACGCGATACATGCTGACGATCGAGTCCTTCTTCGGCCCGATGTCCTTGTAGTCCGTACGGCCCACGTCCGCCATCACGGAAACCTTCGAGCCGCCCTCGCGCGCCACTTCCCGCAGGTAGTCCTCGTCGCAGAACTTCGCCGGGCCAAACTTCTTCACATCGAACTGCGCCTTGTCGCAGCGATAGCCCAGCTCGCAGTAGTCCACGCCGGAGCGCGAGCAGGCCTCAAACACCCGCTTCACCTGTTCGTGGGTGAAGCGGTGGTCATTCATCAGGCCGCCATCGCGAATCGTGCAGTCTAGAATCCGAATTTGGGGACGGTACATGACAAAAATACTCCAATACGGGCGGAAAACAACGGCGTAGGCTACTCATCCCGCGTAGGACGTGTCAAGAATTTCGGGCTCCGCGTGACTACACTCCGGTTTCGATCAGAGACAAATCTTGCGGATGCACGCTCGAGTCCTGTGTCCCGGAGGGGCACTGGATAGCCGCCCGGAATTTCAGTGCCGGGCTACTGTCAATCGTCCCTCCGGGACTTACCACAACTCGTGCGCGGCTGTGCGTGGCCATTGGGACGCAGTGAGCGGTTCATCGCGCCCGCGCGCGTAGCGACTCCCGCCACGCGGCGTCGTCGCGCGCCGCCACGATCTCGTCCAGGAGGCGTCCCGCCACGCGCCGCATGCCCGGCGCGAAAAAGTGCTCCATGCGCTGGAAGTCCTCCGGCGGAACCACATCGAGCATCTCCACGAATCGCACGCCCGACTCGCCCGAAAGCGCCCAGCGCAGCGCCGTAAAATTCGGGATTTGCTGCGCGCGCACGTCGGGCGTCTGCACCGTGTAATACATCACGCCGACGCCATGTTCTGAGGCGAGCCCGTCGATCGCCTTGAAAACCGGGAGGATCGGATGGTCATCGCGGATGCTCCGCTCGTAGCGCGTCTCGCCTACCTTGCGCAACTCGGCCAACCACGCCAGCGCCTCCTCGCGCGTCCGGCGCGGCGCCGCATCGAGCCCGTCCGCGAGATCAAAGGTCTCCTCATCGTCCGAAGCCCCGCCCTCCGCGCGCAGCTTAAGCCCGTTCAGAAACCACTCCGCGCGCGAGCCGAAAAGCGCCCAGTCCAATTTGCGCAGCACGACGCTGACCCACGTGATCCTCCGGCCCCGCGCCGATAGCCGCTTCGCCTCGACGATCCGGTCCCAGGCGATATATCGCTCCATCACGGGAAATCCGTTGCGGCTGTCGTCGATCCACCGTGATCCGAACGCGCGCAAGTTCAGCGGCATCACGACGAGGTCCGGCGGGTCCTCGATGAGCCGATTGAGCAGGAAGTAAAACTCATACGCGTTGCAGTTCGCGTTTTGGAAACCGTAGACGCGCAAGTCCTTCACGCCCTTGTGGAACGCCGCCTCGCGGATCGTCGGGGCCATCCGCAACACCTCACTCCCGCGCGACTGGTGCGTCGAATCGCCGAGCACCCACACCGAATACGAGCCCGCCCGATGTGTGTCCTCGGCCCAGTCCGTCATCTGCCGCTCGAAGAATGGCAACATCTCGCCCATCGGCCCGGCGCCCTCCGCGAGAATCGCCGGGCCGTCCCACAGATACGCGCCGCTCAGCGCTGCACCCACCCACGCCACAGGCGTAAGCACCATCGCCGCGAGCGTCTGCCCGGCGCCCAGCCGGTGACGCAGCGCGAAGCCCCCGGCCAGCAGAATCGCCGCCAGGGCCGCGCACCCGATGAAGATCGCCATCACCATCCCGACTGCTCCGTCCTCAAAACTGGAAATAAATAAACCGCTGCGCCGACGATCCCCGCAGAAATATCACCACGATCGCTATCGCGTACCACGTCGCCTTGACGCCAAAGTAGGACCCCGCCCACGCCGCCTTCAATCGCGGGACCACGCCCAGCACGTGAGAGACGGCCGCGACCGCAAGCAGTACCGCGATATCCGCCGGGATCGCCTGCACGGGTGTTTGAAAATCGACGAGCTGCTGCAATCCAATCCACAGCTTTTCGATCGACTCCGCGCGAAACGCCATCCATCCCAGACACACGAGGTGAAACGTAACCACCCACGACACGAACGCCGGCACGCGCAGCGACTTCTCGCGGAAGAGTATACGATGCACAATCAACCAGGTGCCGTGGTAGAGGCCCCAGATGACAAAGGTCCACGCCGCGCCGTGCCACAGCCCGCCCAGGGCCATCGTCAGGAATAGGTTCCGGTATGTCTTCAGAGTCGACCCGCGCGATCCGCCGAGTGGAATGTAGAGATAGTCGCGCAGCCAGGTGGACAGACTGATGTGCCAGCGCTCCCAAAAGTCCGAAGGCCCGCGCGCAACGTAGGGCGATCGGAAATTCTCCATGAACGTGAATCCGAGGACATGCCCGAGCCCGATCGCGATGTCCGAGTATCCGCTGAAGTCGCAATAAATCTGGAACGCGTACGCGTACGTCGCCACCAGTTGATTGACCGCGCCGTAGGCCTCGGGGTTCGCATACACCATATCGACATAGGTCGCCAGGCCGTCGGCGATGACCACCTTCTTGAAAAACCCGCGCGCCATCCGATCAATGCCGATCATGCGCTCGCTCGCCGTCGGCCGCGGCCGCGCTTTCAGTTGCGGAATGAAATCCGTCGCGCGCAGGATCGGCCCCGCCACCAACTGCGGGAAAAACGTGACATACAGCGCGAAATCCAGGAAGGACTTTTCCGCAGGGCAGGTCCGCCGGTACACGTCGATGGTGTAGCTCATCGTCTGGAAGGTGTAAAACGAAATCCCCATCGGCAGGACGATGCTCTCGAAAAACTCTTTGAACGGCGGCTCCCCCGGCAGCACGGCATAGGCGCTCGTCACGAGGAAATGGCCGTACTTGAAGAACCCGAGCACGCCGAGGTTCACCACGCAACTAACCGCCACCAGCAGCCTGCGGTGCAGCGGCCGCTCGATCCGCTCCATCCGGAGCGCCACGAAGTAGTCGACCACCGTCGACCCCATCAGCAGCAACACGAAGGGCGGGTTCCACGCCATGTAGAACCAGTAACTCGCGGCCAGCAGGATGACGCGCTGCCAAAGCCACGAACGCCGCGTCAGCCCCAGCAGCGCCAGGACCACCGGCAGGAAGAATCCCGCAAACTCCAGCGAATTGAACAGCATCGTCGTGCGCGATCCGGCCTACCGCCGCCCTTTCCCACTACGCCCGCAGGCCGCGCAGTGTACCAGCGCGCGAATCCTCGATTCACCAGTCCGGCGCCCCGCAACGGGCGGCGAGGGCGAAGGTGTCGAGACCTTGCGTCGTGATGATCCGTAGGCACTGATCGGAACTGGCCCCGCCTGCTCCTCGAAGCGATCCGCGGCCGCCCGCGCCACACACCCGTTCGCGGGTGGCGATTTCATTGGCCTGACGTTATAGTAGGGCCTCCAATATTCACGCGGCAGAATCCGGCCACTCCCGAATAGTATGCCCCAAAAATCACTGACGATCGTCATTCCGGCCTACAACTCTTCGGGCTTCATCTTGAGGTCGTTGAATGGGCTCACGCAGTATCTCGGCACGGCATTCCCCGAGGGACGGGACGTCGATCTCATCGTTGTCGACGACGGCTCCTCCGACAATACCGCAGAGATTGTCGAAAAATCAGGACTCAAAAACCTCCGCCTTCTCCGCCACCGGAAAAACTTGGGAAAGGGGGCCGCGGTCCGCACGGGCATGTTGCAAGCCTCAGGTGACTATCGGATATTCATCGACGCGGACATGCCGTTTGACCTTTCCGTACTCCCAACAATCCTGGACTATCTCGATCGCAAAGAATTCCATGTCGTGGCCGGCCAGCGAAGTCCAGACGCGGCGAATCTGCGCCAATACCCCCTATCGAGACGTCTCGCGAGTTGGGTGTTCACGGTCCTTGTGGGCCGAATTATCGTAACAGGCGTGCGCGACACGCAATGCGGAATCAAGGGCTTTCAGGCCGGCGCCGCAGATGCACTATTCGGAGCGCTTCAAACCAACGGCTTTGCCTTCGACGTCGAGATACTCTACCGGGCGTTCAAGCTGGACATGGATATCAAACGGCTGCCGGTGACGGTCCGGGCCGAGGGGCCCTCCACCGTGTCGACCTTTCGACACGGACCCATGATGTTGTGGACCGTATTGTTACTTCCGTTTCGCTATCACCTCTCGCGCCTCCTGGCGCCGGATCGCCCGCAGGGCACACCGGACTGAAAGGCGGACTTCACGCCATGCACCCTCCGAAAGAATGAAGCGATCAGGCGTCTCTACACGATCACGAACCACGCCATTGAGAGCGGTTCACTCCGTGCCATCGCCTCCTGCGGGCCCCTCCACCGCCAATCGCCGCCGTCGTCCTCGTCCGAATGCCAAAATCAGCCAGCCGATTGCCAATCCCGCCCCGGCAACGGTCGTCATCAGACCGTAGCGAAAACTCTCCGGCTCGTAGCTGAACACTACCGAAGTATCGCCAGGGAGCACCTGAACGCCGCGCAGGACGCCGTCCACCGGAAAGACCTTCTCCTCCCGCTTGCCGTCCACGCGGCATTTCCACCCCGGATAATACATGTCCGTCAGCACGAGAATCCCCGGCGCGGACACCTCCGCCCGGATTTCAACCCGGCTCGGCAAGTAGGCGACGATCTCCGCGCGTTCCGTCCGCGCCGGTGGCCCCAGCTCGAGCGGGATTTCTTCGTCAAGGACCGCGACATCGAACGCGTAGGACGTCTCCGGCACGCGATCGTCCAGCTCAACGACGGGGACCGTCTGTTCGCCGTACACGCGGCTGGCAATCCGCAGGGACTTCATGCTCCGATCGAATATGCCCGCATGCTCGGCGTCCACAACTGCTTGATGAAGCACGTATGCAGGAGACGACGCAGCGTTGTTGCTATAGAGGACGAGATTCCCCACGTCAAACCGCTTGATGGCCTCGCTCTGCGACACCAACACATTCAGTATCGGTGATCCAGGTCTCGGGGCGACAAAATACTTCACGTTGAGCATGCCGAGCGCCTCAACCTGCGACTGACGGCTGAGCCAGCCTTCGGGCACGTCTGTAGTACCGGCGTACTCTCCTTCAGGTGTCCGCACGTTGAGTGGTACGCCCAGCGATCGCTCGAAAAAATTCACGTAGCGGCGCAACGGGAGCGCGCCATACCCATTCAGTGTGCGCTCCTCGTACATCGAACCAATCTGCGGATTCAACGACCGGAACACTTGACGCGCGGTGGCAAGCACGGTGAACCGATCGTGTCCCGTGTGCTGCTCGGCGATCGTCTCCCAGTCGTCGGATACGTTGTAATCCGACGCCACACCCGGCGCCGGAAACGTCCTACTCAAGTACCGGCTGGCATCGAATCCGACGCTTGCGAGTATTGCCAAGACTAGAATCGCACTCGGGACCCTAGGATCGAACGCGAAAACAAAGATGATTCCCAGAATCAAGGCATACAACACAAAATACGGGTCTTTCAGGTCGACTCCGGAGAGTATCGGAGCGGCGAACAGGGCCGCCGCGGCGAGGCAGAACGGCCAGATTCGGGTGAAGGGAGATCGCTTCCCCTTTGCAGACTCGAGCATGGCATCAATGCCGAATCCCGCCAGGCAGATGAGTGCGGCGGTCGCAAACACAATGATGCGGGACAATCCCCGCGTGGATCCCAATACAGGCAGTCTGCGGAACACGTCATAGAACGGTGTAGTGGTGCCGAAGGCGACCAGCATGGCGACGGCCGCGACCATGCACAATGCGAATCCGAGCTTCGTCTTCCGCTGAAACAGACCGAGCACGGCGAACGCCAAGAGGAACCCGGTCGGGTAGCGGAAGCCACCGCGCGTGATGTCAATCCAATTGAAATTGCCGATCATCTCCGAGTAAACCAGGTCACCCAGCGAAGCAAACGCGCGCGAAACCCGCTCGCCTCGGACGGACTCAAACTTCCACAGTTCGTATGCCGGAAAGAGGAGCACCGACGCGCACACCAGACCGAGCGCTAAACCCGACAAGAGGATGACTCCGCGAAGGAGCACCTGTCTTCTGCTGTCCGGAACAACTATGAGCTGCCGGCCCAACTCCGCGACGCACAGTACACCGAGCACAAACAATTCGTAGGCGACCAGTTGAAAATATCCCGCAAATATCTGTAGACACAACGCCAACCCGAACGCCAATCCCCAAACGGCCCGCCCTCCGCTCAGTACCTTCAGCACGCAAAGCAAAACAAGCGGAATGTAGGCGTATGTATGTATCGTCGAAAGATGCCCGGCAAACACAAACGAAGTAAACGGCGTCACCCACATGAAATACAGCCCGCAGCACACAGCGGCCGTTCGCGTAACAAACAACGCGCGCCCGAGCCCATACATACATACGCCGCCGATCCAGCAGTGAATCAGGAAGTCGAACTTGTAAATGGTTGGAAATGGCCCAAACGCATACGCCACTGTCGACGGATACAACACGCTCGAATATCCCATCGCCAAGTGGGGAATACCCATAAAGACGTAGGGATTCCACAGCGGCAGCCGGCCGCTGGCAATCTCGTGCGCGCTGAAGCGCGATACCCCCATTTCCTGGAGAACAATGTCCGTCATGAGAAGGCCGGCCGGAAACACCGCCGACGTAAATACATACGGAAAGAAAACACCGGCAACTGCGGCGGCGAGGATCAGCAGGTCCAACGCGACATTCGCCAGGGGCCTGATCTTCACCGCAATTTCCCTTTGCCTGACTCAGCGGCCAAGGTCTCGGAATTGCGCAACGTATCCCTGTGTGCGTGGGCCGGGCCGCCCGATTGTGTCCCCGCTTCTACCCATTCGACTATCATCGCGTCCTCGCTGAATCGCGTCAGACCATACAATCATCTCTTCGGCCAAGTCAATGGCTGTCCACGGTCGCATCCATAGTGATCCCTGCGAGCTAGATATCATTGTTTGGTTTGCGGCATCGCTTCGACCGTCTTGGTTCTGAAGTGTCCATCGAAGCTGATCTTCGTTTCGTAATGCTATTCGCCGCTTCGTCCGAAGCTGCCGCACAGAGATCTCTCAGAGATATCTCAACGCGACGATGTTCAACGCCCGCTACGGCGCTGCCAGCGACGATGAGAAGGTACCGGCCGACTGCCCGGCAAGCGGACGCTCGCCTGATTCACCCACGCTATCCGGCGCTAAAATCCCGCAAATCCGCCCTTCAAAGCATGGAAATCCCGTCTATGCCCAGCCTCCCTTCCCCAAATCCCAGGAATTTCATGGCACCACCCACGCGTTTCGGGGTTGACTTCAGCGTGGTGACCGTGCTATACGCTCGCCCTCTGTAAGTCTTGATCCCGCCCGCCCGACCGGGCCGCCGGGAAATCCTGCGAAAGGAGGTGGAAGTGGACATGCATTGCAGTCTGTGTAACGAGGCCTTTGGACAGGCCGACATCGAGGTTGGGGAAATCATCCAATTGGGGGATGAATTCTGGCACTCGGAGTGCTATTCGGAATACTTCGAGGAAGCCCTAGAACCCGCCTAACCCCCGCTCACAAAGCTAGTTAGGCCCTCCCTGGGGATTTCCTCCCCGAACCCAAAACAAGCCTTCCGCAAGCGAGCTCCGGCGTCTGTGCCCGGCATTTTTTGCCGCGTCAACGAAGGAACTTCGCTTGCGGAAGCGTACATTTTACGCTATGATTAGACTTTGAAAGTGTACTCGGTCGGACTTTGCCATACCCTTGGGGGGAAGTGGCGGGAGTGGGCGTGAGGGGTCTTCGCTTCCGTTAAATTCCAGAGGGTTGTTTCGCACCTGGTCTGGAGGGGGGTAGGTGCATCATGCCAGCCAAACCGTTAGGCGAGAGAATAACTATTCCTATGAAGACGAAGACAGCGAAAAAAGCGAAGACTGAGACTACGATCCTCCCCTTCGAGCGTCGGCTCGTCGAGTTGGAGGAGCGTCTGCTCAAGACCAGTTCCGAAGAAGAACGCCAAGGCATCGAGCGCGATATTAAACAGGAGCAGGAGAACATCTCCAATCTCTCCGCCTGGGAACGCGTCCAGCTCGCCCGCCACAACAACCGTCCCCAGATGCTCGACTATGTCTCGCGCATCTTCGATGATTTCATCGAATTCCACGGCGACCGCGTCCAGGGCGACGACCCCGCGATGATCGGCGGGATCGCTCAATTCGCCGGACGCACCGTCGTCGTGATTGGCCAACAGAAGGGCTCATCGACCGACGAGCGCGTACAGCGCAATTGGGGCATGTCGCACCCCGACGGCTACCGCAAGGCCATGCGCCTGATGGATCTCGCGGATCGGTTCGGCTATCCGGTGATTAGCTTTGTGGACACGCCCGCAGCGCACCCCGGCGTGGAAGCCGAAATGCGCGGCCAGGGGCCGGCGATTGCGCAGTGCATATTGAAGTGCCTGAACCTGAACACCCCCATTCTCTCCGTCGTCATCGGCGAAGGCGGCAGCGGCGGCGCGCTCGCTATTGCCGTGGGCGATCACGTCGCCATGTTCGAGCACGCGATGTATGTCATCTGCCCGCCCGAACGCTGCGCGGAAATCCTGTGGCGCGATATCGACCAGAAGGAACTCGCTGCGTCGAACATGCGGCTAACCGCCAAGGAACTTCACGACCTCCACATCATCGACAAGATCCTCATCGAGCCCAAAGGCGGCGCGCACCGCAGCCCCGAGGCCGCCGCGCAAGTGCTCTCTGAAGAAATCACGTGGTTCCTCGATGCGTGCCGCAAAGGCCGATGGTCGCGCGAACGCCGCCAACGAAAATTCCAGGCGATGGGAGTTTGGTCCGAAGCGGCCGCCGATGTCGAACAGTCCAGCCGCGCCGCCGATTGATCTGCGCGAGTCCAATGCTGAGCTCCGGCTCGGGCTCCACGTCCAACCCAAAGCCTCCCGCGATTCCATTCGCCTTAGCCCAGACGGCCGCGTAAAAGCCGGCATCACCGCGCCCCCGGCCAGCGGCGAAGCCAACGCCGCCCTCTGCGTGTTCCTCGCGCGACATTTCGGGGTTTCACGAAGCGCGGTGCGCGTTGTCCGGGGAGAAAAGTCCAGAGATAAAATCGTGGCGCTCCGCGGCGCGACCATCGAGGGCGTCCGGCCGCGACTGCTCGAAGACGCGTAATCGTTCAACGGAGGAAAGCGACGTGCCGGAGTTGAAGCAGCAGATTCAGGAAGCGGTCAAGGCGATTCGCCGCGCGGACGCCGCCAAGCCCGCCGTCGCCATCGTGCTCGGCACGGGCCTGGGCGCGCTCGCGCAAAAAATTAAGACCACCGCACGCATTCCCTACGCCGACATTCCCCACTTCCCCACCTCCACCGTGGAAGGGCACGCCGGCGAACTCCTCCTCGGCACGCTGGGCGGAAAGAACGTCGTCGCGCTCTCCGGCCGGTTCCACTACTACGAGGGCTACTCGCTCCAGCAAGTCACCTTTCCGATCCGCGTCGCCAAGGCCCTCGGCGTGCACACACTCATCGTCTCGAATGCCTGCGGGGGACTCAATCCGCTCTTCGACGCCGGCGATCTCATGCTCATCACGGACCACATCAACCTCATCGGCGACAACCCGCTCATCGGCCCCAACGACGACTCGCTCGGCCCGCGGTTTCCCGACATGAGCGAGCCCTACACGCGCAAGCTGATCGAGCTCGCCGGAAACTTGGCGCTCGAAAGAGGTATCAAGCTTCAGCAGGGCGTGTATCTCGCCTGCACCGGACCGAACCTGGAGACCCGCGCCGAGTACCGCATGATGCGCGCCATGGGCGCCGACGCCGTCGGCATGAGCACGGTGCCCGAAGTCATCGTCGCCGTGCATAGCGGCCTAAACGTGCTCGGGTTCTCCGTCGTCACAGACAAGTGTCTGCCCGACGCGCTCGAGCCGGCCAACATCGAAAAGATCATCGCCGTGGCGAACGCCGCAGAGCCCAAACTCAGCGCACTGGTCACGGAGTGCGTGAAACGACTCTAAACTTAGACGGAACTACGTATACCATGAATTCGCTATCTAACGGTCAGGCCGAAATGATATACTCGCAGCCTTCGAGGGTTCCGCAATGGCGCTGAAACTCGTCCGTGCGATGTTCGTCCTGGCCTGCATCGTCATGGGCCTCATCTGGACAAATTTCGCCCTCGATTCCCTGCTCTCCACCGACGCCGCCCCCATCACCGGCGCCAATCGCACGATGTGGTACATCGTCGGCGGAGGTGGCGGCGCGCTGATCGCATTGTCGGTGCTGTTCGGGCTTCGATTCATCACGCAGCAGCTTTACGAACGCCTCTTCCCGGTTCTAATCGCCGTCATTCTTTCGATGGCGGTCGGCTACGGCATTTCCAAGTACATTCAGCTGTTCTGGCCGGATCCTTCCGAAGCGGGCGTGACCCGCTACATCTACCTCACCTCGACCCTGGTGTTGATTTCTGGCTTCGTTGGCATTTCCGTCGGCCTCACGCGCGCCTCCAGTTGGGAGTCCCTCGTCTCCGTCGTCAGGAAACAGCGCCTCGAATTCGGCAATGCCAAGCTCATTGATACCAGCGTGCTCATCGACGGCCGCGTCAAAGAAATCATCGATGCCGGGTTCTTGGAGGGAAGCCTCATCGTCCCGCGATTCGTCCTCAAGGAGCTGCAACGCATAGCAGACTCCTCCGACGTGCTCCGCCGCACCAAGGGACGCCGCGGCCTCGACATCCTCAAGGCGCTTCAGGAGAAGAACAACTCCACCGCGTCGATCGAGATCATCGACGACGATCCGCCCGGCGCCAAAGACGTCGACGAAAAACTGGTCGTCCTCGCGCGCCAATTCAAGGCCAAAATCCTCACCACGGACTACAACCTCAACAAGGTGGCACAAATCGAAGGCGTCGCCGTCCTCAACATCAACGATCTCGCCAACGCCGTGAAGCCCGCCGCAGTGCCTGACGAAAACATCGAGGTCAAAATCATCAAGGAAGGCAAGGAGACCGACCAAGGCGTGGGCTATCTCGACGACGGCACCATGATCGTGGTCGATGGCGGCCGCGCGTTCCTCGGCAAGCGCGTCCACGTCATCGTCACCAGCGTCTTGCAGACCGCCGCCGGCCGCATGATCTTCACCAAACTGGCGCCCGGCCAGCCCGCGCGCCAGGCGCTCTAAGCCGCGCCTTTGCTGCCGCCAGCACCATCCACTAAAGTATCCCCGTGAACGCCTATCTGCTCGTCCCAGCCGCAGGCCTCGGCAAGCGCCTGCTCCGCCCGGAACCCAAGGCCCTCGTCGATCTCGCCGGCGAACCGCTGCTCATCCACACCCTGCGCCGGTTCGCGCCGCTCGGCCTCGTGAGAAACGCCATCGTCATGGTCCCCTTGCACCACGAGCCCGAATTCCGCGCGGCAATCGACCGCGCCTTCCCCGGCGCGCAGGTGCAGCTCTGCCCCGGCGGCGCCGAGCGGCAGCACTCCGTCGCTCGCGGGCTCGATGCCCTCGCCACGGACGACGGTGTCGTCGTCATCCACGACGCCGCGCGACCCTTCGTCGATCCCGACACCGTCCGCGAAGCGATCAGCGAAGCGCGCAAACACGGCGCTGCCACCGTCGCCACGCCCTGCGTCGACACCATCCTTCATGCGAGTAAAGATCAGTTCCTCGAAGACACGCCCGACCGCAGCCGGCTCTGGGCCTGCCAGACGCCGCAGGTTTTTCGCATCGGCCTTCTGCGCGAAGCGCATCGCCGCGCCGCCGCCGAAGGCCGCATCTATACCGACGACGCCACGCTGGTACTTGCGTACGGCGCGCCGGTCCGCATCGTCGCGGGGTCCCCGCGCAACTTCAAAGTCACTACGCCCGAAGATCTGCGTTACGCGGAATTTCTCATCAAGGAGACCGCCACATGATCCGCGCCGGCACGGGCTACGACCTGCACCGCCTGGAGGCTGGACGCCCGCTCATCCTCGGCGGCGTCCGAGTGCCCTTCGACAAGGGCCTCATCGGCCATTCCGATGCCGATGCCCTCACGCACGCGATCATCGACGCGCTCCTCGGCGCGGCCGCGCTGGGCAACATCGGCCAGCATTTCCCCGACACCCATCACGCATGGAAAGACGCCGACAGCCTCGATCTCCTGCAACAAGTCGTAGCGCTTCTGCGCACGAACAACTTCGAAATCGTCAACGTTGACGCAACAATCGTCGCTGAAGCCCCGAAACTGAACCCCTTCCTCGACCCGATGCGCGCCAAACTCGCGGACCGCATGGACCTACCGCTCAATCGCGTCTCGGTCAAGGCAAAGACGAACGAAGGCGTCGGCCCCGAGGGCCGCGGCGAGGCGATCAGCGTGCAGGCCATCGCGCTGATCCAAACCAAGGCGTGAGCGAAAAACCGGCGCACAAAGTCCGCCTCGACGAACTCGTGCAACGACGCACGGGGTTCTCCCGCACCAAAGCTCAAGGTCTCATTCGTACCGGCAAAGTAAAGACGCCTGACGGAAACACGCTCGAACGTCCCGGCCACTCGGTTCCCGCCGATCTCGATATCGTGATCGAAGAGGCCCCGCGCTTCGTCAGCCGCGGCGGAATCAAGCTAGAGGCTGCGCTCGATCAATTTGGGATCGACCTAACCGGAGCAATCGCTATCGACGTCGGCGCGAGCACCGGCGGCTTTACCGACTGCCTCCTCCAACACGGAGCGGCCAAGGTCTACGCAGTCGATGTCGGCTACGGGCAACTCGACTGGAAGTTGCGGCAAGATCCGCGCGTCGTCGTTCTCGAACGCACCAACATCCGCCACCTCGAACCCGCGCAAATCCCGGACCGCCCCTCATTCTTCACCGCGGATTGCTCCTTCATCTCCCTGCGCCTCGTGCTCCCCGCCATCAAATCGCTCCTCAGCATCCCCGCCCAAGGCGTCGTTCTCATCAAGCCGCAATTCGAAGCCGGCCGCGAACTCGTCCCGCGCGGCGGTGTCGTCCGCGACGCCGAAGTCCACGCGCAAGTCATCGAGTCCGTGCGCGGATCGGCCCTTTCGCTGGGCTTTTCCGTCGCCGGTGTGATATTGTCTCCACTCGAGGGGCCCGCCGGGAACAAGGAGTTCCTGGCCCACCTCACGCTCGAATCCTGAGTCGCGAATCGAATCGCCGGACGCCGGGGGATTGCGCCCATGCTTCGCACGTTGCGCATCCGAAATTTCGCCCTGATCGAAAAGCTTGAACTCGATTTCGGGCCGGGCCTGAACATCCTCACCGGTGAAACCGGCGCCGGCAAGTCCATCATCGTCGGCGCACTCGGACTTGTTCTCGGCGCGCGCGCCTCCAGCGAAGTCGTCCGCACCGGAGCGGCCCGCGCCGAGGTCGAGGCCGTCTTCTCGCTCGATCCCGTCACGAAGCCGCTCGCCGCGCTCATCGAACAGCACGAGTTGGAACTCGAAGACGGCGAACTCATCCTCGCGCGCACGGTCTCCGCCGAGGGCCGCAGTAAGGCCTACGCCGCGGGCCGCCTCGTGCCGCTCACGGCGCTGGCCGAGATCGCCGCCGAACTCGTCGATCTCCACGGCCAGCACGAGCACCAGTCCCTGCTCAACCCCGAGCGTCAACTCGACCTCCTCGATTCCTACGGCATCCTCACCCCCGCGCGCGACGACCTCAGCGCGCAGGTCCGCACGCTGCGCGACGCACAGGCGCGGGTCGAAGCGTTGGAGAACGGCGGCGGCCGCGAACCGCTCCGGCGTCTGGAGTTTCTACAGTTCGAAGCGGAGGAAATCGATCGCGTGCGGCTCACACCGGGAGAAGAAGAAGACCTCCGCGGCCGCCGGGCCCTGCTGACGAACAGCGAAAATATCCTCGCCAATGTATGCAAGGCGCGCACGGTGCTGGCCGACGCCGAAGGCGGCGTCTCCGCGGTGGACACCGTCTCCGAGGCGCTCTCCGCGCTGGACGAGATTCGCGCCTTCCATCCCGACTTCGACGCGATCGCCGCGCGTCTCGCCGCAAACCTCTCCGATCTTGAGACGATTTCCCAAGACCTGGTGCCCTACACCTCGATGGAAGACTTCGATCCGCGCGAGCTCGACTCCATCAACGCCCGGCTCTCGCTCCTGCGCGATCTCAGGCGCAAGTACGGCGAGTCGGTCGACGAAATCCTCGCCTACCGCGCGCGCATCGAAGAAGAAATAGGCACACTCGCCAATCGAGACGCGATCGTCATGCAGCTCAAGGCCGAGTGCGCACAGATCGAGGAGCTCTGCCGCCGGGCGGCCGAGGCCCTCTCGAAAAAACGCCGTGCCGCCGCGAAGCGCCTCGATCAACTTGTCGTCCGCTCGCTCCAGGAACTGGGCATGGCCGGCGCCAAACTCGAAACGACGCTCACACACGGCCCGCTCACCGCACGCGGCATCGATCGCATCGAAGTATTGCTCGCGGCAAATCCCGGCGAGCCGCCGAAGCCCCTGCGCCACGTCGCCTCGGGCGGCGAGATCTCGCGCGTGATGCTCGCGCTGAAGTCGGTCTTCGCCGAAGCCGACGGCATCCCCTCGCTTGTCTTCGACGAGATCGACGCGGGCATCGGCGGCCAGGTCGCCACGCGCGTCGCCGAACGTCTGCGCGCGCTGGCCGCCTCACACCAGGTGCTCTGCATCACGCACCTCGCGCAGATCGCCGCCGCCGGCCACCACCACTTCCACGTCGCCAAAGGCACGCGCAACGGACTCACCACGGTGCAAGTGGTCCGCGTGGAGTCCCGCTCCCGCGTCGAAGAAGTCGCCCGCCTGCTCGACGGCTCCGTGACCGAGGTCAGCCTGGACCACGCCGAAGCGCTCCTGCGAAAACTCGCCGGTTAGATCCGTCGTTGCGAGGAGCG
>JBCLBO010000027.1:0-35164 GCA_038916785.1 Candidatus Hydrogenedentales bacterium | reverse complement strand
GCATGACCCGCTTCATCGTGGCAACGCTCGAAGCGATGGCGCCACTCAGCAAGTTTTGTGGGGTAAATCATGATCCGAAGATACTCCGTCCGCAGCGCATTCACATCAGCCAGTTCAGTCGTCCACTCTAGCACAAAGAATGAATAGCGTCCGTATTTCTTTGGTGAGCACGGTCAGCACTGTGACCAGAACTATAACTAAAGTCAAGTCTTTAATCAGCCGTTCTGGGAATTACATCGTTGGTTCCCGAGGTTCGGCCGTCCCTACGGGACTTGTGTTTTGGGTAGGCGCCGATCCCACCGCTAAAGCGGTGGGCTACTATCCTTCGGCCCCTACGGGGCGTAAAGATATCGCCGCAAAATGCTGCCCTCTACGAGCCTCGATCGGCAGCAAGGGAACCAACGATGTAATTCCCGCCGTTCTTTGGAAGAACATGCTGGACGCCATTGACCGGGTAGTTGAGAGCGCTCTCGGGATCGGGAAACGGGCAGGAAATAAGGGGAAAACGCGCTCTGTCTGAAAACAATACAGTAGGGTGTAGGAAATACGGACAGGCGCCTATTGGACTCTACCCCAACGGCAGCTTCCTGATCTCCTCGACCACCTTTTTGCAATTCTCGAAGCGCTCGGCGGGGTCTTTTGCGATGCACTTGTAGGCGAAGGCGTCGATTTCGGGGGCGATACCGGGTTCGATTTCGCTTAGTTTCGGTGGCATTTCGGTGATTTGGCGGGTGAGGATATCGCCGTCGCGGAAGACTACTTTGCCGGTGAGCATTTCGTAGAGGACTAGACCGAGGGAGTAGATGTCGGCGCGGTTGTCGACGTCTTTGCCGAGGGCTTGTTCGGGCGCCATGTAGCAGGGCGTGCCCATGACGACGTTGCTCTTGGTGATGCGGTTGTCGGAGGCTTTGGCTAGGCCGAAGTCCATGATCTTCACGGTGCCGCCTTTGGCGATGAGGATGTTGTCGGGTTTGATGTCGCGGTGGACGATGCCGAGCGAGTGCATGGCGTAGAGCGCGCTGCACGCCTGCGCCATGTAATTGAGCGCTTCGCGCGGATGCAGCTTGCCTTTCTTCTGGATGTGCTGGAACAGGCTCACGCCTTCGACGTACTCCATCGCGATGTAGGCTTTGCCCTGGCTCGCGCTGATGTCGTAGACGGCGACGATGTTCGGGTGGTTGATCTTCGCTGCGGTCTTGGCTTCGCGCACGAAGCGCTGGCGGTACTCCTCGTTGTTGTCCACGAGCGTGCCGAGAAACTTGAGCGCGACTTTGCGGTCGAGCTGTTTGTCCCTGGCCAGATACACCACGCCCATGCCGCCGCGGCCGAGTTCCTTCTCGATTTCGTAGCGCTCGCCGAGGGTATTTTGCACCATACTCATGACGGCGGGATCGCCGCCGTTGCCCCCGGTCGAGACAAAGCCCGGCTGCGAGCCGATCTTGCTGCCCATGAGCGAGATGCGCGAGTCGATACTCGAGATGCGCGTGTCGAGATCGCGGTAGCCTTTGTCGACCGCGCCGATCTTGTAGAGGATGTCGCGCGAGGCTTGCAGCTCGCCGAGCTGTTCGCGCGCGAGCGCGAGCATGTAGAAATAGTCGACGTTCGCCTTCTCGGCGCGCTTGCCGAGCAGGTGATTGTCGAGCGTCGCCGCGCAGTGGGCGTAGTCGTGCATCTCGTAGAAGCATTTGCCGAGCAGCGCGCGCGAGACGTCGAATTGCTTGTCCTGTTCCCCCACTTTTTGCAGCGCGCCGATGGCTTCCTGGTATCGCTGCGCCTTGGCGTACATCAGCCCCGCGCGCGGGTGGTCGCCGGAGCGCGCGAAGTATTCCGCGGCGCGCACGGGTTCGTTCGCTTTGGCAAAACACTCGGCCGCGCGCAAGAACTCCTCGCCGCCGGCGTAGGCCATGCCCGCCTCGCGCCACTTGCCGGCCTTCTCGTAGAACCGGCCGCCGATGCGCGCGGCCTCGCGCGGTTTGCCGGCCTGCTTGTAGCATTCGACCGCCTGCTCCAACTGCCCCGCCTTGACGTAGGCCTCGGCCGCCAGGTCGAATTCGCCCGCCTCGCGGTGCAGCGTCGCGGCGAGATCGTGCCTCTTCTCGGCGTCAAAGGCGCGCGCGATAGCCGGCAGCAGCGCTTTGCGGTCCTCCGCGCTGATCTTCGGCTTGGCGGCGGCGTCCTCGAGCAGCGCGTAGGCCGCGTGGGCCGCGGCGACTTGTGCGGCCGCGTCGTCGCGCGGGCCTTGGAAGTATTCCTTGAACATTCCGATGGCCTGCGGCGTCTTGCCGGCCTTGCCCCAGGCGTCCGCGGCCTTCGCGGGCAGCCCCGCCTTCGCGTAGGCCTTCGCGGCCTTCGGATATTTCTCGCCGCGATAGAAATAGCGGCCGGCATTTTCAAAGTCGCCCGCGCGCATCAACATCTTCGCCGCGGGCACGTGTTCATCGGCCTTGGCAAGCTGCTCCGCCGCCTTCACGTACTCCTTGTCCTTCTTGAAATATTCCGCGGCCTTCTTGTGGTGATTGATCGCCGCGTAGGCCTGTGCCAGCCGGCCCCACTGTTTGCTGCGTTTGAGCGCGGCGGTTGTCAATCGCAGGACCGCGGGATCCTGCATCGCTTTTTCGAGGCTGGCGTGCTTGCCGATGAGCGCGTCGATATCCAACTTGTCCGCCAGGCGGTCCTTGCGGAAGAGATCCAGCACGAAGACGAAGGCCCAACGCAGCGCGAAAAAAAGCAGGAGTACAGCGAGGACGTCGTAGACCCAGTGCCACCAGTCGGCGAGCGCGACGCTGGTGATGTCTAGAAGCCAGTAGTACGGGATCTCGAGATAATAGAGAAAGGTGTTGAACAATCCACTGGCCTGTTCTCGATCCATGCGCGCGGCGTCTCCCTGGATGCGGTCGTGATCGTCGAGTGTAGCACCGCCCGCGCGGCCCCGAAAACGCGCCATGGTCATCAGGCCATTTTTGGACGCTGGGTCGACGATTCCGACAAAAATGGGCGCTCGGCGACGGGGCCTTCGCGCGAGTCAATCGCCAAAACGCTGGCCGGTAAACACCTTACAACATGGAACACTTTTGGCACTCCGTTTGCCTGTGTTCCCCCGGATCGTGTGTATCCACCCAAGGAATCTGCCATTGGCAGAAACACAAGAGGGTCTCGCGGTGAGCTTTCCGGGTCACGAACTGCGCAAGCGGCGTCTCGAACTCAACATGACTCCAGAGACGGCCGCGGCGGCGTGCGCGATTCCGCTGGGCATGCTCGACGCGCTGGAGGCTGGCCTCCTGGATAGACTGCCCGGCGAGACCTACGCGGTTGGGTTTGTACGTTCCTATTGCCGCTTGCTCAATCTCGAATCGGACTACTATCTCTCCGCGCTACGCACGGCGCACCATCCCGCGGCCGTGTTCAGCAGCGGCTCGCGTCCCAACATTTTCGCACGCGCCTTGCGCCGCTTGCCGATCCCGCGTTTGCCGCGTGTTTCCTCAGACCTGAGCATGTGGATTCTGGTTATGATTTCGATGGGCGCAGCGTGGGCCGGATACACGGCGGTGTTCCGGCCTCACTCGTCGGATGAAGTCTCTCAGGCGCACGCGGCGGAGATCGACTTGCGGTTACCGGAATCGCTCGGGAACAAATAGCACCTTTAGACCTGTGATTCTGAATTTACTGGTCGAATTTCGATTTAATCTCGCTCGCCTGTTGGCGAGAGTTACTCTACTTCCTGCCAGAAAGCTACACTCTCCACGGGAATCCAAACTATACCCCGCGTCATTTCCTTCCCACGGACCCAGCCGCCTTTTACCTCCAGGATGGTCACTTCAATGCGCGAAAAGCCGCCGTCAGGAAAAAGACCAAAGCCTACTAACTTGTTGCCGACTTTGAAAATTTCAGGCAAATCCGTTTCGGCTGCGTCCGCAGTATGAGGGGCAAAAGCATAACCCAAGAGCATTCCTGCGACCACCAATACGAGAGAGACTACCGCACTTACGAGCCAATGTTTCTTCGACGCGTTCATCATTGCGCACCTCCAAAGTTGAAAACCCTCGGCAACATTACTTGCCACTCAAACATCGTAGAGTGCGAAAATACTTACGACTTCCTATGAGAATCAAGACACGATTCACAGTGCAGTGGAACGCGATACCGACCGGCCGACTTCTCCGCTACACGTAGCACTGCCCCTGGCCGCGGTAGGTGGAAAGCTTGACTTTTTTGGCGTTTGACGGCCTGCCGTACGGTATGATATGGTTAGCCATATGAAGACAACCATACAAATCCCCGACAATCTCCTCGAAGAAGCGCGCAAACTGGCGCAGCGCGATCGGACTACCCTTAAAGAACTCGTCGAACAGGGCCTCCGGCGCGTCATCGCAGAGCGGAGTCGCCGGGAGAACTTTGAGCTTCGCGATGCGAGTTTCGGCGGCCAGGGATTGCAACCACATCTCAAGGGTGCGTCTTGGGATCAGATTCGGGAGTTGGTCTATGAAGGCCGCGGCGGATGATCGCCGTCGATACCAATATCCTAGTTTACTCTCACCGGAAGGATTCGTTGTGGCATGACGCAGCAACGCGGTGCATTTCGGTCCTGGCGAAGTCTCGGAGTACGTGGGCCATCCCCTGGCCCTGCATCCACGAATTCCTGTCCGTCGCGACTCATCCGCGCGTTTATGCGCCCCCCACTCCACTGGATACGGCGATCGACCAGGTGGCCGCTTGGTTGGAGTCGCCCAGTCTCGTACTCCTTTCCGAGTCGCAGACTCACTGGGAATTGTTATCGGAAGCGATGCGCGCCGGACGCGTCAGTGGACTCATGGTTCACGATGCAAAAGTGGCAGCGCTATGTCGTGCGCACGGCGTGGATGAACTTTGGACAGCGGATCGAGACTTCGGGCGATTCCCTGACCTAAAAGTTCGTAATCCGCTTGTGGCGTAGCATCGAAGGGTTCGAGTACAGGGTCTCGTTGCAATCAGACGAAACACTGCCCTTGGCCGCGATAGGTCGGCACCTCGTCGATCACCTTTCCGTTTGAGATGAGCAGCAGCGAGTTGAAGCGCTCGCAGAGTTCTCCCGCCTTGGCGTGGCGCATGAGGACGGGGTCGCCGAGATTGAGCGTCTCGGGCCCGTCGTAGGTAACCGGCGTCTGGACCTCCCCGGCGCCTTCTTGATCGAGGAGCGCGGCGCCTTTCGGCAGGAAAACCTTCGGGAGCTTGTCCGGGCCGAGCCCTCCGGAGGCGACGTATCCCCCGCCGTTACACGTGACCATGCCGGGCATGGGCCGCCGCACGATTTCGATCGCATAGCCCGCGGCGGGATGGTGTTTGAAGCCGTCGTAGTAATCGAAGAGCGTCGGCGTGTAGAAACCGGAGCCGGTGGTGACTTCCGTGCAGACTTCTTCCTCGCAGGTCGTCTCGATGCTGCCGGTGCCGCCGCCGTTCACCAGCGGCAGGGCGAAGCCGCGTGAGCGGATGTATTCGACGGCCGCCTTGCGGCGCGCGCGGTATTCGGCCATCGAGCGGCGCTTGAGCGTCGGGATCAGCTTATTGGTGAGGCCGCGCGCGGGATTGCGATCACCGAGTCCGGCCACCTGCGCTTCGTAGCCCATCACTCCGCGCAGATCGACGCTTGGCGTCGCCGCGACGGCGTCGAGGATCGGCCCGAGCTGCGTTTCGCCGTGCACCGGCGATCGCCGCACGCCGAAATACATGCCGGGAAACGACGACGACATGTCGATGTCGATACAGACCGGCGCGCGCACGCCCTGCGTCGCCGCGATCGCGCCCAGGCGCCGCACATGCTCGGGCGAGTCGATCATGAAAACGATCGTCTTCCCCTTCTTGATCCACGCGCAGACAGCCTCGACATCGACCGCGCGCCAACTGGGATAGCCCAACAGGATGTCGTCGAAACCCTCCGACGCGAGGAAGGCCGCCTCGCGCGGGTGAAACGCCATGATCCCGCGGTACACCGGCAAGGCCTCGAACACCCGCCGCAACACCCACGCGCAGCGCACGCTCTTCGACGCGACGCGCAGCGTTTTGCCCTGCGACACCCGCGCGGCAATCGCGCGGATATTTTCGTCCAGGAGTTCGAGATCGACAAACGCGCAAGGCAACGATTGCCCGGCAAGCGCGTCGCGGTAGAAAGAATAGCTTCGCGCGGGCGAGCACACCTCCGCCGTGCCCCGGTTTGAGATTGAGAGGGCCATACCTCGGAGGATACATCATCCGCGGGGTTCGCCGCACTCGGTCGTTTCGCTCAGGCGCGGGTACGACGGCGCTTGCGGGACAAAGTCCCGCAAGCGTGCCCCGAAAACTCAATTGCCAGTTCCCGCTGCCGGCGCGCTTTCCAAATATCCCCAGATGGGAAGAAGAATTGTGCGATCGTCTTCCAATGTCACCCGGAGCAGCGCATCGATGGGGCCGGGTGCCGCGGCGGTCACGCCTGTAATGCGGACGCCGTAGCTCGAGGCCAAGGTACCCAAGGCGGGCTTGAGGATGACACCCGGATTCTCGATTTTTTCGGATTCCAGTTTCGTATCGAATATCGCAAAATCCTTCACTGTGCGGGAGCGCAGTTCGAATTCCAGAGAAAAGGGTTGACCCGGTTTGCGTTGCGGGAGCGTCAGGACGCGTGGACTCGTTTCAATGTCATCGACGATGTATCCGGCTACCGTCAATACAACGGTCCGGGCGTCGGGCGCGTTCGTTTCGAGGACAACGTCGGCCCGGAGCGGCCCGATCGGCCCTTTGGCGACGAGATTCACCTCGACGACCACCTCCTTCAAATACGGCCGTTCCGCAGGATCGTCCACGGCTGACGTGCAAAAAACTAAAAGAACTCCACAATAAAAGGATGGGCGGGCGGATCCACATACGACACGTTCCACGGCAGCCACCTCTTGTCATCCGTGGACCAGTAGTGGCGCTTAAGCCGATAGTAAGGATCGTCGCCCGGACCCGTGGCGGCGATTTTGACATCTGCATATAGCAGACCATTCCCCTCGGCCAGTTCGTCCTCGGGGGTACGCTTGTATTGGTAAGACAATCGTGGCTCGACCAATATTGAAAATATCGGCCCGCCAATGTCTATTTGTTTGAGCATCCCCTCCCCAATTCCGAGAGGCATTTGGGACACCCTATTGAAAGTGATTGAGGATCCCTCGGGGCTGAGCGCGTTATAAAAGTTTCGGTACCCCGAGCCGTCTTCCCCGAAGTTGTAGGTCTTGGCGTACGTTTCGAGTAACTGCCCGACGTCGGTGGGCCATTGATCCTCTGGCAATGCAGTCTTTCCGCGCAGGGCCTCTGTGAATAGCTCCCCGGTGCCTGGCAGAAACTCATACGGCGCGCAATACCGCGAAGCGAGGATGAGGTCGGCCGAGCCCACCTTATACGCCCATATATTTTCTTCGAGGCTGCGATACAGGGATTCCAATTGCTCCGGGCTGATCCCATCGGCATCTTTGAGCGGCATCGCTTTCAACTGGTCGTACAGGGTGGACGCCTGAATTTCTTCGTAGTGGAACTCGCGGATGCCTTCGCTGTAGTTCTTCGGCTGCGTCGCGTTATAGAGGAGTTTATCGACCTCGGCTAGCAAACCGGCGTCGGCTAGCATACCGACCTCGGCTAGCAAACCGGCGTCGGTCGGTTCAAGTTCAGAGGCCGACTCTGCCTCTGGAACTCGAGGAGCGACTGCCTGGGCGCTTGAGTGCAAGGACGTTGCGTTGGATTCTTCTTTGATGGGAGTCCTGAGAAACAGCAGCCCGAGCCCTGTGACTCCGAGCGCCAAGGCCGCGAGAATGCCCCAAGAAAGCGTCCGTCTGGTCATCTCTATTTCCTTAGATTTCGACTATGTACCATCCGCTCTGTGCCAGTATAAAGGAAATCAAAAAAAAAGCAATCAATGTTATTCGGACTCCGCGTCACACCGCTAATCTGGGGCTACCCGACGCAGCAACTGAAAACGCGGACCGCCGAATGTGCGGTTTAGACTACATTTCCCCCTGGAAGTGGGGTGTTTTTATGAGATGCCTCTGGACTTTTGTCAATAATTTACTTATAATTCCCGTAACTACTGGTAACCGCCTGTTGCGATCGCAAGCCACGCGGCGCTCCCGCGCCGCGTGGCGAGTTTCAGGGGTTTACAGGTACAGTTCATGCGGAGGCCACCTCGACCAGCGGCCCCGTTGAGGAAATATGATGTCCCACATCCTGATCATCGACGATGAAGTCCAAATCCGCGAGGTACTGCGCACCGTTCTGGAGCGCGTTGGCTATACCGTGAGCGAGGCCGGCGACGGCATACAGGGCCTGCGTGTCTACTCCGACGGCGGCATAGACCTCGTGGTGACCGATATCATCATGCCGCACAAAGGCGGTATCGACACGATCATGGATCTGCGCCGCGACTTCCCAGACGTCAAGATCATCGCGATCTCCGGCGGCGGCATGTGCGGCGAAGTCAGCTACCTCGACATGGCCATCGGCGTCGGCGCCGACCGCGCCATCGGCAAGCCCTTCGTGCTCGACGACTTCCTCGCGGCGGTCGAAGAACTCATCGCCGAAAAGCGCGGCCTCTCGCTCACGGCCAAGACCGCGCGGGTGTAGTATCTCAGGCAGCCGTCGCAAAGTCCTTGGTCTGCTTCCAAAGAGTCTGGTAGCTGTGAAGCCACAGCTTACGATGACAAAACAATCCCCGACATTTCCTTGAGCCGTTGACAATGCCCCAATAATTTGAAAACATGCGTGGCCTTTAGTATTCTCGTCTAGATGTCATGGAGTGCCGACGCATGTTCACACTAACCAGCCCGACAGTTCAGCGGCTATTTGCCCTTAATTCCGTGGTCGTTCCGGACGCCGAGATTGTGTTGGTCGGCCTTCGCGGGTGCCTCCCGGTAAATGCGGAAAACTTCGATCTGGTTCCGAAAATCGACTTCGATCTTGCCGATACTAATCATCAGAATCCCCGGTGTTCCATGCTCGTCTGGCAGCGCACCGGGAATTTGATTGCGGCTTTCGCGGGCAGCACCGTTCCTCATCTCAAGCACATGAAGAAGTCTCTTAGTGTCGCCGGGCGCGGAACGAATCAACTCTCCACCGGGTATTACGGTGACTACCGCAAGGGGATCCACCGCCTCGGAGCACTGACAGCACATGCTGCGCTTCGACAAAGCAGCTCGGCGCCTATCCGGCGGACTTCGGACGATCTTGACTACGAGAGCGATGATTTTACCGATGTCGAGTTGGCGGGAGATAACATTCACGCCGCGTGGACTCCCAATACGGAGTCAGATGTGTTTGAGAGTGCTGGATGCCAGGTAATTGTTGGCTATCCAAAATGCGCCAAACGCGGGGACCTAGTGGCCACTGGGGCTTGGGCGGCATTCTGGTCGATCATTGATGCACAGTCCCAAGATCGGTTCGGCTATCTGTTGCTTCCGGCGCGCGAGGCTCGGACAACAGCTCTCTGGTCCGGCGGCAACCTGAGCGTGAAGCTTCGATTCGGGTCACGGGGTGCCATCGTCACGCGTCTGCAGGAGATTTTGAAGGATAAGGGGTATTACGAAGGAGATCTTGACGACGACTTTGGCCCGCGTACTTTTCGGGCGTTGATCCGATTCCAAAAATCGGCATTTGTTCGTTCCGGAGACGACGGAGTGGTGGGGCAACAGACCGCGGAGGTGCTCGGCCTAACTTTACCGAACGCCTGAATCGGGATATGGCGGCGAACACAAGTCCCGTGCGGTGTCGCGTGATCTCCGTCCGACGGGCCGGTGCCAGTTATTTCTGAAAGATTAGTACAAGTACCCCGCCAGCTTCGAAGCAGCCACCCAACGAGTAACCAGCGCCAAACGCTGTACGGCATTCCAAGTCGATAGCAGTGTTGACGTTGTTTTCCGCAGCCAAAACAATTCTTCGTATCAAGACTTCTTGCATAGAGGTCACTCCTAAAGTCAATTGATCGCTCTGAGTTTTTGTGCCCTATTAAAGCGCGGACCATTTTTGCTTTAGCGCCATGTCTCCTTGTATTAAGGCTATCAGTTTGTTGGTTTGTTCCTCGCTTGGATTGGCGAGAATCATCGTGGAGAAATTGGTGAACCCGAGCTTCACCGCATGACCATCGACGCTAGCCCGCCCCGTATCATCCAGCGAGTCGAAATAGAAGCCTTGCAGCTTTCTCACCTCCGTCGTGGCGGTGGGGATCGATTCGAGCGCCTTCACTACCTCCTTCTGTGCCTCTTCGTCCAGGCTAGCCGCAAACATGTATGCGGCGCCCCTTTGTTTAACCGCCGTCGTACCCACTGCGAGACGTTGATAAATACCATCGCCGCTTTTGCCGCTGAAAATTCCCGAATACTTCAGTTCCATAAGCACATCCGGAACATCTTTCGCTCCCTCACCAGTGGAGGTTTCTCCATCCTTCGCGCTGCGGTTACTCGGAACGATAGCCAGTTCTATGCGGTTGTACCCCAGCTTCGCCTGGGGCGACTGATTGGCTGGATTCTGAGAGATTTCCACTCCAATCATCGTCCCGGTAAGGGCCACAACTTTATCTCTGGAGCTCTGGCACCCGCTAAACGCCGGCAGCAGGGCTCCGGAAACCAGTAGAATTACACACGCATGGAATTTGGTGGTCATGGTATCTTCCCTTCGTCTGGTTGCACGTCCGACAATTCCGCTCGCTGAATAGTCATGACTGTGCCGCCACGTTTCAGATGGCGAATCTCAGCCCTGACATCTTTCGCGTTTTCCGATACAGACACAATGCGATAGTTCGAGTACCCGATAGATAATCTCGCTTCGGGCGTATTCGAAGCCGCCGCGCCAATAGTCTTGATCTGTGTCATCGCCAGGCCTTCCGCGCCTGACGGCTGCGTCGTGACAATTCCAAAGCCGACAACAAGATACCGCCGTGCTTGGCCGCTACCATCCACATGAATGACGCAACCCGGTAAAACCAGGACAAGGCTTACAACAACGAGCCATTGTTTGAGCCTCGCGCCTGCCATGCGGTTTCGCGATCGGATCATCTGCGACTTCCACGACGTGTAGCATTCGGAGCGACTTGTTGTGATTTCGGGTTTCACAATAACATCAGTAGTCGTTAACGTCAAGCATATTTTTTTCTCCGCACACACGCTACTCGAGTCGCTTCGCGCTGCAATCGCGCACCGAGCACGGCTCTCTCACTGGTTGCCAAAGAAACTGACCTTTTCCAATGGTCCCCGGCCTCCAGCCGGATGGCAAGAATCGTGTATTTCGGGAAGGGTTTTGGATTCTGCTAGGATTCTGAAGTTGAGTGACAAATTGAGAACCGGGCCATGAATGCATTGATACGCCTATACATATGGGTAGTTGTTGGTGGACTTGCATCGGCCGCAGCCGCAGATGGCGCGCCGGGGGCATCCCGCCCTCCCGCGCCCGTCGACTTCAACCGCGACATCCGGCCTATTTTTTCTGAGCACTGCTTTGCGTGTCATGGGCCGGACGCTGCGAAGCGCAAGGCGGAGCTCCGGCTGGACGTCGAGAAGGAAGCCAAGAAGCTGGCGATCTCGCCAGGCGATCTTTCGGACTCGGAGTTGTGGGCGCGGATCAATCACGCGGACATCAAGAAGCGGATGCCGTTGGAAGAGGCGAACAATCCTCTGACGGCGCATCAGATTGCCTTGCTCGGACGTTGGATCGAGGAGGGCGCCGTATGGGCACAGCATTGGGCGTGGACCGTCCCTCAACACGCATCGCCGCCCGAGGTCGCCGATCCTGCCTGGTCGAATAGAAGCATCGATCGCTTCGTGTACGCCGGTATCGAGAAGGCGGGGCTGAAACCTTCGCCCGAGGCGGGCCGCGAGGCGCTGGTCCGGCGGGTCTCGTTGAATCTGATCGGCCTGCCTCCCACTCCGGCGGAGATCGATGCGTTTCTCGCGGACACGTCTCCCGGCGCCTACGAAAAAGTTGTCGATCGGCTGCTGGCTTCGCCGCAGTACGGCGAGCGCATGGCGGTCGACTGGCTGGACGGCGCGCGCTACGCCGACTCGAACGGTTTTCAAAACGACTTCGAGCGCAACATGTGGCCCTGGCGTGACTGGGTCATCAAGGCTTTCAACGACAACATGCCCTTCGATCAGTTCGCGGTCGAACAACTCGCCGGGGACCTGCTGCCGAATGCCACCGTTTCGCAGCAGGTCGCCACCGGTTTCAACCGGAACAACCGCTCAAACACGGAGGGTGGCGCGATCGAGGAGGAGTGGCACCTCGAGAACCGGGTCGATCGCGTCGAGACCACGGCGGCGGTCTTCCTCGGCCTCACGATGGGTTGCGCGCGCTGCCACGACCACAAATACGACCCGATCGAGCAGAAGGATTTCTACAGGTTCCTCGGCTTCTTCAACAGCACCGAGGACCGCGGCTTCTACGAGGAGCAGCACGGCAACACCGGCCCCATCGTGTCCTTTCCGACGCCGGAGAATACGAAGCGAATCGCCGAGCTCGAAGCGGCGGTGACGGAGTCAACCGCTGATCTCGATGCGTACAAGGTGCAGTCCACCGACACCTACGCCGGCGCGCTCAAGCAGATTCGCAAAGACAAACCGCAGAAGGTGAAGGCGAAGCCCGCGATCGATATCCGGTCAAAGCGCGACGTGCGGATCATCGACGCCGCTGACAAGAAGACGCGTGCCGCCTGGATCGACGGCCCGGTGGGTCCGGCCCTCGCGCTGGACGCCGCCGCAGCGTACTCGATCGCGCCCAAGGAACCGGTCCGCCTCACGCGCGACGCGGCATTCACGGTGACCGCGTGGGTCCGCGCGGAGAAACCGGGCGCGCTATTCAGCCAGCTCGCCGGCGATGGCGACGCCGCCCGGGGCGTGGACGCGTACCTCACCGAGGATGGCCGGGTGGTGGTGCGCCTGCTCGACGCAGCGGACAGTAAGATCGTCGTCACCACCGAACCCCGCCTCAAGCTCAACACTTGGGCGCATGTCGCCGTCGTCTACAACGGCTCCGGCAAAGCGGGCGGCTTGAAAGTCTACGTCGGCGGTTACCTCGTCAAATCCAAGGCCGAGGGCGAGGCGGTCAAGGCCGATTTCGGCGTGGATGCGCCGCTGCTGATCGGCCGCCGGCCCGCGGGTGACGCGCTGCAAGGCCGGATCGGCGGCTTCACCATATACGCCGCCGAATTCACTCCTGATCAGGTGAAATCGCTTAAAGACCGCGTGCTGCGCAAGGCGGCCAGATCGAAGGACAAAGAGCGCCAAGCCGCGCTGCACGAGTATTTCGATTTTCAGTTCGCCCTCATCCAGACCGAAAAAGAAGCCGACGTTTCCGCGCGTCAAAAGGAGCGGATCGACTACACCTCTAAACAGGTGTCCAGCGTGATGGTGATGAAGGAGCTGCCGACTCCGCGGCCGACCTATCGCCTCGTGCGCGGGCAATACGACCAGCCCGACATGAGCGAAGAGCTGCAGCCAGACGTGCCGGCCTTTCTCCCGCCGCTGCCGGCCGAGGCGCCGCGCAACCGGCTCACCTTCGCGCGGTGGCTGGTCGATCCGGCGAACCCGCTCCCGTCGCGCGTCACGGTCAACCGGCTCTGGCAGAAATTCTTTGGCGCGGGATTTGTGAAGACCTCCGACAACCTCGGCATGCAGAGCGAACCGCCGTCGAATCCGGCGCTGCTGGACTGGCTGGCGGCGGAATTCGTCGCGCTCAACTGGGACCTCAAGGCGATCCAGAAAGAAATCGTGATGAGCGCGGCGTACCGGCAGGACTCGGCTGTGTCGCCCGAACTCTTCGAGCGCGATCCCGAGAACCGCCTGCTCGCGCGCGGACCGCGCTTCCGTCTGCCCGCCGAGGTCGTGCGCGACAACGCGCTGGCCGTGAGCGGACTCCTCGCCGAGAAGATCGGCGGCCCCTCCGTGATGCCGTATCAACCCGAGGGCCTGTGGGACGAACTCGCGGGCGGCGCCGGTCAGGGGCCCTACGTGCTCGCCAAGGGCGAAGACTTGTATCGCCGCAGCTTATATACGTACCGCAAGCGTACCGTGCCGCATCCGCTGACGAGCACCTTCGACGGGCCGAGCTTCGAGATTTGCCGCGTCGTGCGCGCACGCACGAACACGCCCCTGCAAGCGCTCGCGCTGCTCAACGACGTCACCTACGTCGAGGCCGCGCGCAATCTCGCGCAGCGGATGTTGCGTGAGGCCAATTCGCAGGAGGTCTCGCCCCTGCGCTTCGGGTTCCGCCTCGTCACGGGCCGGTACCCCGCGCCAGACGAGGAGCAGATGCTGCAAACCGGACTCGAAACATTCGCCGCGACGTATCAGGCTGACACCGAGGCGGCGAAAGCCCTGATATCCAACGGGCAGTCCCCCGTGCCCGGCGATCTTGACGCGCCCACCCTGGCCGCGTACACCGCCCTCGCGGGCGTCATGCTCAACCTCGACGAATCCATCACCCAGGAGTGATGCCATGAACCATACGATCGGGCTCGCGCAAGCCGTCAACCGCCGGCATTTCCTTCAGGCCACCTGCGGAGGACTCGGCGCGGCGGCCTTGGGCCTCATCGGCGGACCCAGCGACGCCGAGGGACCCGCCGCCGGACTGCCCGGCGTCCCCCACTTCGCGCCCAAGGCCAAGCGCATCATCTATCTCTTCCAATCCGGCGCGCCCTCGCAGATCGAACTCTTCGACTACAAGCCGGGGCTCCAGTCCATTCACCAAACCGAACTGCCCGACGAGATCCGCATGGGCCAGCGCCTCACCGGGATGACCTCCAAGCAGACCAACTTCCCGGTGCTCGCCTCGAAATTCAACTTCAGCCAATACGGGCAGAACGGCACGTGGATCAGCGAGCTCTTGCCGCACACCGCCGCGATAGTGGACGACATTTGTCTAGTTCGCTCAGTGCACACCGAAGCGATCAACCACGACCCAGCGATCACTTTTTGTCAGACCGGCTCGCAACTCGCCGGCCGGCCCAGCATGGGCGCCTGGGTGGCGTATGGCCTGGGCACGATGAACGCCGACCTGCCGACCTTCGTCGTGCTCGTCTCGCGCGGCACAGGGCGCGTCGCGGACCAGCCGCTTTACGATCGACTCTGGGGCCCGGGCATGTTGCCGGGGCAATACCAAGGCGTGAAATTCAGCAACGGGATCGAGCCGGTCTTGTATCTCTCCGACCCGGCGGGATGCAGCCACACGACCCGGCGCCAAATGCTCGATCTGGTCGGCGCGCTCAACACCAAGCATTACGAGGACAAAGGCGACCCGGACATCCTGGCGCGCATCGAGCAGTACGAACTCGCCTTCCGTATGCAGGCCTCCGTGCCGGACCTGACCGACATCTCGAAGGAACCCCAGAGCGTGCTCGACGCCTACGGCCCGGAGGTGACGAAGCCGGGCACCTACGCGCGCAACTGCCTGCTCGCGCGCCGCATGATCGAGCGCGACGTGCGGTTCGTGCAGCTCTATCACATGGGCTGGGACCACCACGACAACCTGCCCGATCACCTGACCAAACAGTGCCACGACGTGGATCAGCCCTCCGCGGCGCTGGTCAACGACCTCAGACAACGCGGGCTGCTGGACGATACCCTGGTCATCTGGGGCGGCGAATTCGGCCGGACGGTCTACTCGCAGGGCAAGGCCACCGAGACGACCTACGGCCGCGATCACCACCCGCGTTGTTACAGCGTGTGGATGGCCGGTGGCGGCATCAAGCCCGGCCTCGTCTACGGCGCCACCGACGATTTCAGTTACAACATCATCGCCGATCCGGTCCACGTCAGCGACCTGCACGCCACCATCCTGCATTGCCTCGGCATCGACCACCAGCGCCTCTCGGTGAAATACCAGGGACTCGACGTGCGCCTCACCGGCGTCGAAGAGCGAAAGGTCGTCAAAGCGCTGCTGGCCTAACACGCCAACCGGGAGGACGTGCCGTGCAACACGAGCGGTGGAACTGCCCCAAGTGCCGTCACAACGACTACGACACAGACCAGTTCCGCGCGACCGGCGGATTCCTGGCGAAACTCTTCGACGTGCAGAACAAGCGTTTCACCACGGTGTCCTGCACGAATTGCAGTTACACCGAAATCTACCGGGCCAAGTCCAGTGCGCTGGGAAGCATCTTCGACCTCTTTGTAGGCGGTTGAAGTGAATCCCTCTCTTTATCCGCGTCAATCCGCCCGATCCGTGGCTAGCTTGCACTTGACCTTATCTCGCGTTTCAAACCTGTTTCAAGCCCTGTGCGTTCAAAGGGGGAACGAAGTGCCCGCGTCGCTATCGGCAGCTTGACAGCCGTGGTATCCTGACTCTCCGTTGGCGCGGAATCTTCGACTACAGGAGGACCACAAATGAACGTCGCACACCTCTTACGCGAAGTCGCTCAGCCTTTCTCGATGAAGCCGCAAGACAGCGTATTCGAAGCCGTCCGCAACATGATCGACTTCGACACCGGCGCCATCGCGGTCCTCGGCGAAGGCCGCAAATGCGCCGGCATTTTCAGCAAGAAAGACCTGCTCGGAAAAGTTGTAGCGCTCGATCGCGACGCCAAAACCACGCGCCTGGGCGACGTGATGACCACGGACATCGTCACCGCCGCGGACCACCTCTCCGTCGAAGAGTGCCTGCGGCTGATGGTCGAATACCGCATCCGCCACCTGGTGCTCGTCAACGCCCAAGGCGAATACACCGGCCTCCTCGGCCTCTGCGACATCCTCGGCGACCGCATCTTCGAGCTTACGCAGTCGCTGCTCAATCTCGAAGGCTACCTGAACGACGCCCCGGGGGGATGAACAGGATTCCGTAAGCTGAAATCCGGATTGCAATTGACGGTAGTTCAGGATGGGGAAATTTCCCGTTACAACTGTCCCCAAAAACTACTTGCCACTCTTCCTTCGTCGCAATACTCCGGCTACGCCCGATACGATCAGTGCTAGACCGACAGGCATCGCAACGAAAAAAACCAGCCGTTTCCAACGCGGGGACTTAGCCGGGTCACCGTTTTCCGCGCGAACCGTGGTGCCGCCTGCGACTGGAGGAGATGGGTCCGTCGTGCTCTTTTCCTCCACAACTAGCCCCTGGGCATCTAGCGCAACTCGCCCCTGGGCATCTAGAAACATTGTCAAATCCGCCAAGTCGGATTGCTCATACATGTATTTCCCGGAGGGATCCACGATCCGATCAATTACAGTGCGACCCGGTTGAATAGTCCTATCGAAGAGTTCGTTGATGTCGATGTCCGGTAGATTTGCTTCGAAGGAACTGATGATATAGGTCCACTCGCTGGAAAGTCCCACCGGATTTGCCGAGGTTTTTAGGTCCCCATTCCAGGTTGTTTCGGAAACGCTCGTCGCGTACCAAATCCCGGCGTCGTTCTGGATTGGATCGATGTAGTCTAACCGGGTATGGGACTGGATCAGATCCTTAGACGGTGTCCAATATTCAACTCGCTCTATAAAAAAGTCTTTTGACGGATCAACATCCACTTCTATACTCGGGAGGGGAGGGCGAAGGGACTGATCCGCCTTGGTCCGTATGAGTATTCGCTCCTCCCCGTCCCGCTCGATCCGTTCCACGGTCAGAATATCAGCCAGAGCTACTCCCGACTTCTGGACGATGAGCTGCAGGCCGGCGACAAAATCCTGGCCGTTGGAAATGGCCGGCTCCAGGAATCGTCTCCCTTTCTGGCCAGGATCTCTGGTGATGCTATTCTCCTCCCGCGCGGGCGTGATTCTCCGTTCATCGCCCCAGTCCTGCGTCACGCTGTGCAGCGCATAGGGCTCAGGCGAGTCGGCGGCGTTAACGTCGTACATATCTACTCGGACAAGATCGTCTCCCAGGAACGTCATCACGTGATGCGAGATTGCATCCAATGCTTCCTGGTCGGCGATCTTCTTGACTGGCGGCGTTGCCCCTGTACTGCTCACGCTAAACGAACTCCGTTCCATGTTCTTGCGTTCCGGGATCGAAATTCTGCGGTCAAAAACAACGCGCCCGTTCTCGACGCTGCTTTGCCGAAGGCTTAATGCTCGGAACACGTCCTCAACCGATATGTTCTTGTCGTCCGCGGCTGCGGAGTAAGCGGCCAGGATGGACAGAACAAGCAGGCCGGCCAAGGACCGACTAAATGGAGCGAGCATTCCGGGAACCCTCCAGACTCAACTAGACACGACGTTTCACGCTTACTCCCGCCGCGCTGGAATCATCCTGTGCAACTATCTCCGCAAAGAGTAGCAGTGGTGCACGAACCGCAGAAGAGTCCAGTAACGGCGTCCCAATAGCAAGTGCCAAAAAGAGTGTTTTTACCTACTTCTTTCGTGCATTGACAGGTTTCATGGGCGAGCGTACCACAGTATATATAACGAATTGCTAGATCTCTTGGCCGAAACCGCTACATTTGATCAATTTCCCCTATCCCGGCCATCTCTTAAGTAGTATGAGTCCGCAGGGTGAGGCGGACCCGCACGGGGAGCGCGCGTGGACACGGATCCCGGTATTGCGTTGATGCTTCGGGTCAGGGAGGGTGACCAGGCCGCCTTTGGCCTGATGTACAGCCGCTTCCAGCGCCAGGTGCACAGGTTTTTCTACGGGCTCTGCGGCGATCCGGGGACTTGCAAAGACCTCACGCAAGAGACCTTCCTGCGCATATGGAAATACCGGGCGCGCTACGCCGCAATCCGCAGCGGCTCATCTGCGACCGCGCCTACGACAGCGACAAACTGCGCAAACGTCTGGCCCGCCACCAGATCGAATTGATCACACCCCACCGCGCGGGCCGCGTTCGGCCCGCCACCCAGGATGGACGCGCACTGCGGCGATACAGAAAGCGATGAAGGGCTGAACGCACTCTCGCCGGGCTCGGAAACTCCGCCGGCTCGCCACACGCTACGAACGAAACATCCGAATCGCCAACGCCTGCACCATATGGCATATACCTTCATCCCCCTGAGGTACTTTTGAAATGTCTTCTAGTCCCTTCTCCGCTCGCAACGCCAGTTGTGAGATATTGTTGCTTCGAAGGGCACGTCATTGCCCTCGGCTTTCCAAATCAATCGACTCCAATCCCCACGATCGCGACCAGTGGCACCGATTTTGGCACAATACAGAGGCCGTACCGGCGATCTAGTCAAGAGTTTCCTGGCGATGCTGACTCGCTGTCAAGTATTTGTCCCATTGACAGAATTTCCCCTTGACAGAATAAGGGGTATAGGTGTACGCTTCGTTTCATGTGGCTATGAACAGCCATCTAACACGAGGAGATTAGCGATGAAGAAAGCAATTGTAATTGCATTCTGTATTGCGCTCGGGCTCGTCGTATTCTCGAGTGCTAACGGCGCGTCCGTTCTCGGCGGCGCTGAAGCGTCGCAAGTGATCGGCGGTGTTGCGTGCCCGTGCAAAATCGGCTCAACCGCGTCATGCGAGGGCACTGAGGGTTGCTCCAGCAGCCGCAGTGTTTGTCCGAACAATTCATCCACCGACAACCAATGCTACGCCGGTTTGGGTGCGGCCTGCGGCGGCGAGCCACTGGGGGGTTGTCCCGGGAACGCCGCTTGCCTGGCGACCTGAGGCTGATGCGGGTAGTTTGGCTGAGGTCTGCGTAGATGTTCAATGTCCGACGAACGCTCGTGTGCTTGGTTCCGTGGATTCTTGCTGGGGTTTCAGCGGAAGCTGACAAAACTGACCTGACCCCCGCGGAACTCCTATTGCGTATACGGGAGGCACAGGCATCTGTGCCTCCCGCGTCGTTCCACGCCAACTACTCCATCGACTACCAATACGCGGGCCATCCGGAGTCAACCACGCATGTGAGCATGGACCTGCAGATGTATGTCGACCGCACGCGCATTTCACGTAAGAATCACTCCCGCTCCGAACCGGCGCAGAAAGACAAGAAAGTCCAGGAGCTATACAATCATGCATTCTGGGATGGCGAGATGAATTTGGATGCGGCTACAATGATGAATGACGGAAAACCAATCGGAGCTTGGGGCGGCACCACTACCAAGCAGCCGCACTACGATCAAGTTAGAAGAACCCATGCCGCCGGTGAACTCTCCGGTATTTTCCCAGGCGACAGCCGGCCGTACTTCGAGATACTAGCTAAGGCGGTCGATGGTGTAGAAGTCACTGTCGATGATTCGACGATTGATGGCGTTACGGCGTACGTCCTGGAAGCCAAGACCGATCGCGGACACTATAAAGTGTGGGTAGACCCATCGCGGGGATTTAATTTGCTTAAGGCAGAGATACGCAGGAAATCTAGCGATCTTGGTCATGACGATGTCCGGTTATCTGACTACCAGTTTATGCCGCAGAAAGAGTCGAACATGAGGTTCGAAACAAAAAAAATCGAAGAGATTGACGGACGATTCGTGGTCGTCGACGGCCGGATGGTGTACAACAAAGAGTATATGAACAAGTTGCCGAACGGAAGTGTCATCGTTACGGCGACGAGTGCCATCACCATCGACTCAGTGACTTTTAACCCGGACATGGAACAGTTGCGTCCTTTCGTTCCCGAAATGCCAGACGGGACCATAATCACAGACCTCGATCTCGATACGCAATTCGTCTGGCAAAACGGAAAACTGGCTCCCTTTGTATTGCTCGATCAACTCCTCGCTGAGACCATTGACACAAAAGTCGAAGAGGCGGTGGTCGAGGCCTCAGCGC
The DNA here is from genome assembly GCA_038916785.1 of Candidatus Hydrogenedentales bacterium. Lineage (GTDB taxonomy): Bacteria > Hydrogenedentota > Hydrogenedentia > Hydrogenedentales > VFKU01. Next base: position 14,500 of record JBCLBO010000027.1, on the reverse strand, counting down.
AAAAGATTGACGACGTACACACCAAAGCCCCAAACGCAGAAGCGCTGCCACCCCCTCAGGCGCGCGAGGAGGAGGCAACTAAACCAGTCGAAACTGAAGCCATCGAGAGCGCCGCCGACTGGCGCGCTTTGGCCGCCATCGCGATCTGCGGCGCCGCAGTTATGCTATTCATCACGTATCGCATGCTGCGTCGAGGATAAACTCGGTGCAAGTCTCCCGGCGGACATTCTCAGTCGCCCTCTTGAGTCTTTTGTTGTCAATTTCGATTCAAGGCGTCGCGGCTACAGGGGAAGAATCTCGCATGCAAGACAGCCTGGCTCCTTTCAGGCAGTTTGGCCCGTTCTGTGGCTTGTACTCGATTTATGTCTTTACGCGAATCAAGGGTCTGAATCGCCCCATCGAATCGATCGTCAAGGCCGACTACGTAAGCTCTCCAGCCGGAAGCACACTTGCTGATCTGCAGCGAGCCGCAGAGGAAAATGGTCTTTACGGTGTGCCAATGAAAGGATTGGACCACAGATTCTTGTCGCGATCGCACTGCCCTATCATCCTCCACGTCAAGAGCAATATTTCTAGCAAAACATACGATCACTACGTCTTGTTTCTGGGAATGGACGGCGCGAAGTATAGAGTTTTTGACCCTTCGCTGGGTTTGCGAAAGCTCTCGTACCAGGCACTGTCCTTGCACTGGGACCACTACGGAATGCTTATCTCGGAACAGCCAATCCAGAAAAATGTCTATTCCCGATCCGCCGTCACGTGGCCCCGGGCCGGACTCGTCGCGCTCGGTGGCGTTCTCTTCGTCCTGCTGCTCTTGAAAAACGTTGGGTTTGGACGCAGACATGCGACTGGTGTCGCCGGACAGACGGCCTTTGTGACTGGATGGGCCACGGTCGTTGGGCTGATCTTCCATACCTTCTCCCCTGTTGGATTTTTTCGTGACCCTGCTTTAGTAATGTTGATTCAGGAGAGCCAATTTGAGTCGTTTCTTCCGAAACTTTCACGTCGGGAGATGCAAAGTGCAGTGACATCCGGCGCTGCAATAGTGGTAGACGCGCGACATTCGAGCGACTACGATGCCGGCCACATTTCTAACGCGATAAGCATACCTGTAACATCAGGCTTGGACAGTATCGAGGCGACGCTGAAACAATATTCGCGCGAGCGGGAAATCATTCTCTACTGTCAAAGCGATGGATGCCTCTACTCCGGGATCATCGCCAAGCGGATGTGGGAACTGGGGTATCGCAATCTCACCGTCTATCCAGGCGGATGGGCGGAGTGGACGGCTACCGCGGCGCGCGTGGACCCGCGATAGCCGGCATCGGATGGGAGCAAACGAATGAATTGGGCGGCCCTCCCAAAAACTCCCGGCGTCAACAGCGCGCGGACTCTGCTGTGCTCGGTCGGCAGGCTCTCGCTTGGTCTTATCCTTCTCTACAGTGCATACCAAAAATTCTCAAATCCATTTGCATTTTTATCCAGTGTCTACGGCTACGAACTTACCAGTCGCCCTTTTGGAGAGATCGTCGGAATTCTTGTGCCGGCGTTCGAACTTACTGTGGGCCTATGCTTGGTCGCGGGAATATTTGTCGATGGCGCTCTAATACTGAATACTGTGTTGTTTGTGGTTTTTCTCATCGCGATCGTCTCAGCACTCGCGCGAGGTCTTGAAATATCCTGCGCCTGCTTTAGTGCATCCGACGCGACCTCAGCATCGCCATTCGTCAATTTCTGGACATTGATCCGTACAAGTGCCCTGCTAGCCCTTACCATCGCATTGCTATACACAAGCTCATGGATGAAAAGAATAACCCTAGCCCATAGGCCCTCATAGCGTCCGGCTCTTCTCAGGCCGCTTGTGGCCCCAATCGACCATTAATTCCTTCATACTTGCGTAAATTACGGATTTTGATCAATTTCCGCGAATACGGCCATCTCTTAGTAGTATGAGTCCGCAGGGTGAGACGGACCCGCACGGGGAGCGCGCGTGGACACGGATCCCGGTATTGCGTTGATGCTTCGGGTCAGGGAGGGTGACCAGGCCGCCTTTGGCCTGATGTACAGCCGCTTCCAGCGCCAGGTGCACAGGTTTTTCTACGGGCTTTGCGGCGATCCGGGGACTTGCAAAGACCTCACGCAAGAGACCTTCCTGCGCATATGGAAATACCGGGCGCGCTACGCCGCGACCGGCTCGATCCTCGCCTATCTGCTGACCTTCGCGCGCTATGTGTGGCTTGAGCATTGCCGTTCGCTGCGCCGGCACGGCCAACCCTCCTCGACGCCGGTGGAGGAGTTCCTCGAGGGCCTCCTGGCCCCCGCGCAGGCCGGGCCCGCCACGCGCGCGGCGTCGTCAGAAATCTCTGAACACATTATCGAGGCCCTGCGCGGATTGCCCGATGAACAGCGCATGGCTTTCGTGTTGCTGGCGATTGAGGGCTTGACGGCCGCAGACGCCGCCTCGGTGATGCAGTGCCCGGTGCATACCGTACGCTCGCGCAAGATTCTCGCCGTGAAAAAACTCCGCGTCGCGTTGCAGGAAATCTGGAGCGCGCAGCGGCCCGAGGAGACCTTCCGTGAAGTGCAGTAGCGTCGAGTCCCTCATCGTCGAGTACGCGGAGGGCGCGCTCGGACCCGCGGACGAGATGTGCATCGACATCCACCTCATTCAGTGCGAAGAGTGCCGCGCGGATCTAGGCGGCCTTCGGGATCTCCTGGGTGCGGTCGCCGGAGAAGTGGGCGCCTCCGAGGTCTGCGAGGATTGCGTCGAATTCCTGGATCGATTTCGCGCGCTCGAGGCGGACTCACCCCCGCTACCAGCGGTTTCCGCATCGCGCCGCGCGCGACTGCCCGTCCTGCGCCTGACGGCCGCCATGATTGTGATCGCTCTGGCCCTCTCGCCGGGTTTGATGGGCCGTCCCCGCCCGGCCTGGTTTCCAATCTTCGGTTCGCCGGTGGCCGAGGCGCGCTCTAGAGAGATTGCCCGCACCGATTGGTCGCCCTATCTGCGCAACGGCCTAGACCTCGCCGATCTCGACAAGATGGGGCTGGTCGGCCCTCTGAAGTCCGAACCCGCGCCACGCGGCGACTGAAGCCCGATGCGGCTCTTTCGCTACCGCGCCATCGACCCCTACGGCGAACCGCTCGAAGGCACGATGGAAGAAGCCTCCGCCGCGCGCGTCACCGCGATTCTCCAAGAACGCGGCGCGCAAGTGAACGAGGTCCTCGAAGTCGGCCGCCCGCCAAAAAAATTCTCGCTCCAACGGCCGCTCGGCTGGTCCGACGTCGCGCTGTTGAACGACCAGTTGCTCGCTATCGTGAAGGGCAAACTCCCCGTCGCCCCGTCGGTGCAGGCGATGGCGAAGGACCTGGACAACCGGCGGCTCAAACCCGTCTTCGACCATCTGCGCAGCGACCTCGAAGCGGGCCGCTCGCTCGAGGAGGCCTTCCAGCGCAGCCCGCGCGCCTTTCCGCCAATCTACCTGAGCCTCATCCGCGCCGGAGAACGCAGCGGTGATCTCAAGGGCGTTCTCCAAATGATGAGCGGCTACTCGACCCGCATCTTGGATCTGCGCGACCGCGTTTTCGTGGCGCTCGTATATCCCGCCTTCGTCATCGGTTCAACTGTGTTAGTTCTCATCAACATCCTCTTCCAAACCGTCCCCACCTTCGAATCGATCTTTAAGGAATTCGGAGGGGTATTGCCGCCGCCCACGCAATTTCTCGTCAACATCAGCCACTTCGTCCGTGCGTATCCGATCCAAATCGCAGCCGCAGCAGTCATTTTCGCCGTTTCTACACTGGCGACTCGGCTCCAGTTGAGGCGTACGGGAGTAGGCCGGGACTTCCTCGACAGGCTGCGCGAACACGCTCCGGTAGTGGGCCGAACATTTCGAACGGCTTCGCTGGCCCGCTTCTCAAAGGCGCTCGGGCTCATGCTCGAAGCCGGAGTGCCAATTGGCGAAGCGCTCGATCTCGCGGGCGCTGCGGCGGGGAACGATTACCTCCGGGCGAATGTGCGGAGGGCCGCCGTGCATATCGCGCAGGGCGATCGCGTGGCGGACTCGCTCTCCGACACGCGCTACTTTCCCCACAGCTACCTCTGGTTTCTCGCAAACGGCGAGTCGCGCGGCCAGCTTCCGCAGACGCTTATCGACCTCAGCGAGGCGAGCGAGCGTGAGGTGTCCGTGCGTGACGAGGTGATGATGCACCTGATAACCCCGGTGACAATCGTCACGCTTGGGGGCTTCGTTTTGTTCGTGGTCGTGTCGCTCTACTTGCCCATCTTTTCTCTGGGCGACGCTCTTACAGGGCGCTAGATCGGGATATGGCCTGATGGACTCTCGCAAACCCACTGATACGGGCCTAGCGCGATATCTCGGCTACAGCATTCGCTCCCCATTCGGCTGGGGTACGCGCTGGTTCCGGCAGGTCAGGCAGCACGATCAGCGCGCCGTGCTCACGCAGATCGAAGCCATCGTCCGCACCAACGCGCCGCTGCCCGAAGGGCTGCTCAAGTGTTCGATGGATGCGCCGAACGCCCGCGATATCTACGTCCTGCGTACCTTGTCGGAACGGACGGATTCGGGCATGGGGCTGGCCGACGCGATGCAAAGCCTGGGCTCGCGGTTCCCAACACATTTTATCGCGCAGGTACGCGCAGGCGAACAGACCGGCCAACTTGCGAAGGCGCTGCAATCGATCATCACCAATATTAACGCCGAACTCGAGCACGGCCGCCTACTTCGAAACCACACAGTCTATTTCATCGCGAGCCTTGCCGTGCAAGTCCAGATATTGTTATTTCTGACTGTCAAGGTTTTTCCAGTGTTCATGGAAGTTTTGGGCGAGTTTGGCTCCTCGCACGTGCCGCGCTCCGCCCGCGCGATGGCCGTAGTTTCCCGATTCGTCGACGATCATTGGATCGGGATTCTCGCCGGAGCGGGACTCGCCGTCGTGTTGATCCTGGCCCTGCGGCTCCTATACCGAGCGAGCGGACTCGTCCAGTCCGTTTTTGTCGCCGTCGTCCTTTGGCAGCGCTCAGCCGGGGGCATCTTTCGCCGGACGCAGGTTCAGCGTCTGTCCCGCGCACTGGAGCTGCGCCTTACCGGGGGCGTACCGCTTGCGCAGGCGTTGAACGACACTGCCGCCGAGGGCCTGCCGCGCCCATACCGGAGAATGCTCGAGCATTGTGCGCGTGAGGTCGAAAACGGCGCGCCGCTCTCGTCCGCTCTGGCGCCCGAACGCAAACTCGTAGGACGCGAACTTCCGGAACTGGTGCGCCTCGGTGAGACGCGCGAGGACCTTGTCTGGGCCTTCCATGAGGCCGTGCAGCACTGCACGCGATCCAATCGGCGCGCCAAGCACGTCTGGGCCGAAGCGCTTGTGCCCATCGGCGTCGCATTCTGCGCCATCGGCGTCATCACGGCGACCACCGCTGCGTTCGGAATGTTCGCCGCAATGTCGGACGCCCTCATCGCAGATTTGTGAGAGGAGGAGAAGTTCATGGCGGTAGTTCGGCGCATCGACAGTCCTGCGGCAACGAGATCCGAGATTCCGCTCCCCTCCCTAGAAACGGCATTGCTCGCCCAGATTCAGCGCGGCGACATCGGTGCGGTCCTGGCGATCGAAATGGCGATCGAGCAGGCAGTGCTGCATGGGTGCAGCGATCTCTATTTCGAACCACGGCGCTCTGGAACACTCCTGCGTTTCCGGATCGACGGCGCGCTCATTGACGTCGCGCGTTTGCCGAAGGACTCCCACGAGCGCGTGATCGCGCGGATCAAGGTGCTCGCCCAACTCCCGGTCTATCAGCACTCCACGCCGATGGACGGCCGGATCGAACCGGCCGAGCGCTGGGCCGGGCGGAGCCTGCGCGTGGCGACCTTGCCAACCATCGAGGGCGAGAAGGCCGTGCTCCGCATCGTCGATCCCGAGCGGACTCCCCTCGATCTCGATTCGCTGGGCCTGCGTCCTGAGGTCGTCACCGGTCTGCGCAGTCTCATCGCGCGGCCGCAGGGCGTGCTCCTGCTCACGGGGCCGAGTTCGAGCGGCAAGACCACGACGATTTATGCGCTGCTCTCCCGACTGCTCGCCGACGCGCGGCGCACGCACATCATCACCGTCGAGGACCCTGTCGAGTATCGCCTCGAGGGCATCTGCCAGACCCAGGCCCGGCCCGACGCGGGCTACGACTACACCTGTGCGTTGCGCGCCATCCTGCGTCAGGACCCGGACGTGATCGTCGTCGGAGAAATCCGCGATCCCGCGACCGCGCAGACCGCTATCCAGGCCGGGCTCACGGGGCATCTCGTCCTGAGCACGATCCACTGTGGCAGCGCCGCCGGCGTCTTCACGCGCCTGCTGGACATGGAACTCGAACCGTACCTGGTCGCGTCGGCGGTGAACGGCGCGCTCGCGCAGCGTTTAATCCGGCTCAACTGCCCGGAGTGCCGCGCAGCGTACCTGCCCCCGGCGCCGCTACGGCATCTCTATGGTCTGGAGGACGACGGCGCGGCCCTCGCGCGTGGCCAGGGCTGCCCGGCCTGCAACGGCCTCGGGCGGCGAGGGCGCACGGCGATCTCCGAGCTGCTTGTGATGAACGACGACATCGCCGAGATCGTGTTGTCGCGTGGGCGCACCCGCACGTTGCACGCCGCGGCGGTCAGCGCAGGCATGAAGACGCTGGTCGAGCATGGAATCGAGAAGGTCCGCGCGGGCGCGATCACGCTGGAAGACCTGCAATTGTCCGTCCTGCCGGAGGAACGATGAAGAGTCCACTCGATCGCGGCGGGTTCGCGTTGCTCGAAGCGAGCACGGCGCTCTTCATCGCCGTGACCGGCCTCTTCGGCGCCTTCCAGATGTTTCAATACGGAGTCGACAAAATCCGCGTGATTCACGAATACCGGATCGCAGCGCGGGCGATCGAGAACGAACTGGAAACCCTGCGCGCCCAGCCCTTCGACGCGCTCGAAGCCGCTGCGGACTGTCCGTTTCTTTCTGTGACTCCGGAGGTCGCGGCACTCCCCGCCCTGCGCGCGCGCTCGGCGATTCGGCCCGACTCCGTGGCTCCCGCCCGCCTTAAGGAAGTATCGATCACGCTCTTGTGGCGCACCGAAAACGGCCGGCAAGTGGAGCGGCGTTTGACCGCGTTGATTTCAAAGAGAGACGACCCATGAACGATCAACCACGCTGCGCCGGGACCGGAGGTTACACGCTGCTTGAAGTGCTGGCGTACGCCTCGATATTGATGCTGATTATGAACCTATCCGCCTCCGTTCTGATCGGCACGAAGCGCCTGCACACGCTGGGCACACTTGCGATGGATCGAAACGAGGCCATCGAGGACGTGGCGAGAGATTTCCGTGAGGCCGTCCGCGAATCGGCGGCCACCGTAGATTTCGCGGCGGGACTCCCCCTCGCGCCGGGGACGGTCGCGTTGACCTCGAAGGCGGCGGACGGCGCAACGCGCTATCGGCTGTGGCGGCGCGACGACGCCGGACGTTTCTATTTCGAGATATATGATGTGCGCCCGGATCGCAGGCTCACGCTCGCCTCGCGCACGGTCTACTCACCCTCCGTGAATGTTACCGAGTTCTCGCTGACCCGCGATCCGCAGACCGCCCTGGTCTCGCTCGATCTCGTTGTGGACAACGAAGGAACGCCTCGAAGCGTATCGAGGACTAACCACTTTGTCGCCGCACTGGGTGCGCCATGATGGCCGTCACTTCGAGACTCTCGACGCCCGCGCGCAGCAGTCGCGGTTCCGCCTTGATCGTCGTGGTCATGCTCCTCGCGGCAATCGGCGTTCTGCTTGCCTCCCTACTCGCCGGTGTGAATCGCACGATGGCCCGCGAGCATGCCGCCTGGAGGGAGCAGACCGCACGCGCGTTGGCCGAGGCCGGAATCCAGCGCGCTGCGGCCCAACTCGCCGAGCGCGGGGGCGCCTATTCGGGCGAGAAGGACACGCTGCTCGGGGAGGGTTACTACACGACGAAAATCGTGCGCGGGATAGGATCAAACGAATTCACGATCACCTCCATTGCCCGGCTCCGAGACGGCGCGCACGTGTTGCGCCGCTGCGAGTTGACCGCGAAAGCGGTGATTGACGGGAAACGCATTGTGTCTCTCGAGTACATCGACCCGCGCACAGACCCGAGGAGCCCGACATGACCGGGCGTGTACCGCGTGGATTTACTCTCGTGGAACTACTCAGCGTGATTGCGATTATCGGGGTCCTGGCCGCCATACTCCTGCCGGGACTGGCGCGTTCGCGCGAGTCGGCCCGCCGCGCGTCCTGCGCCGCGCATCTCTCGCAGATCGGCATGGCCCTACACATGTACGCCGACGAGCACGACCGCCAACTTCCCTGGAGCGGCGGCGACAACAACGCCGACTGCCTGTTGTATTTCTTTCCGCGCTACGGTCTGAGCGAGTACGATTTCATCTGCCCGTCCGATCAGGACAACGGCCTTCGAGAGCTCGAGGGTCACGAACCCTACAATGGCTTGGGCACAAGCCTGGAGTCCGAACTAAGCCTCCGCGCCAGCTATGATTACTTCGGCGCGTATACGAGCCAGCCGATCTCGCTCCCGCCCGTGCAGCAGGTCGGATTCCCGAGAGTACCCGTGATGTGGGACAAGGGGAGTCTGCGGAGGACGGATGGCAATCACGTTCCAGGGGGCAGCAACGTCCTTTGGATGGACGGCTCCGTGTCTTTCACGCCGGCAGTCCGATTCGCGTCGACGAATCTACCCTATGCGCCCAAGGGCATCGCGTATCTCACGCCACCCGCCGCGCCGGACGAAATGAACCAGGCACAGGCCGCCCAGATCGCCACGGAACCTGAGAAACCCCGCAGCCGCTGGAGTACATCCATCCCCGTGCCGCCGCCGGTTCGCGATCTCGACCCCAGCGAAATTCCCTTCCTGCGGCGGAGGTAGTGTTCAGACGCGCACGGCCTTCGCGGCCGGCACAGCGAAACCGGCGAGAATCCGCTCGGCATCGCGCATCATCTCCGCGACGATCTGCGCGGCGGGTTTGATCTCGTGGATGAGCCCCACGCCTTGCCCGGCGGCGTTGGCTTGGATGTCGGGACGGTCCGCGACCGCCTTGAGCACAGGGTTCACCAGCGCGCCTTGCAGCGGCATCGGCAGCGGCTCGACGCCGCCCTTCTCCCACTGCTCCGTCCATGCGTTCTTAATGAGGCGCGCGGGTTTGCCGGTGTAGGACCGCGAGCGCACGGTGGATTCTTCCGTCGCCGCGACGAGCGCATCCTTTTTCCATTGCGGGATCACCGCCTCGGGCGTAGCGAGAAATCGCGTGCCCACCCATACGCCCTGGCACCCGAACGCCAGCGCCGCGGCGAGGCCGCGTCCGTCGCTGATGCTGCCCGCCGCCACCACCGGCATCGGCGCGACCGCATCCACGACCTGCGGCAATAGCGCAAAGGTGCCCACGAGACCGGTATGCCCGCCGCCTTCCGAGCCCTGCGCGATGACCGCGTCGACGCCGGCGGATGCGACCCGCCGGGCGTTCTTCACGTTGCCCACGACGCCCATCACATTCATGCCCTGCGCCCGCGCGCGCTCCATCATAAACGCGGGGCTGCCCAAGCCCGAGACGAAAACCGGGACCCGTTCCTCGAAGAGGACCTCGAGCTGCTCCAGCGCGCCCGTGCCGAGGACATGGTGATCGCCCTCGGCGAGTTGGGTCACGTTGAACATCTTGCACAGCTTCTCGCGGTACTCGCGATGCGCAGCCGGGATCTGATCCACGAGGTCCTCGTTCTTCACCATTTCCAGCGACACGTTCGGCGGGAGCAACAAGTCCACACCAAAGGGCCGGTCGCATTTGCGGCGCAAGGCGCGGATTTTCTCGCGCAATTCCTCCGGGCTGTCCATCGTGCAACCCATCACGCCCAGCCCGCCCGCGTTCGACACGGCCGCGGCGAGCTCGACGCCCGAGGCTTCAGCCATCCCGGCCGTAATGATCGGCACCTCGATGCCGAGGATTTCACACAATGGCGTCTTCAATCGCGATGACATGAATGCCTCCTCCAACGGCCGCGCCGCGGCCCGTGTTATCGAATCGTTTGTCCCGCCAGATCCATCAGCACGGAATTTGTGACCGAGTTCCCCAGCGTATCAAAATGATCAAAAGTCCACAAGACTTTCTTGGTCTCGCGGTCGATCTCAATCAGCAAGGGTTGGCCAGGGCCGGCGTGACAATTTCCGAATACGAGGTTGCCGTTCGGCAGCACATGAATGTCGTGAATGCCCGGCCACGGCATCTCCCACTCCGTCTTGCCGTCCGCCGCGACCACCGAGAGCGTCTTGTCGCCGATCACGAGTACGCGGTGCTCGGCGGCTGCAGCGCCGGCCACGCCCAAGACGAGCGCGGCGAACGTGAGTATGCGAGTAAACATGCGCAGAATCCTTTGACCAGAGATGCACGGATTCTAGTGCGTAGCCACGGACGTTTCCACTGTGTCACAATCGCCGCCATGACCGTCGTATCTTCCCTGATAGTCCTCACTTTTCTCGCCGCCGCGCAAGAGATCGTGTCGATCCCCGATACGCCGTTCGTTCAGGAGTATCACGAGGCCTATCCACTTCCCGGCGGAGGCGGACCGAACGACGTTCGTGCCGTGGTAGTCGATGCTTCCGATCGCGTCTGGGCGGCGACAGCGGCCGGCCTGTACCGGCTGGACTCCACCCGATGGTCGAAGCAGGCCGGGGTAACGGATGGTCCGCTCTATGAGTTGTTCACGGATGCCGCCGGCGATCTTTGGGCTGGCGCATGGGACGGCATCTATCGCGTAAGCGAGGGACAAGGGGCAAGGGAGCCCGGCGTCAATGGCACAATCACCGCAATGGCGGAAGCGTCCAACGGCCTTGTCGCGCTCGGACCCGAAGGATCGTGGATTCGCCGAAACGGGAGTTGGGCGCCTCTCGCAAACCACTGGTCACGACACGTGCGCGACGCAGCCGTTCGCAGTGGAGACCTCTACATAGCGACCGGCGTTGGGCTCTTCCAACAAACGCGCAACGAACTAAAGCATTTCTACAAAGATGAAGACCTTTACTCCGGCGACTTGAAGGCACTGGCATTCAACGCCAAGGGCGACCTATGGATCGGCGCGCGCGGGGGGATCGACGTCTACTCCGGGGGACAATACACAAAACACTTCGGCCCCGCTGAGGGCCTTCCGAATTACGACGTGCGCGCGCTGGCTTTCGATCGCGGCGGCGTCCTGTGGGCCGGCACGGCACTCGGCGTCGCGCGATTCGACGGTACGAAGTGGTCGTTGCGCCACAGCCGCCGATGGCTCCTCAGCGATGACGTGCGCGGTATCACATTCGATTCACAGGGCACCGCGTGGATTGCTACGGCCGCGGGCGTGAGCGCCATCAAACGCCGCGAAATGACTCTCGCGCAAAAGGCGCAGTATTATCTGGAAATCTGCCACCAGCGCCATGTCCGGCCGCCATATATCGTCGAAAAATGCTGGTTCCCGGATCCTGCAGACCCGAGCAAGTGGAATCCGTGGGACGATGACAACGATGGGACCTTCACCGCGCAGTACCTGGCGATGGAATCGCTGCGCTGGGCGGTCACGAAGGATCCAGAGGCTCGGCGCCACGCGGACCTGGCTTACGACGCTCTGGAATTTCTGGAAACGGTGACGCAGGTGCCCGGATTCTTCGCGCGCACGGTCGTGCCGTCCACATGGACGCAGATGGCCGACGCGAATCACACGATGACACCTGAAGAATACGCCGAGCGGCGTGTCCGCGATCCGCGCACGAAGCGCGTCGACGAACGCTGGCGCTTGTCCGCCGACGGCAAGTGGCTCTGGAAAGGCGACACCAGCTCCGACGAAATGGTCGGGCAGATGTTTGGCTATTATTTTTACTTCACGCTTGCCGCCGATGATGAGCACAAGGAACGCGTACGCGCACATGTCCGGCGCATTGTCGATTACATCGTGGACAACGGTTACGTCATCCGCGATCTCGATGGGCAACCGACGCGCTGGGGTGTGTGGGCACCGGAGTCCGTCAAGGGCGACCCCGATTGGCGCGTCGAGGGTGTGAACAAGACCTTCGAAGTCCTTTCCTTCCTGAAGGTCGCATACGTCGTCACCGGTGACGCGAAGTATCAGCACGAGTTCGAAAAACTCATCCGCGAGCACGGCTACGCCGAGATCGCGCGCCATCCGAAATCTTACGGCCGCTCCGAGCGCACCCACATCCAGGACAACCTGATCGCCATGAGCACGCCCGGACTTCTCCTCTCAGAGACGAACCCGGAACTGCATGCGACATTCATGGAAGGCATCACCTGGGCCTACCGCACGGTCGAGAACGACCAGAACCCATTCTTCAATTTCATCTACGGAATGGCCGGCGGCAAAGACTTGCATCTTCAGGAGAGCGTTGAATTTCTCCGCGATCAGCCGCTCGATCTCCGCCAATGGACCATCGACAACTCCGCACGCGAAGACCTCAAACTCGTGCGCGAGCCCATGCTCGATCCCCTGCAAACCGATCGCATGCTCCCGCCCAGCGAGCGCGGCGTGATGCGGTGGGATAAAAACCCCTGGGCCGCGATTTCCGGTGATTTCACCGATCCCGACGGCCGCTTAGAAAGCAGCGGCGTCTTCTGGCTGCTCCCCTACTGGATGGGGCGATACTATGGATTCATCGAGGGGCCGAATTAGCGCGGGAGAAATAAAAAGTGGCGGGAGCGACGGGACTTGAACCCGCGACCTCTTGCGTGACAGGCAAGCGTTCTAACCAACTGAACTACGCCCCCGCTGGGGCCGGTGCCGAAGCGCCGAGGCGCGAATTATAACAAATCGCGGATTCGCCCTGCAATGGTTGCCAGACCGTGCGGATTCCGGCCAAGCGCGGTAATGATCAACACAGACGCGCAGAGTGCACAGAGAGTCTGGTTCCGGACAGAATCTCCCCGTGTGCGCCGTGCCTCTGTGTTGATAGTTAAGGCATTACCGGATGACCAGATTGATCAATTTACCCGGCACGACGATCTCCTTGACGATCTGCTTCCCATCGAGATTGCGCGCGACGATTTCGTCGGCCTTGGCGAGCGCGAGGACGGCGTCGTTCGGCGCGTCGACGGCGACCGTAATGCGCGAGCGCACTTTCCCGTTAATTTGGACAGGAATTTCGATCGTGTCCTCGGTCAACAGCGTCTCGTCGTAACGCGGCCAGGGCTCGTAGGCCAGCGTGCGCGTGTGGCCCAGGCGCTCCCAGAGTTCCTCGGCCAGGTGCGGGGCGAAGGGCGATAGAACCAGCACGAACTGCTCGACCCAAGCCTTGTCCACCGTGGGGGCCTTCATGGCCGCGTTCAAAAATTCCATCATCTTGGCGATGGCGGTGTTGAACAGTAGCTTTTCGATGTCCTCCCCCACGCCTTTCATCGTCTTGTGCAACTGCTTCTTCAGCGGCTCGTCACCTGCTCCAATCGCAATCTTCGGCGAAAGCTTGCCGTCGTCCCCGATGAAGAGGTTCCACACACGCCGCAGGAAGCGGCTCACGCCCTGCACGCCCTCGTCCGTCCACGGCTTCTCGCGACCCAGCGGGCCCATGAACATTTCGTACAAGCGCATCGCGTCCGCGCCGTGGTTCTTGATGACTTCGTCCGGATTCACCACGTTGTAGCGCGACTTGCTCATCTTTTCGACTTGTGAAAAGAACCGAATGGCCGGCGTAAGCCTCCGTTTCTTCCCGTCAATTAGAGCGAAGGCATCATACACATGGTAGCTAGCGTCTGTGTCAGTAAGTACGTTCGACGCGGTGTCGCGAATAAAATCAACGCCTTCATACGTGTATGCCCTATTGGAGGTTTCGTCGACAAAGACAAAATCATTAATAGGCCGCCCTGAGTAAGTCTTAACGGTCACTGGCGAAGCAAGCGGATCTTTCCATTGGAATACAACAATCTCCTGATGTTTCTCGACCGAAAGATCATGGTCGCAACGCAGGGTGCCCATCCCAGCAGAGCAATAAACTTCGGCAGGTTCTTTTGCTTCGGTGGTCGAACTCGGTGCCCACTTTACTTGGCGAGCTTGTTTTGGAAAGTAGTACTTTCCTTTTTCGTCTCGGTATGAATACGCCAGGATCATCCCCTGGTTGAAAAGTTTCTGGAAGGGTTCCTTCGTGCTGACGTAGCCCGCGTCGAAGAGCACCTTGTGCCAGAAGCGCGCATAGAGCAGATGCAACACCGCGTGCTCCGCGCCGCCGATGTAGAGGTCCACGGGCATCCAGTAGGCTTCGGCCTCGGCTGACCACGCCGCGTCGTCATTGCGAGGGTCGCAGAAGCGCAGGAAATACCAGCAAGATCCCGCCCACTGCGGCATGGTGTTCGTCTCGCGCCGCGCGGGCTTGCCCGTATCAGGGTCAACGGTATTCATCCACTCGATCGCGCGCGCAAGCGGTGGCTGGCCGTCCGCCGTCGGGCGGTAATCCTCCAG